>REDJ01000062.1 GCA_007693555.1 Bacteroidota bacterium
GAAATTGCCGATTCGGATGCCGAATATTGCCGCCGCATTGGCGAACACGGTGTTAAGCTTATTGAAGAGATCAGCCGCAGTAAAGGCGGCAAACCTGTAAACATACTTACCCATTGCAATGCCGGCTGGCTGGCATTTGTGGATTATGGCTCTGCTACCGCTCCCATATACGCAGCTCATGACAGGGGCATTGCCGTGCATGTTTGGGTTGATGAAACCCGGCCACGCAACCAGGGTGCTGCCCTCACCTGCTGGGAACTGGGCAACCACGGTGTGCCGCACACCCTCATCACCGATAACGCCGGAGGCTATCTCATGCAACAGGGAATGGTAGATCTGGTAATCGTGGGCTCCGACCGTACCACCCACACAGGCGATGTGGCCAATAAGGTGGGTACTTACCTGAAAGCCCTGGCTGCTAGCGATAACAACATCCCGTTTTATGTGGCCCTGCCCTCCTCCACCATCGACTGGAAAACGTTAGACGGCGTAAAGGACATCCCAATTGAGCAGAGAGATCCCGATGAAGTTAAGTATGTGGAAGGCTGGTGCGATGATCAAATCAAAAAAGTACGCATCTGCCCCGAAAACAGCCCGGCTGCCAATTATGCTTTTGATGTTACACCGGCAAGACTGGTTACCGGTCTTATCACCGAAAGGGGAATTTGTAAGGCCGGGAAGAATGAAATTCTGAGGCTATTTCCGGAAAAAACATAAAAATTCGAACCGAGGCATAACCGAGCTCAGCGAAGCTAATATCGAAGCACGAAATATTACAAATCTGAAATCATCAATCAAAAATCTGAAATCCAACTGCCTTTATATCAACATTTAAGGGATTACATCCCTGAAAACAGCACCAGATAATTCAGTCTTATGGGAAAAAATAATACTGTTTTAAAAAAGCAAACATGATAAACTAAGGGATGCCATCCCTAACCGATAAATCAAAACTCTGCGAACTCTGCACCTTCGCGACTCTGCAGTGAAAAACCCCTAAACCCATGCAAGAAGGCTACATCAAATTCAACTGCCACTGGATAAAAGCCGGACCGGTTTCACCTGATCATATCAGGGAAATCAATGTCTGGCGCGATAAATTGTATGCCTTGGGTTTAATAGGCGTATATGATGATGGTGTTGGCTTTGGTAATATCAGCATGCGGCACAGGGGAAATTCATTCATCATCACCGGATCGGCTACCGGTGGATTTAAGCATTTGACCGAAAAGCACTTTACCCTGGTCACCGGCTATAATCTGGAGCAAAACACCCTGGAGTGCAAAGGACCCATCATAGCCTCATCCGAATCGCTGACACATGCAGCCATTTATGAGTGCTCTCCGGAAACAATGGCGGTCATTCATGTGCACAGTATGAAACTATGGAAAAAGCTCATGAATCTGGTGCCAACCACAAACACTTATGTAGAATATGGTACTCCTGAAATGGCCGGCGAGATCAAACGATTATTCAGAGAAACCCATGTTCCGGAAGAGAAAACCCTGGTTATGGGCGGGCATGAAGAGGGTATTATTACATTTGGTGCAGCAATGGATGAAGCAGGCGAAAAATTGCTGCAAATTGAAACCGGCTTTCATGCGTGCTGAAAAACCCTGTCTGTTTTCTCAAACAGTTGCCTGAACAGAATACAATCATTGAATTATCAGTGAATCATGTAACTTATACAACCTTTTGTGTAACACTTTCCTTATGGCCAGGCAGTAATTTTACCTTCATAAAACATTGTATTCAAACTTTAAAAAAAAGTATCATGAAAAAATTCACATCAATTAGTCTGTTCGCGATTTTATTTGCATCCCTGGTCTTTGTCGGCTGTGCCTCCTGGAATAAAACCCAGAAAGGAGCGGTTGTTGGAACTGCTGCCGGCGGAGCAGTTGGCGCAGTGATTGGCAGAACAACAGGCAATACAGAAATTGGAGCTATAATAGGAGCTACCGTTGGTGGCGCCACAGGTGCTATAATTGGCAATCAGATGGACAAACAGGCTGAAGAAATCAAGAATAAAGTGCCCGACGCACGGGTTGAACGTGTTGGCGAAGGTATTATTGTTGAGTTCAACAGCAGCATTCTCTTTGGTTTTGACCAATCACATCTGTCGGATGAAGCAAAAACAAACCTTGATAAACTGGTTCTTGTTTTGAACAGCTATTCTGAAACAGACATAGAGATACAGGGGCACACCGATAGCAGAGGGGCTGAAGCCTATAACCAGAATCTGTCTATTCAACGTGCCGGTACCGTATCCAATTACCTTGTCCAAAAAGGTATTACCAGCTTACGTCTTACAGTAAAAGGATTTGGTGAAAACACACCAAGGTATGATAATTCAACAGCAGAAGGACGCTCACTTAACCGCAGGGTTGAATTCCTTATTACTGCTAATGAAAAAATGAGGGCTGAAGCTGAAAAGCAAGCAGCCCAATAATCCAAATTAAATCGAAAATAACTTAAAAAAAACTTGAAATGAAAACCAAAATTTTCTCAGTTGCAATGATGCTAATGCTTTCAGCGACATTAACTTTTGCTCAAAGCACACATAGAGCAGGACCTGTCTTCGGATTATTGGGGGGCGTAAATATTCAGAATCTGAATGGTAAAGACATCAATGGCGGTAACCTGGACTACGATATGATCGTTGGTTATCACATAGGAGCTAACGTTCAGATACCTTTAGTACCGGAATTCTACTTTCAACCCGGATTGCTTTTCTCCACCAAAGGAGCAAAAAGCACAACCGGCCCCGTTACAAGTACCTATAACCTTTCATATATTGAACTGCCTTTGAATTTTGTTTACAAAGGTTTGCTGGGTGCCGGATATGTAATGGTTGGCTTTGGCCCTTATGTGGGTTATGGTATAATGGGCAAGGCTAAACATGAAGGGGGTTCGCTGTCATTTGAGAATGATATTGAATTCACAAATACTGTTGAAGCAGGAGCTCCTTTAACTACAACTTATTTTAAACCTCTTGATGTTGGGGGGAATGTTTTTGTTGGATATGAAACGGCCGGCGGATTATTCTTTCAGCTCAACTCGCAACTGGGTATGCTTGCAATAAATCCTGAAGATAACAGGTTGCTGGCAAATGATCTTTCCATTAAGTCCATGAAGAATACCGGCTTTGGTCTTTCGCTGGGATACCGGTTTTAACATATAATCCAGGTGGGCTCTTTAAGGGCTTCCCGGTTTATTTATTAAAGGGCTGCCTTACAATTGTTTTCAAACTTGTAAGGCAGCCCCTTTTTTAAGCAAAAGTGCTATTAAGTAAGAGTATTACTTTAGTTTAGAAATATTTACTATTGACAGCAAGCATTTGCTGTCATTTTCTATTACAATCCCTTCGATATAGACCTGGAATAAAGATTTATTTTCATCGCCCAGCATCACCTGACAGGATTCCTTTTTGTGTGAAGTGTAAACGTTTTTAAAGAAACTGTTAAACATACCTTTCGATTTATCTGAAATGTACAGCTTAAAATTGCTTCCTATCAAGCTAAAGCGCCGATCGCCAAGCATTTCGGCAGTGGTGAAGTTCAACTCAGTAATAGTCCCATCGCTTTCAAGGGTAACAAAACCCATGGGTGCCTGGTCAAATACAAGTGTATATTTCTTCAGTGCTGCTTCTGCAGTTTCATAAGCCTTTTGAAGCTCTTCATTCTGCATTTCCAGTTCTATCTGGTGCACCTGTAATTCATGCAAAAGTTTTTTTGCATTTGCTTCACTTTCTTCATCCAGTTTTGCTTTTTCCTTTTTCTGTTGAAGTATCAATTCGGCTTGCTTGCGCAGGTCCTGTGGGTCGGTGAAATCGGGTTCTTCAGTTTTCATTAGAATGATAATTAGATTAACTTATTAATTATCGCAACTGCGCGATAACATGAATGCAGTGGAGGTTAACATTAAGCCCGGCATAGTCTTATTACTTCCCGTCAAATTCTCCCCGCAAAACCATCCCGGTTACTATATTAGAGCTGTTAAACAATATCTTAGCAGACCATTCAACATTTTGCATGTTGCCTTTAGCGGCTATGACTTTGGTTTCAAACCTGCCATCCTGCGTATTGTTCAATAGTTCTTGCAAAACCTGTTCGGTCTTTTTCTGCATGGGTTCTGCGATAAACATTTGAAAAAAGTTTTGATTTAGGGCATTTTCACGTTTTACACCAAAATAGGTTTCTGCTGCATTATTAAACTCAACGACTTCCCACTGCAATGATAATTTGATAAATATATCCGGAGATGAATTTAATAATATCCGCTGTATTTGTTCTGTTTCCTTCCATTTTTCTTCCACCCTCTTCAACTCAGTTATGTTGATGAAAGTGATTACCAGGCCATCAATTCTGTCATCGAAAGTCCGGTAGGGCATAATACGAATTAAAAACCAGCTTCCGCCTTTACCGGGGATTTGTTTTTCAATAAAAATCAGTGTTCTTAATACTTCGAGCGTATCGTCGGCCATTTCAGGATAGATAAGATCGGATACCAGATCGGTAAACGGCCTGCCGATGTCGCTTTTTATCAACTTAAAAACTTTGGTTGCCTGGTTGGTGTATCGGCGAATATTCAGCTCTTTATCGAGAAACAGTGTGGCAATATCGGTGCTGTTGAGCAGGTTTTTCATGTCATTGTCCACCCTGGCAAAATCTTCAACTTTGGCAAGAAGCTCTGCGTTAAGGGTTTGGAGTTCTTCATTGAGACTCTGCATTTCCTCTTTTGAGCTTGTAAGCTCTTCGTTGGCTGATTGCAGTTCTTCATTGGCCGACTGCAGTTCTTCATTGGTCGATTTGAGCTCTTCCTGCGAAGTCTGCATTTCCTCAAGGGTGCTTTGCATCTCTTCACGTGTATAGCGCAATTCTTTCTCCATCTCCGCTTCTCTTATACTTTTCGAAGATTTACCGGTGGTTTTGGATTGCGGTTTTACTTCCGGCACATCCGGGATATCCGTGAATATAATCATCAGGTTATCCTTTAGCGGGTCTGGTTTGTCCATGTATTTAATGCTGATATTCAGGGTTTGTGTATTGCCGTTTGTACCCACCTTTAGATTGTGTAAAACAACAGAGCCTTTTTGATAAAGCGCCTGGTGAAATCCAACCTGAAATTCGTGTCTTAACCCCTCACGAAGCATGGCAAAAATATTCAGGTTGGCCTTGCCTGAAGCGGGTTCAAGGTATTTTCCGGTACGCCCGCTTATGAATATGATATCCCCATTGTGGTTAACAAGTACCCCGGGAGGTGAAAATTGCTGCAACAGCAGTTGTTCGGCAAGGGATTGAATATTGGGTGCCTGGGCAACCGGCTCTGATTTTTTGTCAATGGTTGGCTTTGTCCTTGAATAGGAGGATGGAAAATCTGTAAGATTTGGATGTACTACGTTTTCTGCACGCTTAAATATTTTTAACTTGCTGTCTAATGAATCGAAGTGGGTATTCATTTTACCAAGGGTTTCTGAACTGCCCAATATCAGCAGACCATTAGTGTTCAGGCTATAGAAAAATAACCCGAGTAATTTTTTCTGAAGCTCTGTTTCGAGGTATATGAGCAGGTTGCGGCACGAAAGAATGTCGATATTGATAAAAGGGGGATGCATAATTAGATTGTGCTGTGCAAACACCACCATTTCTCTTACACTACTGACTACCTGAAAACCCTCCTCTGTTTTTACAAAAAAGTGGGCAAGTCGTTCGGATGAAACATCAGCGGCAATATTTTCATGAAAAATGCCTTTTCTGGCTACTTCAATGGCATCGTGGTCCAGGTCGGTAGCAAATATTTGTAAAGAGATATTTGGAGATGGGTTTATTTTTGCTAAAGCTTCTTTAAAAATGATGGCCAGGCTATAGGCTTCTTCACCTGAAGAACATCCGGGTACCCATGCCCTTAATGTTCTATTTCCCGACTGACCGTCCATGAAATTGCTAATCAATGTATCGGCCAGTTTTTCCCAAACTTTTGTGTCGCGAAAAAAACTGGTTACCCCAATCATGAGCTCTTTGAACAGAATATCACCCTCCCTGGGGTTCTTCTGCAGCAGGTCAACATATGCAGCAATTTTACCAATTTTATGCACTCCCATTCTTCTTTCTATCCTGCGATACATGGTACTTTTTTTATACAATGAAAAGTCGTTGCCGGTAAAGGTTCGCAGAAGGTAAATAATTTTTTCCAGTGCGGATTGATCTTTAGTTGCGATGTCAAGATTGGTTTTTATCAGGGGGATATGCTTCAGAAATCCCCTAAGTTTTGCGTATAATTCATGGGGAGGGGCTACAATATCAACCAGTACCGATTCAATAGCATTTTTCGGCATGCTGTCGTACTTTGCACTGGCAGGATCCTGTACCATCACGATCCCGTTACATTCTTTAATGGCACGTATTCCTACACTGCCATCCGAACCCATTCCTGAAAGGATGAGTCCGATACTCAAATCCTTCTGGTCCTTGGCAAGAGAGCGCAGAAAAAAATCAACAGGAAGGCGCAGCCCCCTTGTTTCCTGCGGCGGAAACAGCTGAAGTTTGCCATGCAGGATAGACATGCTTTTATTAGGCGGGATCACGTAAACACAATTTGGGCTGACCAACATTCCGTCACTGGCCTGAAATACCTTCATTTTGGTATTTCGCTGCAATAGCTCGGGCAGCATCCCCTTTTGTGTGGGATCCAGATGCTGCACCACCACATAAGCTATCCCGGTTATTTCAGGTACATTTTTCAGAAATTGCTCCATGGCTTCCAGTCCGCCTGCTGATGCACCAATACCTACAATAGGAAACAATGCCTGTTCGGGAGTGGGCTTTTTATCCTGTGAAACTTCTTCTGATTTGACCTTATTTGAGATGGTTTGCTTTGCTTTTGCCATTTTAATAATAGTGGGTTTGTGCAGCTATATCAGGCCTGAGCCTGTTACTTTCCGGATTTACATTCAAATTTCAGACTTTGAAATATAATTACACAAAATAAATAAAAAAACCCATACATCAAAAATGAATATTGATGAAGGATTTTGTTTTCAGATTTATAGTATTTAAATAAAATTTTAACACATGTATTATTTTGATAAAAGATTAATTATTCGCCAGTTACCATTTTCTTTTTGAAGCCACCCATCCAAGAAAGAAACCGATTACCAGGCTTATAATTATCTGTGCCCATCGCAAGCCCGCCATCCCCGATCCTCCACTTCCTTTAAACCATGTACCGCCTCCTAACAGGATAAATGCCAGTAATACTACCAATACGGCAATTATGTAGTAAGCTGTTTTATTTGAAGATCTTAATCTGATTTTTCGCATGATTTATTATTAAATAAACTGTTGCATTATTACATAGTTTGTTATTTCAAAACGACATTTTATTTATTGCGGATTATAATACTTCATGGCTTCAGGCATAAATTTCTTCAGGTCTCTCATCCTTCTTTCATCAGATGGGTGTGTGCTGAGAAATTCAGGGGGTTTAGCCCCTCCGGCTGCTGACATTCTTTCCCAGAAAGGAATTGCTTCGCGGGGGTCATACCCGGCCATGGCAGAAAATATCAATCCAAATTTGTCTGCTTCGGTTTCCTGCTGGCGCGACCAGGGCAACATGGCCCCCACCTGGCTTCCTATTCCGTAAGATAATAAAAACAGGTTTTTTGTTTGTTCGGGTTCCTTGGTAAGTGCAATCTCCAGTGCCATACCTCCCAATTGCTGCATCAAAGCCTGGCTCATTCTTTCACTTCCATGTTTGGCCACAGCATGGGCAATTTCATGCCCCATAACGATTGCAAGTGCTGATTCGTTTTGCGTTATAGGTAATAAACCTGTGTAAACAGCTACCTTACCTCCGGGCATGCACCAGGCATTTGCAACGTCTTTGTCATCAATTGTGCTGAATTCCCAATCGTATCCTTCCAGTACTGCTTGTTTTTCCTGCTTGTTGTAATAATCTGTTACTGCATTGGCAATCCGAAAACCTACACGCTTCACCATTGCAGCATCATTATTGGTGGCAGGGTCTAATACCTTATGTTCGGCCAGAAATGTACTGTAATGGTCAAGGGCCATTACCTGGAGTTGCGATTCGCTTACCAGGCTTAGTTGTTTACGACCTGTTACCAGGTTCATCGCACATCCTACTGCAAGGAACAGTGCAAGGATAAAAAGGATTGTGTTTCTCATGGTTCTGTTTGTTTACTTTTATAATCAGATGGTTAAAATCTGATACCTTCCTCTTTTTTCTTTCTTATTGCTTCCTTTTAAGTTTTACTGGTATCCCAGGTTATTTCCTTATGTCAGGACGCCGGGTACACCCCCCCCTTAACTATCAGTATTAATCATGTTTCGGCAGGGTAAAAATAAAACTGCTTCCTTTGCCCGGCTGACTTTCAACCCGGATATTTCCACCATGAATATTAACAAACTCCCAGCAGAGTAGAAGCCCCAGTCCTTTTCTTCTTTTAAAACTATTTTCCGGAATAATCTCAGTTGAATCAACATCAAATAATCCAATCTGGTCTTCAGGGGAAATTCCTATGCCATTATCCATTACTGAAATTTCAATCAACGAGCCGACTTCTGTTGCCCTTATTATTATATTTCCGTTGGGGCTGATAAATTTTATGGCATTGTTGATCAGATTCCTTAATATTGTTTTTGTCATCTGAAGATCAGCACTAACATTAAAATCCGGGTCAATGCTATGTACTATTGATAATTTTTTAAGTTTCACAGCAAGTTTGCTGTTCTCAATTTCCTGATTGACCAGATTTGCAAGATTAATTCTTACGGGATTAAAGCCGTTATCCTTTTTTTGTGAAGTAGCCCATGCCATTATGTTTTCAATCAGATTGGTTGTGTTTATTGCTGAGCTGGAAGCAATGTCGATATATTCTTCCATTTCGTCCAGGTTGTTTTCATGAATGCAATCCTTTAGTAAACCCAGTACACCATATATGGAGCTAAACGGACTTTTTAAGTCATGCGCCAGTATGGAAATGTATTTTTTATTTGAGGCAATAATTTCAGCAATTTCGTCTTTGCGTTGTTCTATTGTTTTTTCCAGTCCTGCATTTATTTTTTCCAGTTCTTGCAATCTCTTCATTATTTTGCGTTCCTTTGGGCTAACACCATCTATTTTATGGCTTTCATGATCAGTTGAATGTGAAGCACCATTTATGGCCGAATCATAATTCCCCGGGTTCCGGCTCAAGTTTTTTGTCAGAAAATATTGTTTGGGTTCCATAATACATGATTATTAATTGGTTGTTTTGATGTTGTTTATGGGTTTTAAAAACTGAGTTGGTTGTCTTCAGTTTAAAAAATATAGCGGATTGAAAGTGCACCACCATCACCCCAGAAACCGGAGTATCCATAAAAGTTGAACGTAGGTTTCCAGTCGAGACTTACATTAAAGGGAATTTCAGAAAAACTGTATTCAAGGCCCAAAATTCCATCGATCCCCAGCACATTATACCTTGTTCCTCTTTCACCCCATCGTTTGTATGTGTAATCTCCATCGTAGAAACCAGCATGCGCACCAAATCCATAATACCATTTTAATCTTTCCACATCGGCAACCGGGTTGTGAATTTCATAAAGACCTGTAACCTCAAATCCCCTCCATCTGCTGGCCAGAAGGAATTCAAATGCTGTTCTTTCGCTTACAAAATGCTTAACCGTAAGCCCTGTAAAAGGTCCGCCCCTGAGGCCGATTCCTGTGTTGTAATCCTGTGCAACGCTTATGGTAACAAAGCAAAATGCAATCAGGCTGGTAATTAGTGTTTTTTTCATTTCCTGGTTTTTAGTATTAGTTATTAAATGTTTTAGAATTTTCTACAATACTGCATGTATGATATAGCGAAGCTCATCTTCTGATTTGTCAAGCTTGTATGCCAGCTTTTCTATCATAACCTTTTCCTTGCCATCATTAAATTGCAAATCACTATCGGTAATGGCAGGAAAGATTGATTTGAGTCTTTCCTTTTTTTCATCCCAGGATATGGTTTTATTAGATTGCACTGTTTCCATATTGTTAGTTTTGGTTTTGAAAATTCCGGTACACCGGAATCTGAAAAGTTGATTTTTAAAGTACAAAGATTGTATTATTAGTGCCGGATTGCATTACACAATTCAGAGAAAAAGTTACATAAATCTCACATTCCAACTACTTTAACTATTCAATGTAAACTTTTTATAATCGGGTATATATTTTTTATCTTGTATGCGGCAAAGAAAGAAATGGTCAGTGATTCACACTTTTAAAATCAATCAGAATAAAAAAAAGGATGCCTGCAATTAAAATCAGGCACCCCTTTTACTTCGGATGATTTCTTAAAATCTACTATTGAGGCTGAACAACCGTATTTTCATCCAGTATAACAGATGTTTGAGCCAATGCTCTTCCGTTAAGGGTGGCACCTGTTTGAAAAGTAATTCCTGTCATGGATAATATAATCCCTTCAAAGTGCGAGTTTGCACCAAAAGTTGCTGTACCGGCTACCTGCCAGAAAATATTTTTGGCCTGTGCACCACCCTGAAGAATTACCTTCACCCCTGTACTTACTGTAAGGTCTTCGGCAATCTGGAAAATCCAGACATCATCGGGTCCGCCTGAAACGTTAACATTAGCGGGAAGTGTAACCGTATTGGTCCATTTATAAAGGCCCGGCAGTAGTGTTTTTCCACCAATGTTTCCTGTATTCAGTTCGATGAAATGTGGCGCTGAGCGACCTGCGGCATCATCGTATGCTGTAATCATGTTTTCAACGGCCGTTGTAAGATTAGCAGGGGTTGGGTCTGCCATATCGGCTGCATATATTCTTCCGCCATCTATCACCTGGGCAGAAGTGGCATACCCGGTTTCATTTGTCAATGAAAATCCTGTAATATAGGATGTGGCTGCCGGACTTAAACCCAAATCGCCGGAAATACTGGATGTAGGGCCATTGTTAATTGCCGTTTTGGCCAGGATTACATAATTTCCTGAGCTCCTTAAATTTACTACTTCGGGTGATCCGGATGAGAAAGTTGTGAAATTCCAAACTACACCGGCTGTTAGCTGATTACCATGAACATCCTTAGCTTCGGTAGATATGGATGCGGTATAATCTGAATTGAGCAGCAATGGATTATCAGGGATAAATGTTGCTGTTTTTCCGGAATAAGAAATAACACCCGAAACCGCAGTTGAACCCCTTTTTACGGTAAATGAATTAGCATTAATTGTTGTAGTATCCATGGCTACACTGAAATCGGCAGTAATTTCTGTGCTGATATCTACGTCAACTGCATCGCTTAATGGTACTGTGGATGTTACCTGTGGACGATCTTTCTGAAGATCATCATTTTTATCACAACTTGCTATAAATAGCAAAACGGGAATGACCAGGAATGGAAATAATTTTTTTAGTTTCATGTCAATTAAGTTAATTTGTGAATGAATTTTCACGTAACAAAGGTAACTGCATAGATTATGGTATTGTTACACAATGGAGGGAGTTAGTTACATGATTCACGCATTTAGAGCGCAAATCATACCGGGAAAGAAATTGAATGTGAGATTTTAATGATCTATTATGGCAAAATGAGATGAAAAACTGGAAGCATCATAAATCATAAGATATGGGCTTAACAAACATGCCATTAATTAAACATACTGACCTGAAAATAACTTTGATTTGAGCCGGTCTATTCTTTTGGCTTCAACTCTGACTTGCTTCATATGTCCGTAGTTCATGAAAAAGTAGGTGATGGGATTGTAAAGGTTACCCAACATTCTTTTCATTACCGAATTGATGCTGTAAAACCTTTTTCTCGCATTTACTTTGCCAATCTGTAATTCATAAGGTGTCATGTTTTTGGGCTGAAATACAACGGTATTATGATCATAATACTTCCAGTTGTTGGTTGTCAGGCGGTTTTCTTTTTTCAGGTTTTCGTAAACTTTTGTGCCGGGGTAGGGGGTTAGTACATTAAAGGATGCTGTACTCGCTTTATTCCTTTGCAGAAAGGCAACGGTTTCATCAAAGGTTTCTTTGGTATCGTTGTCAAAACCAAAAACCATAGATGCGTGGATCAGAATCCCCATCTTTTTGATTTTTTTCAGGGAACTTTCCAGGTGGGCAATCTCCTTAATCCCCTTTCGCATGGTCTTGAGCTGCTCTACCGAGACACTCTCAATGCCCACAAAAAGTGATTTGCAACCACTTTCAGCTGCCAGCTGCAATAGTTCATCGTCTTCCACAAGAAGTGATACTGAGGCCTGGCCACCCCATTTAATTTTCAGGGGCTTAATGGCTCTGAATAATTCTTTTGCATACTTTTTATGACCAATGATATTGTCATCGAGGAACAAGAAGCTTTTGGCCCCCGAACTCTTAATATCACGAACCACATTTTCTATGGGGATATGCCTGATTTTCTTGCCATAAAGATCGGTTACACAGCAAAAATCACAATCGTAAGGGCAACCCCGGGTGGTCATGATGGGAATGATATGAAATTTGCTTTTATTTACAACCTTGCTGAAATCTTTGGGTACATATTTCCCCAGATCAGGATTGGGGTTGTGGTATTTTCTTTGCAGTTTATGGTTCTGAAAATCATTAAGCAGTGCTTCCCATACTCCTTCTGCTTCTCCTACAACAACACAATCGGCATGTTGCATGGCTTCATGGGGAAGAATGGATGGGTGTACTCCACCCAATACCACTGTTTTACCTCTTTCCCTGAATTCTGCACAAAG
Organism: Bacteroidota bacterium; assembly: GCA_007693555.1. GTDB lineage: Bacteria > Bacteroidota > Bacteroidia > Bacteroidales > UBA7960 > SKVR01. The sequence goes on from REDJ01000062.1 coordinate 12,751, forward strand.
TTCGTAAGCTCGTGGTGCATTGGCTGTCATGCAGCTAATACCCACCAAATCGCACTCCTGATCGGGATCAATAGGAACTTCCTCTTCTTCAAGAATAGTAACCTTATGTTCAGCAGGGGTCAATCCTTCCAGGATATAAAGAGCCAGTTGGGGCATCATGAGCCACTTATTGGTTCGTTTTTCGGCATCTACTGCTGGGGAAATAAGAAGAATTTTCATGGCAATGATTTTAAATTAATTTAGCCGGGCCTTCAGCCAGGTGCTAATTCAAAATTTCATTAATTAAAGAGTTGTCCGCAAATTTGCAATTAACTCTAAAAACAGAAACCGGTTTACACCAATTCAAGTGTACACCAATTAATAGGTTCCTTCAGCTCTGCCTCTTGCATTTTTTTCCTGGCGTTTTGCCTCTTTTGCGGCTCTTTTTTCTTTGAGGTTTTTAGCCGGAGTTTTTTTGTCCGACTTTTCACTTTTACCTTCTTTTGATTTTGACATTTCTTTTAGATTTTTGGTGTGAATTAAATTAATGACTGCTTATTCGGTTTCACTGGCACTCCTGAAAATGGACTTTACCGAATCGGCAGTCGACTGACCCATGCTGGTAAATGTCTGAATCTGAAAAGGTGTTTAATTTTCTTATCCTGGTCCGACATTATTTTCCGCTTTCAAACGGGCGCTAAATAGTTATACCGCCAATGTTGCTTAAAACTCCGAATACTCTCAAAAGCCAAATGATTACAACAATTACTACAACCACATTGAGGATGCTTTTTATTTTGCGATCCATGGGGATGAAAGTATTGATAAGCCATAGAAGAACTCCGGCAACGATTAATACGATAACAATGTTTAATAATGGCATAATAGTATCTTTTAGTTTAGCTTTAAAGGTACATTGAACAACTGACGGAAATGTTACGGATCTTTCTGAAAAAGTTACATAAATCACAGGTTTAGCAATAGTGAAGTGTCATTTACTGGTACACAACTGTTGCCGGCTTTTCAATCTCAAAATCACGATAACCGAAATCGGCGGTTTCAAAAGGATTTATCCTGAAAATATTTTCTCCTCTGCCAGGTATGATGGGGTAAAACGAAATGGAAATCTGAAATGCATTCATAACCAGGTGGTCGTTTTTAATTAATACACCCACTCCGAACTGCGAGTACAATCTGCTGCCGCGAAAACCCGTTTCTGCATCGCCCAGCATGCCCAATGAAAATGAAGCCCAGGGGCCAAAATGAAACCCGATGAAATTCCAGGGAGCATAGGATTGTGTTTGTGAAGTAAAGAGCAGCCGGCTGTTGCCCGACAATTCAGGGCTGTAAAATCCTCTCAGGCCGTAATCTTCGTTAAGGGTTACCTGGTTGTAATCGGTGCGTCGGATGCCATGGATAAATTGTGGTTTTACAAATTGCCGTAGCTTCCAGTTTCCGATCTCAATTAGATTGGTAAAATAATTCAGTTCGGCGCTGAAAACTCCTTGCTCCGACCTGGATGAACGCAGGTACGTGCCCAGTTCTATGTTGGAACCCAGGTATCCCCATGAATGATAGTTGCCTGATGAATAACGACCGCCAATATAAACACGGCTGAAATTATGCTTTTCCTGGTACCCCCCTGTAATGCTGATGGCTCTTCCAACGGGTACATCTTCTGTTATTCCAAACTTGAAAATATACTTATCCTGTACATATTGCCTTGTGGAAATGCCCAGGCTTGCCAGGTATGTATTTTCGTTGGTATAAAACTGAAGTGTGTCAACTGTTGGGGGTGGCTTTTCCAGATACCGGATACGGGTAAAACGTGCAGCAGAAACAAAGTTTGTGGTGCGGCTGAATTCCGTATCGCCCTTAAAAATCCGGATAGCGTTGCCTGCCCAGAAATCCTGTGCATTATACTTAAATTGCATAAAATTGCCCGCCCATACAGAATCCTTGCGCAGATGCTGCGAAATATTTACTCCTGCTGCCCATTTAGCAAAAGGTGAAAAAAACGGGCGGTCAACTGCAAAACTTTTAATGAAATTTCCGTATTCGTCGGTACCGTACTGAAGGGTAGAGTTAATGAATGTATTGCGGAAGTTAGGAACATAGTATTTGGTTCTGAAGGCATAGTCGCCGGTTGTATGATTCCATACAATACCATTATGAAACTCATGGCCCAGGCCCAAAAAATTCTCTTCTCTTAAACTGAATGCCATGCGCCTGGAAGAAAGGCTCCCTCCCGGAATAATGCTCCACTTATCCAGTTCACGAATATAAATATCAACAGAGTCCTGGTTTTCTGGTATTTCACTTACATGAAATGACACATCAGTAATATATTTGCTGCTTCTCACCAATCGTTCTGATTCTTTCACCAGCAAAGAATCAAAAGTGTGATTTTCGCGAAAAAGCAATAGATTGCGAATGGTACTGGTTTGGGTTTTTACATGAAGTTTGTTACCTGTTCCGGACAGGAAGTTTAGCGAGGTGGTAATGGTGTCGCCAATGGAATTTCCAAATGGATCGAGTGTTACGATGTTTATATTTCTGATTATTTTCCCTTCAAAAGAGCTGAAGGGTTTTTGCAGGGGCCTGGGTTTTACCTCCCGGGGTAGTAAATCGGGCACTACCGGTTTAAAAAACAGCCGGATCATAAACCGGGTAAACTTGCTGCGCTCAGAGTAGGTTTCTATATTCTGGTAAATCCGGGCCTCTTTTTGTTCAGTTGAATCTTTTGGGGTAGTAGTTTCCTGAGCAAATGCAAAATCATTTGCTATAAGTAAAGTAAGTATGATCAGGATCAGATTTTTGAACCACATTTTTGATTTTCATTACCATCCAAAATATATTTTATAATTGGTGCCCGGTTAAAAAGTACTCAGCTGGAACTTTTAATCCTGTTCAATAATGTCAGATTTTGGTTTTGGTGCTTCTTTCTCCATTCGTTTTTTCTCTTCTTCAAGTTTTCTGAAATACCTCCTGAAAAAGAAACTACTGTTTACTGCATCCATGAATTCATCCAACCCCTTTGAAGTTTCCGTCACATTGATCATGGTTTGACTCAGATTATGAGCCACCACCGTGTCCTGAATCAGCATACCCAGTGTGCCCTCTCCACTGTTTATCTTCACCATGATCTCTCCCAGTGCATTGGAAGCAATTTCTGTTCGGGCCACTGTAAGTTGCAGTTTCTCCATAAATTCAAACACGTTTTCTTTGGTAACTTCAATGGTCTCATCCAACCCTTCGGAGCTTTTCATAAAGTTGGCAATGGTCTGGTTTACGTTTTCGGCGATGGCCGAGTCTACTATCAACCGGCCCAGCATACCTCTACCACTGTTGATATTTTCCATAATTTCAGCAAGTTCCCTGGTAATAACTTCAGCACTGCTGGCAGTTACCTGCAAACTTGCGATAATGGCATCAGTTTCAACGGGCTCAATAGAATTAATGTGTTGACCGTCGGCTACTATTGCTGCCCTGGTGCTGCCCTGGGCTATAATAACAATACGGTCGCCAATAATACCTGACGAGCCTATGGCTGCTTCGCTATCTGCTTTTATAAACTCCTGAACATTTCTTCTTATGAGCATGTCGACCTGAACCGTTGAGTCAGTAATGATCCTGATGTTGTCAACAACACCCACATTGATGCCCGAAAAGCGCACATTATTGCCTACCTGCAGGCCGCTGACATTGTAAAAATGGGTGGTTACTTTAAATACAGGATTAAACAGGTGTTGCTGCTTTCCGATATAGAAAATAGCGATGACAAATATTGCCAGTCCTACAGCAATAAAGAGTCCTAAGCGTGCTTTAAAAGCGGGTGTGTAATTTTCCATTTTTTGGTTATTAGTGTTTTGGCTAAATCTTGTTTATTTTAAAAAAGGACTTTATCAGTTCATCCTTTGATGTATTAAACTCATCGATATCCCCTTCCAGGTAAACTTCCCCATCTTTTAACATGATAACACGATCGGCAGTAGCCCGGGCACATTCAATATCGTGTGTAATGATAATGGATGAAGTTTTGTATTTTTTCTGAACAGCATTGATCAGGAAACTTATTTCATCTGATGTAACCGGATCGAGCCCGGTGGTGGGTTCGTCGTACAACATGATCAGTGGATCAACAACAACGGTGCGTGCCAGACTTGCCCGCTTGCGCATACCGCCTGATAATTCAGATGGCATTTTGTTGAACGTGTCGGCCAAGCCCACATTTTCCAATGCCTCAGCAATCTTTTCGTCCATTTCTTTTTTGGAGAGATGCTTTTTCATTCTCTTCAAAGGAAATTCCAGGTTTTGTTTTATGGTCATGGAATCATACAATGCACCGCTCTGAAAAAGAAATCCGATTTTTTGTCTCATCAGAGCTAATTCTTTGGTACTTAATTCACTTACATTTTCGCCAAATACCTTTATAGTACCCTGATCAGGCCTTAATAAGCGGACGATACATTTAATCAGGACAGATTTACCTGAACCCGATTTTCCCAATACCACCAGGTTTTCACTGTCATAAAGTGATAAGGATAGGTCTTTCAATACCGGCATGTTGTCAAAGCTTTTTTTGAGGTTATTGATTTCAATAACCTGCTTGCGGGCAGTTGCCTCATTTACCGTTGTATTGGTTTCTGGTGTAAGCATTATGTTTTCGTTTCCCATATTAAAGCATATCGGTAATTTGTACAGCAATTAAATTGATAAGTATCACAAATAAGGATGCAAGCACTACTGCTGAATTGGCTGCTTTGCCTACGCTTTCGGTTCCGCGCCCGGCGGTATATCCTTTATAGCACCCCACAAATCCTATGGCGGCTCCAAAAAAGAAGGTTTTAATCACCGCAGGTAAAAAATCCATAAATGATATGGCGCTGAATGCCTGGGAAAAAAATAATACAAAGGTTACATCTCCTTTTATATTTGCTCCGGCCCAGCTTCCCAATATACCCAATGCATCGGCATATAAGACCAATATGGGGATCATAATGGTTGCGGCAAGCACCCGGGGAACTACCAGGAACCTCATAGGATTGGTAGATGATACTTCCATGGCGTCAATCTGTTCGGTTACTTTCATGGAACCCAACTCGGCACCCATCCCTGAACCTATTTTTCCGGCACATATCAAAGCTGTAACAACCGGCCCCATTTCCCTTATGATAGATAAGGCTACCATGGCCGGAAGCATCGATTCTGCCCCAAAGTCTACCAAAACAGGACGCGCCTGTATGGTCAGCACCAGGCCAATAACAATGCCTGTGACGGAAATTAGGGGTAAAGTCTTATTCCCGATCTGATAGCACTGACGCAGAAATTCATTAAACTCAAATCCACGGGAGAAAGTAGCTTTTGTGGCAAGCCAGAAAAACAGAAAGAAATCTCCTATCCCTGAAAAGAAAACATTTGCTTCCTTAGTTTTGACAATGGTTGTCTCACTAAGCATAATGGCCTGCTTCTTTACATTGGGCAGTTTTTGTATCTTTTTTATTACAGGGGTGATAATTTTCACAATATTACCTTTTAATATATAGCAATAACAATTTTATGTCGCATGGTTCAGGAAGTGCAGTTATTTTGATTATAAAAAAAGGGTTTGTGCCGGCTTTCTATTCAAAAAGCGATAAATTCGAACCTCACGCAAAGGTTCAAAGTTTTTAAGCAAGATTCCGGAAGTAAAAAAAATACAAATGCCGTATTAATAATTTTATCTATCCTGCAATTTCTCTGAACGATCTCTGCGTGAGGGGAAATCTTTATAGCAGCCAGAGCCGAAGGAATTCAACTATAACTCTTTAATAAGCTTTCCAGTTTCTTCTTTTGATTTTCCAGCCTTTTTCTGAAGTCTACCTGTCATTTCATCCTTTTTAACTTGATCAATCACCAGGTTATCGTCGGCGGGATTGCAGAATTTTATTTTGTGCCATCCTTTTTGCGCATACCGGTTTTCTATCAAAACAGTTTCTTTCATGGCAAATGATTTATAACGAGTAAAATTTAATCTTCCATAAAGGTAGATCACGTTGCCTGTAAAAAGGTTACACAGTATAGGGGAATAGTTACATTATTCACTGATTATGCCTTTTGAATTTATTCAACCATTCAGTGGCACGGGCGGCATCGGTAAACTGCCAGAAGGCTTCATTTTTTGGTGTTGCCTGCGATTCCCAGCTGTTTTGGCTAAAGCCGTATGTATCAATAATAATGTTATGTTTTTTACGCCATAATGGTTTTGTCAGTAACCTGAATATTGTAGCTTTCTTTTGCGGTTTGGGAAAGTAAGCCTTATTGCCATCTTCATGGGCAAATGCCCAGAGTTTTTTGGTTTTTATCTTCCCGGCCTGCCATAAGTTTATTACTGCGGTACTTGTCTCTTCATGCCGCTGTTGCCTGGTGTATTCGCCTGCCGGGCTGTGTGTAATTACCAGGTCATATTGTTTTGATGGCAGCAACTGTATGATTAAATCCTCAACGACCTTTTTGTCAAGAGGTTTCTGCTCCGGTCCATCATCAAGGGTTCCCATTGCACCCTCCGCTCTGAAAATATTCAGGGCTTCGTAAAATCTTTCAGACCGGTCTTTATCGTCCGCACGGCAAAGACTGACAATAAAGTAATTCCAGTGTGGATTACTTATGATTGTCCCTCCGGCCCAAAGTGTTTCATCATCGGGGTGGGCAACTATAATGGCAACATGCTTCATTTCTTTTCACAAAGGATTTAATAATCCGGGTTTATGAATCCATACATAAATATATATCACTATTTTATTTTACAAAACCTTATAATGCATTTTGGCAGGGTTTTTAGAATTGGCAAATTGTTCTATGGTTAAACGCGCCATCAGATAACTGACCGTTGATTCAGCTCCCTGGTTAAGGTTAACATTGTTCTCTTCAAGTCCGTCATAACAGCCACCGGTAGCAGGGTTGTAAACGATCTGGTGCAGGTGGTTCCGGCCCAGGAACCAGTTAAAGGCAATATTCATTGTATCCCGGTAAAAAGCATTATTGAATTCTTCATAGAATGCACTCAATGTCATAACGGTATAAGCAACATCAATGGGCTGCTCCCCAAATCGATTGGGTTTTTCCCCTTTTTGCATCCAGCCCCTGTTTGAAACAACTGCAATACCGTCATCGTTAAAGGTTTTTGAAATAAGAAAATCCAGTGAATTGATCGCTATTTCCCTGTAAAGGGGTTCTTTTGTCACTTGCCATGCATGCAACATGGCATCTGGTAAAATACTATTGGCATAGGTAAGACTTGATTCAAACCATTTCCAGTTATTGTCTGATTCATGTTCGTACATCCTTTCCAGCCTTATTGCAAGCGTTTTTAACAAATTAAGCAGATCAGGCTCGCTAAAAACACTGTAGTAAAAACTCAGTCCTTTTACAACAAATGCCATAGCCCTGGTAGAATGCATCTTTTCAGCTCTAACCATGGCTTTATTAAACAAAACACAGGCCTCAGCAACCATTTCTTCGGGCAATATCTCTTTCATGGAAATCAAATACCCAAGGGCCCATAAAGCTCTTCCGTTGGAATCTTCAAGATTGGTGGCATAATTTTGTTCTGTAAAAAGGAATTCCGTATCCATATAATTGAGGAAACTACCCGAAGGGAGAATGCATCGCTTTATAAAACTGAAATAGGTGTTTATATAAGCCATGCTCTTGGCATCACCAAACAATTTGTGATGCATGCAGGAAACAATCAGTGCCCTGGCATTATCATCAAGGGTATAGCCCGAATGCATATCGGGCTGGTTGTTTTTGGCAAACTGTACAATTCCGGTACGGTCGGTCATTGTTTTCAAATGTGCCAGATTGATAACCGGAAGATTATATTGAAGGGTTATTTTGCCCTGGCTCAACTGTTCGAACTGCAAGGCATGGTTTATGGCAGAATTTTCCCAGGCTGTAGCAATAATGGCTTGCAGCGAGTTATTTCTGATGTTTTTTCGCAATGGTTTATTTTCCAGCAGCTGAATAACCTTCTCAGTCAGTTGTTGAGAATTACCAAAGTCAAAAATAATACCTGTATCACGGGTTAAAACCTCTCGTGCATGGGGTATGGGGGTAGAAATAACAGGACATCCGCAACTCATGGCGTAGGCAAATGTGCCGCTAACCGCCTGGTTGGGGTCATTGGTGGTAAAAAGGTATATGTCGGTTAGTTGCAAATACTCCAGCAGTTCAGGCAAGGGAAGGTATTGGTTTATAAACTTTACGTGATCTTCCAATCCATAAGCCTTTACTTTCTTCTCAAGGCTCACACGGTATTCTTCACCATCATTTATAACGATATCGGGGTGTGTTTTACCAATCACAAGAAACAATACATCGGGAAACCGGCTCACAATCACGGGCAATGCCTCAATGGTGGTTTCAATACTTTTGCCCCGGCTGAGCAAACCAAACGTAGTAAGTATTTTGCGGTTTCCAAGCGCGTACTTTTTTTTCAGTGTCGTATTGGATATAAAAGAAACCAGGTGAGTGCCGTGTGCTATTACCGATATTTTGTCCTGGGGTAAATCATAATCCTGGGTAAGGATACCCTTCGAATTATGGGTCATAACAATTACAGATACGCAGGCAGTTGCAATTTGCTGTACTGCAAGCTTTAATTTTTCATTGGGCCGGGGTAATACGGTATGAAAAACTATTATCAGGGGTTTGGTGAGCTGGTGCAGGAAATTTAAAAATGCCTGCTCCCGCATTTTAAAAAAACCAAATTCGTGCTGGATTAAAACGATTTGGATGTCAGGATCCAGGTTAATAGCGTTGGCAAGTTTTAAATATCCATCGGGCAAAAGTGTTTTTAAGGTATATTTTACTTCCCTGGGATAGGAGAAAATGTCTTCGCCGTTTTCCAGAGCACAAACCCTTATTTTCAGAGATTGGCTGAATTTGTTGTTAAGGGCTTCTATCAAATCGTGAGAATAGGTGGCTATTCCACATTCCCGGGGAGGGTATGAAGTTATAATCAGTAACTCAGCCGGTTTTTCCGGAATAATGGATGATGCTATAGGTGCAGGTTCTTCTGCAAATATATTCTCATTACCCTCAGTGGTAATTTTTGCCATTGGCAGCGATGAGGCAATTCCAATTTGTGGATGATATGTCATTTTGTTTTTCATAAAGATGGTTTTAATTTTAAGGGTATTTTCAGAAAACTTCCGGAACGACATAACATCGAATCCTGTTGCTGAGAAGTGTTTATTTTTGTCAGGGTTCCCTTTGTACCGTATATTTTAATAATTCATCAACCAGGTCAGCTAGTTTCACTGATGCAGTTGCGACGTGTGAATCTGCCGCACCGTAATAAACAAACAGGGTGTTTCCAAATAGTGCAGTTCCGGTTGGGAAAACCACATTATTTACTTCTCCTGTTAATTCCCAGTCATACTCCGGTGAAAACAAAGCATAAGGCAGGCGCGCCAACTCCCTGGCAGGATTGTCTATGTCAAGCAATGCAGCACAGGCTGAGTAAACAAGTCCTTTTTCGGTTTTTTCTACTCCATGATATATGATTAACCAGCCCTGAGGTGTTTCAATGGGTGGGCAGCCACCACCTATATAGGCCGATTCGTGCTTATGAAGTGGATCAAGGACTATATGTTTGTGGAGATTACGAAAATAATCCAACCAGAATTCCCTGGTAAGCTCTTGTGTGTTTTTCACTGTTACCAGCTGAATACCAGGTCTTAAACGATGCAAAAACACCAGCTTATTATTAATTCTTCGTGGAAAAAATATGATGTTTTTATCCCACAGCAGCTTTTTCTTTTCTTTATCGGTTGATTGATAATAAAACTTTTGATTGAGCCAGTATTCTTCATTCACCTTGTTTGATGATTCTACAATCGATACAAATTCTGCATAAGTAACCGGCGGTGCTATCAATCCATGCTTTTCGAAATGCTTTAAGTCCCTGGATGTAGCCAAAGCTCCCCTGGCATTTATGCCATCGTATCCGGTATAGGTCATGTAAAAAACGTCATCAATCTTGGTGATCCGGGCATCTTCCACACCCTGAGATTCATAGTCAAACTCGGGCACCATAAAAGGCTTCTCCCATCGTTCAGCAATAGTCAAAGGGCCATCAAGCCGGCAATAGCCAAGTGTTGAATGATTTCCTGTGCTTACAGCTCTGTAATAAATATGAACGTTGTCGCCCTGGCGTATGATGGCAGGATTCAGCACACCCTCGTTTTCAAATTCAAGATCGGTTTTTGACAATAAAATTCCGTGTTTTTTAACTTCTATCATTACTTTTGTTTTAATGGTGTTTGATTGTAAGGTAAAGTTAACTCCTGCCTGTTTCAGATATATTATACTCTTTCGGGATAGAATTACATCATTCACAGGTTGAAGGCAGGAAATGTGTTTTAAACAGGCAAAAAGTTTAATCTGCCCTTTCCTTGGCCAGCATAAGCTCTTCGTTTTGCATTTCCAGTTCTATCTGGTGTACCTGCAGTTGATGAAATACTTTCATGATGTCCGCATCTGAAGCTGGCTTCTTCACGAGTAACTCTGTTTTCTTTAACTTTGCTTCAGCCTTTTTGCGAAGCTTTGTTTGATTGGAAAAACTGGGGTCGATTTGCTTAATCATTTTAATTGGGTTTTGAAAACAATTGATTTATTTTCACTTTCCATTTGCTGAGAACCTCAATGTCAATACTTTTTTCTTTAACATTTTGCTCTCCTATAAATAATGCGATGGGTTTTAATCCATCATATTCCTGGCAAACTACCTTCAGCATAGCTGTGAAGGGCAGAAATAAAATCATTCCTGCAATACCCCATACCGATGCCCCGACAATGATACTGATGATGGCTGCCAGTGCATTAACTTTTAAGGTTCCGCCCACAATTTTCGGACTCAGAAAATTGCTTTCCACCAACTGGATAACCCAAAATGTAATAGCCACTGCAATAGG
>REDJ01000078.1 GCA_007693555.1 Bacteroidota bacterium
AAAGAGAGTAAGTGGGGGCGGCGCAGCCGCCCCCACTTGCTCTCTACCCCCAGCAGCCATAGCCCTTGTCATCCTGAGCGCCAGCGAAGGATCTGGCGGCTATACCACTGCAGTAACAAAGGCTGATGGATTTACCTAATTACAATTAAAACAAAACCACTTCTTCAGGGTTTCATTTTTCAAAACCAGCACTATGAAATATCATCAATACTATATTTACATTATTACAAATAATAGGAATACTGTTTTGTATACAGGTGTCACCAATGACCTTGTCAGGCGATGTCATGAGCATCTTATGGGATTGATACCAGGTTTTTCCAAAAAGTATAATTTGAATAAACTCGTATATTATGAGCTTTTTGATGACATTAATATGTCAATCATTCGTGAAAAGCAATTAAAGGGAATCACCCGTGAAAAGAAGAATGCATTGATTGATCAGTTCAACCCCAAGTGGAAGGACCTGCATCATGAAGGAGTGATAATCAAACCATGACAATAAAATAATTAATAATTCCTACCGGGCTGAAATTACCACCAGACTACTTTCGTTCAGTTCATCACTCTCACTTTAAATGAGGATTCAGTTGATAACAAACGGGCTACTAATGCCACCAGATTGACTTCGTCGAGCTCCCTTCGGTAGGTTCTTCACTCGTGCCTCGTTTAGGATGACAGGCGGCTGTGGGGTGAAGGAGGAAAAGTTAATTCGTCATTTTGAAAAACTGATCATAAAAAATGATATCTTCGCAGGCTGTATTTTCTATTTGATACAGATATGGGTTACGCTGCAATCATAATGATTCAGTGTAATTTCTCAGCACGATTTTTGCTATAAGGATCTTTTTAATCCACCGGGTAATTAATAATAAAACCTGAATGTCATGAAAACTTTATTGCTATGCCCATTTGTTTTTCTTTTCTTTTTTATCTCATTAACTCCTTCCATTGCCCAGGAATCACCTGAAGAACAGGAACCTCCAACAATTCAAATCATTATCAAAAATGATGGCAGTCGCTTTGTTGGAGAGATAATCAGCCAGGATGCCCGCGAAGTACTTATCAGGACCGAAGAACTGGGGGAAGTTTACATCCCTCGTCATGAAATCAGACAGATTCGCGAAGCCACCGCCGAAGATCTCATAAAACCCGGTGAGTTTACACCGGCAGAAATCTTTGCCACCCGATATTTTATTACCACCAACGGACTCCCGGTTGAAAAAGGGGAGACCTATATGCTGATGAGCCTTCTCGGACCTGATTTTCAGTTTGGTGTGGGAGATAACTTCGGTATGGGAGTGCTAACAACCTGGATTGGAACACCGATAATAGGAAGCATGAAATACAGCATACCCATATCCCGGGAATTCAGTGCCGGTGTGGGATTGCTGGTAGGTACCGGCTCATGGACCTGGCCCGATTTTGCACTGGCACTACCCTACGGGGTGGTTACCTTGGGCGACAGGATAAGAAATATCAACTTTTCCTTTGGATATGGTGGTGTAACTTACAAAGTGGATGAGTATGATTTTCATGGAAACCAATCAACAAATAACCGACGCAGAGAAAATGAAGGAAACTTTCTGATTTCCGTTGCCGGAATGGCCAAACTAAGCCGAAACTTCAGTTTTGTTTTTGATTCATTTATTGTGCCGCGCACCGGGACAGACAGCGAAGGAGAGGAAAGATATGGAATAGCGATCTTTCTGCCCGGTTTGCGATTCCAGACCAACCCCAACTCTGCCTTCCAGTTTGGCTTTGCCGGAATTCGTGCTGAAGGTGAAACCATCGGAATCCCCATCCCTGTGGTGCAGTGGTTCAGAAAACTTTAAGTGGTTGATAGGTTGATAGGTTGATGGGTTGATAGGTTTTAAGATTTTTATTGTCCGGGTGCGACTTTGGTTCGTGCCCGGACTTTTTTTGTTTTTAACCGCAGAGACGCAGTTTTAAAAATCACAGTGTGATTTTCCTGCAGATTCGGGCATTAGCACTGGCATAAAACCCTTACTTTCTCACTTTCTTATTTTCATTATAAATCCTTATATGCCTTATATGGTTAAAGGCCATGGATGCACCAATGGATTTATTATTTTTCTGCTTTTTCAGCAAATAAAATGCTACCCAAATCAAAAAAATCAATTAATTTCGTGAACTGAAAGTTTTAAAAAATAAAACCTTTGGTTTATGAAAATAAATTCCGGTTTTATTCTGGAAGTGTATAAAGACAGACGTACGGTTTTTACATTTAATGATTTAGGCCTTTTGCTGGGCGAATCAGACAAAAATAAGCTGAAGCAGAAGGTAAATTATTACGTACGTAACAATATGATATTGAATATCCGCAAGGGTATCTATGCCAAGGAAAACTACAATCCCGAAGAACTGGCCTGCAAAATATTTACTCCTGCCTATCTCTCCCTGGAGTATGTTCTGCAAAAAGCAGGAGCCATATTTCAGTATTCAGGAAAGTATACACTGGTAAGCTATCTTAGCAGAAGCATAAAAGCCGGAAACAACATTTTTGATTACAGAAGAATCAAAGAACCTGTTCTGATCAATACTGCGGGCATCAACCGACTCCCGGCCGATATTAACATTGCCTCGCCCGAGAGAGCATTTCTTGATATACTTTATCTTGACAAGGAGTTTTACCTGGATAATCCTGCGGCACTTGACAAGAAAAAGATCATCAGTATTTTGCCTGCTTATAATTCAAAGGTTATGAATGAGCGTGTCAGAAAATTTATTTCAAAATAAAATCGGGTATCAACTTAAATTATAGCATTGTAATGGTAGAAATCAACAAACATAAATTTTTCCTGGTCCAGTTGTTAAAGGACATATACTCGGACCTGAGCCTGGCAAACCTTCTTGGATTTAAAGGGGGAACTGCTCTTATGCTGTTTCATGACTTACCCAGATTTTCGGTTGATCTTGATTTCAACCTGCTTGACAACAGCAAAACAGATTTTGTTTTCGGCAAAATTAGAAACATCGTTTTGAATTATGGAAAAATAAGGGATGAAGCGAAAAAGCATTATGGAATGATCATCGTTCTCGATTACGGACAGGCAGAACGGAATCTTAAGATTGAAATCTCAAACCGTGATTTCGGCGATCATTATGAAGTGAGAAATTATTTGGGGATACCTGTAAGGATCATGCAGTTGCCCGATATGTTTGCACATAAACTTTGCGCACTTCTTGACAGAAATGTGCTTGCCTCCCGCGATATTTTTGATTGCCACTACCTGATGCAAAAAAGAACTCCCCTTAACAGGCAAATTGTTGAAAAACGAATGAAAACTGATTTGGTTGATTACCTTCAAAGGTGCATTGATGTGGTGGAAAAGATGAATGAAAAAAGAATGCTCAGCGGACTGGGTGATCTGATGGACGAAGAAACAAAGAAGTTTGTTAAAACCCGACTGAAGCAGGATACAATTACTCTTTTACGGATGTACAGGGAGTTTCCTGTTTTGAAATAGGTTTGAAGGGTTTAAAGTTTAGGGGTTTAGGTTATGGGTACCTAAGCCTGCCGAAGGGTGCAAGGGTTAAAATCCTTCCGGGTACGACTCAGGTTCGTGCCCGGAATTCTTATGAGTATTTATTTCTCGCAAAGCCGCAGAGACGCAGTTTTAAAATCACGGTGTGATTTTCCGGTAGGTTCCGGCATCGGCATCAGCAACTTATTCACCTTACTTTCTTACTTACCAATTTTCTCACTTCCCTACTTCCCTAAATGTCTTATATAACCTTATATGCTTTATATGGTTAAAATCGTTTGATGTTCTGCGTTCTGCGGTTTCCGTTCCTTGCAGTTCCCATTTCCGGAAAAATTTTATATTTGCTTATATATTACTTATTTTCAATACAGTTTTTGGTTAATTCAGGTACTATTTTTATCCACAAATAATGAAGCTATGAAACCTTTCCTGTTAAAACCCATTTCGGAGTATACTGATGACCAGTTATATTCAATGATGTACAATCCCCGAAAAACCAACAAAAGAATTATTCAACAGGTTTTTGATGAATTGAAAAACAGGGGAAACCATGAAAAGGCTGAGAAGATAGAAAACGATCTTATAAAGCTGAAACCCTTGTATTCCAATTTCTGGACCAGACTGCTGGCCTTTGTTATTGATAAGTTTATCCTGGGTGTTGGAGGTGGCATTTTGGGTCTTGTATTCCGTGATTTCTTTGCTCAGCTTGCACAACACGGGGTATTGGTAGGTTTTTTCATAAGCTGGGTATACTTCGGATTGCTTAACAGTAAACTTACCGGCGGACAAACTCCCGGAAAAATGGCTCTCAATATCCGTGTTACCGATGCTGATGGTAATCCTGTTCAGCCGGGTAAAAGCTTTTTAAGAGCGTTGGTTTATATCTTTCCCCTGTATTTGTTAAACTATTCATTCGGTATTCCTGAAGGCAGTGTTTTTAATGTGATATGGACTGTGTTGGTAGGTTCTTTATTGTTTATGATTCCCATCCATATGTTATTGAACAAGCCGGTGTATCAGGCTATACACGACATAATGTCTGGAACTTTTGTAATCAGGACAGAAGCCTACCAGCGGCAGGAATATCTTACTTCACCTCTTCGCCGCATATGGATTGCCGGAGGTGTTGCACTGGTGGTAATTGTCGCAGGAATCACATTAACCAACAACTGGAAAAGGGGGGAAATACACCAGACTTTTGCCGAGATGCGAGCGCTGCAGAAAGAAATCCGAACCATTGAAGATATCGCGCAGGTAATTGTTTCCAAAGGCAGATCCATCACCACTCAAACCGGTGTTGATGGTTCAGTAAGACACGATTTTTTAACCATAAAAATCTGGACAACCGGAAACTATGATCTTTTTGGGCTGGCTCAGCCCGATCTGGAAAATGACAGGGTTTTGCGGAATGTGGTGACTAAAGTATTGAATGAATACCCCGATGTCGATCAACTCAGCCAGATACGTGTAAATATTGCTTATGGTTATAATATCGGGATTGCCCGTAGCAGTAGATCTATAACCCTGATCAAATCGCCTGAGGATTGGAGGTCTTTATTATACCAATAGCCACTAATTCACGAATGGTTTTTTCACATTAAACCGCAAAACTACCCGGAACACGGAGAACTCAATATCTCCCCGAAACTCAGCACTCTCTGCGGCCCTGCAGTTTTCCCTCATGCAAAGTGCGCAATGGATGCGCAAAGGACGCAATGGAACCGCAGAGCCGCGAAGATCGCAGAGAAACTAATATTTCTGCGTAAACTCTATGGCATCAGCGGCTCCGCGGTTTCCGGTCTCACAGAGGCGCAGAGAAGTGGTTTTAAAATCATGGTGTGATTTTCTGATTGATTCCGACACTATCATCTGCACTAAAACCCTTACTTTCT
>REDJ01000162.1 GCA_007693555.1 Bacteroidota bacterium
GCATTTCCCACCCCGGCCTCTTCCTTAAAAGAAAGGAGGTGCAACGGCAAAGATACGAAAAAGTAAACGAAGCATGCCCGGGTGCATGGGCAGCAGACAATGTTTTTTACCTGGTAAAAAATGTTGATACGGATAACAGGTTTTTGGATGCACAACAACCCATTAGCCCCTTTCAGTAAATTATATTTAAAATATTTCATTATGAAAAAATCCTTTTTTATACTCTATGTTATGATTGCAATAACAGGTTGTAAAGAAAAAGACTTTAATGATGATTTGCAAACACTCAATCCAGAACCTGATAAAGCCATTTCAATAAGAATTCATGAATTGGCTCAAGAAATCAGGATTATTGAATTGGATATTCCAGATGGAATTTTTCTAGGCAATACTGAATCAATTAGGGTTGCAGGTGATTATTTTATTCTGCATGACGGATTATATTCGCATTCAATAACAGTATTTGATCAAACTGGCAAATTTGTTTCTCAACTTTCTTCAATTGGCAGAGGGCCGGGAGAATACTTGGGAAGCCATGCTTATGCAGTAATTGAAAATAACAGCATAATTATTGTGAATGATCGCGGGTCAAAATTTTTGCTTTACTCTTTTCCAAAGTTTGAGTTTATAACTTCCTTTGAAGAAACAAGATATTTTATGTCGATGGAAAGCTTAGATGAACCTTTTGTATTAACAATATCAGACAGTAGGCATAATAATGATGAATATACTGGAGCTGAGCTGTTTAATGTTGACCAAAAGACATTTCAGCGTTTAGAGCTGCCTGCCAAACCTGCCATCATTGATTTGTCATATCAAAACACACTTACCAGGCATTCTGAGGGTGTTTATTATTCTTCACCAGGCTTTCTTACTTCAGTTTTTGATATTGGTTCTGATACAGTAAAGAAAATCGTTAGAATTGATTTTGGAAAATTTAATATGCCTGATGAAGTTTGGGAGTGGAATTCTCCTGAGAGATTCGAGACGGTATTTTTTGAAAATCCTAAAGCTACCTGGGTTCAGCTTTTTAATAAAACAAGTGATTATTATAGTTTCTTTTTTTTATTTAGTCCCGAACAGCAAAGGTTTTTTTCAATTTGTAATATTGAGACCTCTGATTGTATTGTTTATAATGAAATCGCCCTTTTTGACTCCTTTTCTGTCCTTCCAGCGCCTATTGGTTTGTTTGATGAATACTATATAACCTATTTAGAGCCATGGCAAATTAAAGAATTGGTCCCGGAAAAATATGAAACCGAGAATGTATGGGAGAATCAGCTAATAAATGCCAGGGATATGGAAAAGAATATTTTAGTTTTATTTACACCAATTTTTCCTAATGACTACTATAGTAAATAATGATTTTAAGATAAGAGAAACAACGGGAAGTATTCAAAATGTTGCTCCTTTGAGCAATGGTATTTTTCTTCCAAATTTTGAATTATTCTGTTTTATTTTTTCCTTTGTTTTATTTTTTCCAATTAAGGGTTATTCTCAACCAGAATTCTTTTCTGGACGAGTCTTTGATGGCGATACACAAAAACCCATAGAACTAGTTAATATAGTTGATTATTATGATAAACGGTCTGGCACTACAAGCGATATTGAGGGTTTTTTCAAGTTGCAACGTGACCCTAACCGTTCTTTAAAAATTCATATTAACTCCATGGGATATAAGGATACAATAATTATTATTCCAAAAGGAATGAATGAAATGGTGTTTTTTCTTCAACCCGCAATTTATTATCTGCCTGAAATTGTTTTTTCCTCTACAAGGTTAACAGAAAGAACAATTGGGTCAAAAAATTACAATATCCTTAATATTAATGACAGTTTTGTTGGATTTCCTTCCTCTGCAGGGTGGAGTAATGGTGTTTTTGTTACGATACCTGAATCAAAAAGGTCTGCTAGCATTTTTTTAAAATCAATTTCTTTTTTTGTTTCAGATCAGGGCCCCCTTGGTAGTGCATTTCAGGTTCGGTTGTTAAAACCCAAAGTCTGCTGGGAAGAAAACAAATTGGAGCCTTTTTCCAGTTTTGAAGACTTGGTTCATAAAAGGATTATAGTAAGGGCTAATCAAAGGGGGTGGAATAAAATTGTTCTTGAGAACTTAGATTTGCTGTTGCCCCGACAACCCTTTGTTATTTTATTTAGTCCAGTGTATGAAAGTGAAAAGTATTATTGGCAAACCGAAGAAGGAGGTTTAAAGTATGGTGCTGCGCTGGCATTCTATCAGAAACAAAGGATTAGAAATCTTTTTTGGGTGATTAACACAGAAGGTAAGCTAGCTTATGTCAGTAATAAAGGCCCAGGAAGTGCTAATCCTGTTATTGCAATTAGCTTAAACTATTTAGAGTAAATTTTGACTGGAAAAGTTAAAAATGAAAACGTATGAGGACGAAATTTTATCAAATGCTTCTTGTCCTATTTATGGCCCTGTCAGTGTGGCTTTCCATAAAGATTAAGAAAGCCAATGATTTGATTGAAATATCTCAAGTCAGGCAACAAGCAGTATTGGATGATTACCTGGCATTGCAATTCCGGCTTGATATTCTGCAGGAAGCATTCCTGATAAATTTTAAGATGAATCCTGAGCAATTGCTTACGGGTGGGCTGGCAAGTGAAAATCGTAACAGTAATTCTATGTTATTGCATCTGAAGCCTTATGCCTGCTCGCCCTGCAATATGCCGGCCATAAATTCTTTGATCAGGCATTTTGGGCAGCACAAGGGGTTTTATATTTTTTCTCATACATCCAACAGGTATTTTCTATCTGAAATTACTGATGAATTAAAGCGGGATGATGCTGTTATATGGTTGGAAACAAACTTATACAACTATGCGGATGACGGCTACGATGCCGAACTGTTGTTTTTAAATGGCGAGAAACTCATAACAGGCCAAATGCCTTTGGAGTTGTTAAAGGAAAATTACATCTTCAATCTGGTATTGCAGGGTTTGACCGGTTTGGCTGATCAATAGTACTTAATCCATGGCACCCACTCGTCAGACGACACCAAGTCGTCAGGCAAGTAACATGCATTTTAATAAATATTTTACACCTGATCATCTTATATGCCCCGCAAAATAGTCATTGCAGTATTCGTTATATCAATCATTTTATTTCCAATTCTTTGGGGAATGTATTGGTTATCGGGTTTCGTACTTTTGGCTGCCCTGGTGTTGTGTCTATGGATAGGTAAGCTACCCATTTTCCGTTATGTTCGTGCCAAACCATGGTTGAAGTTGCCTGTGTATCTTTTTGCTGCAGTTTTACTGGCAGTTTGGGTGCGAATATTCTTAATTGAAATATACACAATCCCGTCAGCTTCCATGGAAAATACGCTGTTACCTGGCGATAGAGTACTGGTGTTTAAGCTTGCTTATGGCCCCGCTCTTCCGCGGTCACCCTTCGATATACCATGGTTCAATGTGCTTTTTCTTGTGAGTGATAAGGCAAAACAAAGATTTCAGGAAGATTGGTGGGCATTTCGCCGTCTAAAGGGTTTAGGCTTACCTGGGCATAATGACGTTATGGTATTCCGTTCGCTGCAAAACAGACATGAATTTTTCATAAAGAGATGTGTAGGGCTTCCCGGGGATACACTGGAAATCATTAATAACTATTTGAATAAAGAAATTAATAATACGGATATTACAGCCTTGCTGAAGAATAATTTCGTTCACCGGGTAAATGAATTCATAGGTTACGATTCTATTATAATACCAAACCAGATTTTTCCCTATTCTGATTTTTATAATTGGAGTAAAACCAACTATGGTCCGCTCAGGGTTCCCTATAAAGGAATGACTTTTCCATTAAACGATTCGCTGGTTGCACTTTATGGTAATGTATTTACTGAAATAGAAGGTGTTGATTTGATGGCGGTTTCTGAAAATGCAGTTAGCCCTTCAACCGGTGCGGTTAAGGAATTTTATACGTTTCAAAATGATTATTTTTTCTTTTTAGGCGATAACCGCAATGCATCTTATGATTCACGGTATTTTGGGTTTATCCCGGAACAAAATATTGTAGGTAAAGCTGTTTTGGTACTGTTTAATTTTAGAGATGGTAATTTTACAAAAAAACGATGGCTAAAAAAAATCCGGTAAAGACCTAACCACTCGTCAGACGAGCAACCATTTTGCGGCGGCTATAAAAGCTTTAGCCCACTCGTCTGACGAACCCATGTCGTCAGACGAGTAACCTGTGGAGTAAACAGTAATATTATGCTTTAATTAGCACCATAGCATCATAATATTTCTTATTTTGCATTAAATTTCATATGAATCAATATTGCCCTTTATGGTCAGGTTCCTTTCTTTCCCTTTTGCCCTTTGGGTATTCCTTATTACAGGGCTCTTTGTGTTATTATACTCCTGCTCTGGGCCGGCCGAAAAGCAGGCAGCAGATGAGCAGGATGTTTCTTCTGCTACTACAGAATTTGTAACAGAGGTGGATATCATGGTGCTGCAACCCACCAACTTTCATCTTGAGCTGATCAGCAACGGGCGGTTGTTTGCCCGTCGAAAGTCGCGTCTTTCTTTTCCCCTGTCTGAACAGGTACAGGAGCTTCACATTAAAAACGGGCAGCAGGTGCAGGCCGGGCAACTGCTCGCCGTGTTGTGCGATAAAAATCTGCAAAGAAGGTTGCAACAAGCTGAGCTGCGTTTTGCCCATGCTTCGCTCGAAATGGAGGATATATTGCTGGGGCGATGGTTTACGATCCGCGACAGCCTGAAGGTGCCGCCCGAAGTATGGGAAATGGCCGGTGTTCGCTCAGGATACAGCGAGGCATTGCTTGAGCTGCAAAACATAAAAACCGATATTGCTCAAACCCGGATCCGTGCTCCCTTTGCCGGGGTGGTGGCAGGCGTGGATGTGCAGGTGTATGAGCAGGTCGGCATGGGTGACCAACTGTGCACACTTATCGATCATACTGCTTTCCTGGTTAGATTCCCGGTAATGGAAAACGAGCTGTCGATGGTAAACACCGGTGCAAGAGTGGAGGTAATTCCTTTCGCAGCACCCGATAAATCGTGGCATGGCCACATAGAAAGCATTAACCCTCAGGTAGATGAGCATGGGAGGGTAGAGATTACGGCTCTGATATCCGACGCCCGGGGCCTTATGGAAGGGATGAATGTGAAGGTTCTGATGAAAAGCCCTGTGCCTGCACAACTGGTTGTGCCCAGGTCGGCGGTGCTGTATCGCGACAACCTGGAGGTGCTTTTCAAATATACGCAAGGCAAAGCGGAATGGACCTATGTAAACGTTATCCATCAAAATACTACGCACTACAGTGTGAGGGCCAACCCCGACAGGGTGGCCGGTTTGCAGCCCGGCGATACGGTGATTGTTTCGGGCAATGCCAACCTGGCCCATGGCTC
>REDJ01000220.1 GCA_007693555.1 Bacteroidota bacterium
TAATTTTATGTTTTATTCAAAAATGAAATAGCTTTTTACTTGAAATTCAAACTTGCGGTTAAACAAACTTTTTTCTTCATAATATTATATTACTATTTTATTAAGTAACATACTTAGGAAATTTCGGTAGTTTTACGACATTCATTTATTGTGTAATTTTTATTTTTGATGCATTAATTTTTCATAATCAAAATACTCATTAAACTGAATCATAATATAATATTATTTGAATTTTCAAATCCTGAATTAATAGAGAATTAAATCAAAATTTTTATGAGAACAAAAATTACAATATTAGTTGTATTCATGATGGTTTTTTCCCAGATTACCCAAGCCCAGTCACGCAGGGAGAGACGTTTGGAAAGACAGCGAATGGAGCAGCTAGAACGTGAAAAACAGGAAAAAAGGCTCGAAGATGAAACTCTGCCCAGACCTCAGGTGCAAAGCGATCAAACAGAACAGAGAAGAGTTGCAATTGAAAGTCAGGTTGTAAGGGAAGACAAACCACTTATCCGCATAGCTGAAAGTGATTTTGTAAAAGTATTTGAAAGAGCTGAACCATTGGTTACCCAGCAAAATAATGGTGAGATTAACTGGTCAGGACAATATATTGAGGCCAGGGGAGAAAGTGTAATTGACATGGAAAGATTTTCAAATCCTGCACAGGCACGTGCTATGGCTGTCAGAGGAGCTGTAGTTGTTGCCCAACGTAACCTGCTTGAAATTATAAATGGTGTGCAGGTAACTTCAGAAAGCAAGGTAATTGATATGATTGCCGAGTCTGATTATATAGTTACACGTGTTGATGGAATCGTCAGAGGTGCCAGGATGGTAGGTGATCCTGCAGAAAAGTACGGAATGATAGAAGTGACTCTCAGAATTGACTTGTATGAGCCTGGTGGACTTGCACCCATTGTATATGAATCTATTTCTGATACGCGCAGAAGAGAACCAGCTAAAGCAATAGCGACTCCTGTACAGAGAGAAACTCAGGCTGCAAGAACTTCAGCAGATGGCCGAAAAGTTGCAGATCAAACATCTCAGCAGGAAATTCTTGAGGCACTTGTGCTCAATCTTCAGGGAAAAAATTTTGATCCAGCTTTATTTCCAGTATTGATTGATGAAGAAGGAAACATATTGCTTGATCTTACACAGCTTTATGATCCCCGGAAGGGAAATTTTCCAAAAATACTTCATGCCGGAAGGGAGATTTTTGATGAATTGGGATTTAAAGAAGGAGTTCAGGTAATTGATGTAATTTCCAATCATTCAGGTACACTTACCATTGATAAAAAGCATACCCGAAATATTGACTGGGGGCAAATTGGCAGGACTATAGGTACTATAGGCAAACTGGCGCTTATGTTTTTGTAAAACTTTTTGAATCATTTCAATACTAATTCCGATGATTATGAAAAAAATTTTAATTGTAAGCCTGCTTGGGCTTATTCTTTCCTGTGGTAACTCTATTGCAGGAGATTTTGCAAATGTCGAAGTAAAAGGTGTTGGAATCAACCGTAATGATGCCCTGCAGGATGCAATGAGAAACGCTGTGGGTGAAGCAATTGGTTTTTCATTGATTTCAGAGACCCGGGTTGAAAACTTTGTCGTCATTCAGGATGCCATAAATACCCGCACCCAGGGTTATATTGAGTCCTATGAAGTGGTAAGTGAGACACCTATGAGAGATTACTATCAGGTTCAAATAAGGGCAAAGGTAAGTTTATCGCCTTTGAAAGCTGATATTCATCTTTTATCAAGAAGCATCGGCGGATTAAGATTTCTTGTTATGTATGATGACAGAAACATCAGTGATGAAGAAAGATTATGGTACGAACATGCTGCAGAACGAATCAATGAGCATCTTGCAGGTAAAAGGTACAGGTATATTGACAGACGCAGGTTTGAACAATTGAAAAGAGAAGCAATGGGTATTTACCAGCATAGTGATACCAATCAGGAGACATATGTCCAGCGGCTTGGAATGATGGCAGATGCACAATTTATCATTTTTATCAACCGGGTAAATGTACAGAGCCGGAGTGAGGCATTCGACACACGAACCTCGAGTAAAGTTTCCCTGGAGGTCAGGGCTTTTGACAATTGTACAGCGGAAGGCCTGGGTACTATAATTCTTGAAAGTGACTGGAAGTCAGCTCGTGATACACAATCTACGATTATTGAAGGAATTGGAGATGCTGTTTCCAATCATTTTGACAGACTTTTGGCTGTTTTTACCGGGTATATAGGTGATTGGGTGAATAATGGAACACCTTTTGAACTCAGGTTTTATTCCACCGGGTCATTTCGTGATTTCAGAGAACTTCGCCGCAAAATTATTAACGATCCCAACTTTGGAGGGCAGATTGAAGTAGTAGCATTTAATAATTATACTAAGTTGAATGTAACTTTCCGCGACAGGCCCGATGATCTTGCCTACCGTATTCTGGATTATGCTGATGAAGTCCCTAACTTTAAAAACAAGCTGCTGGATGTCAAACTGATTTACGGCAGGCAGATAAACTTTGCTCCTTCAGGAATCCGGGTTCCTGAACTTGAAATTTTTGTGACAGAAGAATAAACCTATATTGTTTGAATTTTATGGAAATAACTATTTAAACATACAATGTCGAGAAATTAAAATCCTTTTTAATTAACCAACTTAACTGAAAAAATGAAAAAATTATTTTTACTTCTAAGCTTAATGCTATTGTTGGCATTGCAATCCTTTGCACAATCATCATTTACCGTTTTCAGCGAGGACGGCCACCGCTTCTGGTTGATTGTTAACGGAATACGTCAGAATGACAGTCCTGTTCACCGGGTTGAGGTAACAGGTTTAAGCGAACCACGTTATCGTATTAAAATTATTTTTGAAGATGAAAGAATTCCGGAGATTGATCAAAGTATCACAGTTCGGGATATGCTTGAGGATTCTGATGCACATACGACCTACCGGATAAGAAAACATCGCAGACGTGATGAATACGTTTTGAGCATGGTTTCCTGGGAGGAGGTTTCTGCTCCAGTAGCACAAACAAATACATATTCTGCACCTTTGCATACAAATGAAACAAAAGTGGAAACAAAACCTGCAGTTGCTGAACATGAACAGCATAAAGTATCTGTATCTGCTAATGTTAATGAAGCTGCTGTCAATCAGAATATCAGTGCAGCAGGTGCAAGTGTTGATATAAGTATTACTGAAGGTGGTCAAAGAACAGGTATCTCCCTGGAAATAGATATCCCCGAAGGAATGGAGTGGGAAGAGTCAGTTGAATACTCGCAAGAAATCAGCGTTCATGAAACAAGGACAAAACCAGAGCAAATCCATAAACAGGTGCATGCTGAGAGAGTTGCCTTGCCTGGTTATTCGGGACCAGTTGGATGTCCGGTACCTATGTCAGATACCGATTTCGCAAGAGCATTGCAAGCAGTTAAAAATCAAACTTTCGAGGATGACAAGCTTAGTACTGCAAAACAGGTTGCAAGAAACAACTGCTTACTGGTATCGCAGGTTAAAGCGGTTATTGAAGTATTTACCTTTGAGGATTCCAAACTGGAATTTGCTAAATTTGCTTATAGCAGAACTCTTGATTACGGCAGATATTACGAACTGAATGATGCCTTTACTTTTTCCAGTTCTGTGGAAGAACTAAACAAATTTGTTGAAAGGCAAAGCAGATAGAGTAAAGTTTTTTAAGGTTTTTAAATCAGGGGCTGGCAATATTATTGAACAGCCCCTTTCTTTATTTAATAAATTTTTATTTTTTACAACCATTAAATTAAACCAAATACCTGATATTCTGTTATTACTAATGAAAAAATCAAACGATATTATCATACATCAGATTTATTATCTGATCATTTAAGCTCTCCTGAAATATTTTGGTTTTAAAACATCTGTATTCCCGGGTTTGTAAAGCAAGCTCAGAATAAATAATGACTTAAACAAATGTATTATGAGAAAAATTCTGATTTTTATATTTTTATTAGCACCATATTTTTTACTTGCACAGCGCGACTGGTCACAAATTGAAATCACTGTTACTGAGCTTTCTCCGGGATTGCACAGATTGTTCGTTGCCAATGCGGTAGCTGTAGTTGTTTCGCATGGTGATGATGGAGTTTTGGTAATTGATGCAGCCTATGAGCAGAGTACAGACAGGCTTATGGAAGAAATACGGAAGATTTCTGATAAACCCATAAAATATCTAATCAACACCCACCTTCATGCTGATCATACCGGAGGAAACAAAGTAATTGGTAAAGACGCAGATATCATAGCCCATCCCAGTGTCAAAGAATTTCTTTCAAAAGAGCAACGCAGAGGTGAGAATATAATTCCTGCTTTTCCCGATTATGCCATTCCCAACATTTTGGTAGATGATAATATGGATCTTGAATTTAACAGTGAAAAGATTCAAATAACCCATTTGGAAGGAGGCCATACCGAAGGCGATCTTATAATATATTTTCCGCAGGCAAATGTTCTTGTGATGGGTGATTTGCTTTTTGCGGGATATTTTCCCTTTGTGGATGTAAATAACGGTGGAAATCCGCATTCATTCCTGGAAAATGTGCAAAGAATTCTTGATCATTTTCCCAATGATGTTACCCTGGTGGGAGGTCATGGCCCGGTATTCAGTCATGCTGAACTGCAGACATGGCATGATGAACTGGTTAAAACATTTGCAGTAGTTGCCGAGGCAAAATCAAGAGGCATGAGCCCGGAGCAAATGAAAAATCAGCGGATTCTACAGGACTGGGAAGAAATGGGAAGCTTTTTTATTACCGAAGACAGGTGGATTGAAACACTGTATCCTTTCCTGTAAATTAATTTTTACTATTCTTTTGAGAAAAATTCCCCAATGCTTTGATTTATTTTGCAAAGAGCATTAGGGGTATTTTTTTGATTAAAAATCTGCCAATGAGATTATATAATTTAGATTATATACTTATCTTAGCCTCTGACATTTCCAAGGAAAACAAAAGTTAACCGTCCACTAAGCTTTTTTACCATGAAAAAACTACCTGCTGTTATCATTATATTGCTTTTCATTATAACTGCACATAATGGTGTTTCCAACAATCTGATAATCAAAAAAACTACCATTTACAATGAAGGTGCTGAAATTCATGGTACTGCAACATTGCAACTGGAAGAGGGGCGCAATGAAATTGAGTTTAAGAGACTTTCTCCGTTTCTTGATCCTGCCACTATTCAGATCTCCGGTCAGGGATTCAGGGTGTTATCAATTTCACGGGGTATAGATGTGCAATTAGATGACAAGGCATACAAAGATTCTGTAAACATGTTTCAGAAAAAAATCGATGACCTTGAATTGAAAATCAGGGAGAAAAACACGC
>REDJ01000035.1 GCA_007693555.1 Bacteroidota bacterium
AATAACTTATTATTACTATTAGCGCTGTTAATGATGTTGGAAAATAATTGAAAGAAAACTTGTTAATTTGATTTATTAAATAAAATTAACAGTTTATTAACACAGATAAAAATTTTATCCTTTCATTTTCAAATATTTTCTTAAATACTAACAAGATGTTAGTTTCATTAGTTTCAATAATGATTGATAAATTCATGTTGAAAACCTTTAAAAAACCGACCTTAAATTGTTAAGGGTTTGTTTATATATTCTTAAAACTATTTTAAAAATTACTTGAATTTTTGATAAATATTTTCATTGGAATTTCTTTTTTAAAAAATCAAAAAATATTATGAAAAAATATGAGCACCTTAAATCGAATTCTTAACAAAATTGTGTTCATAATTGTTAATTATATGATTATTAATAAATAAATAAAAAATATTAATATGTGAGTTTATGATGTTTTTTCATCTAATTACTTAAAAATAAATCCTGTAGTTTTTCTCATTATTTTTGTTCCAGGTTATTGAATGAAAAATTATTAACAATGCAAAAAAAGGGTTTAAAAATTGCTTTGGCCTCAGACCATGCCGGGTATGAATTGAAAAAGAAAATCTTAGATTTCCTGACAAATAAAAGCTTTGTATTGAAGGACTTTGGAACATACTCAGCAGAAAGTGCTGATTATCCTGATTATGTACATCCCCTGGCAGAGGCAATAAAAAAAGGTGAATTTGAATTTGGTATCATTATGTGTGGCAGCGGAAATGGTGTGAATATGACTGCTAACAAACACCAGCATATTCGCAGTGCATTATGCTGGATACCGGAAATTGCTTCGCTGGCCCGTAAACATAATGATGCCAATGTTTTGGCATTGTCTGCACGTTTTCTTGATGATAAAACTGCTTTTGAGATTGTGGATGCTTTTTTGGAAGCATCATTTGAGGGAGGACGTCATCAGGACCGTGTCGATAAAATTGTATGTAAATGAAGTTTAAATAACAACATTTTTGTAATGTCAGAAATCTATAATAAGTTTCAGTCTGATTCGGATACTAAGGCGTTTGACCTGCAACACAGAAAAACAGTTTCCTTTAACATAGGAAAATATGATTCTGCAGTTATAAAAGGTAAAATGCAATATCAGAATCTGGCAATTGCCCGTCGCCTGGCTGCTCTCAAAAAGCATAGGAGTATTGAAAACCTTGAGAATTCTCTGAAAGATTTTGAGCAAAATTTTATAAAGCGAGGAGGAAAAGTACTTTGGGCAAGGGATGCACAGGAAGCAAATCTTTTTATACTTGAAATATTGAAAAATAAAGGGGTTGAGCTGGTGGTAAAATCAAAATCCATGGTCACTGAAGAACTTGAGCTGGATGATTTTCTGAGCAAGCAAGGTATTGAATGTGTAGAAACAGATTTGGGAGAATACATTGTTCAGATTTCCGGTGATAAACCGTATCACATTGTTACCCCTGTAATGCATAAATCGGCAAAAGACATTGCTGGCATTTTTCATGAAAAATTCGGACTTGACCCGGAAAGTTCTCCACAGGAAATAACCAAGTTTGTAAGAAAAACCCTTCGGGAAAAATTTTTACATGCCTCGGCAGGAATTACAGGGGCAAATTTTCTGATATCCAGCACCGGCACAGTAGCTCTTACAGAAAACGAGGGCAATGGAGTGCTTTCAGCATCTCTCCCCAGGATTCACATTGTGGTTGCAGGGATAGAAAAAGTTATTGAAAGTATTGCCGATCTTCATATTTTCTGGCCTTTGCTCGCAACTTTCGGAACAGGACAAAATATCACCGCATATAATACATTGATAAGTGGTCCCCGTCAGAAAGATGAGGTTGACGGACCTGCAGAAATGTATGTTATACTTATGGATAACGGACGAAGCAGGTTGCTGTCTCAGATACCGCAACGAAGGGCCCTTTCATGTATACGTTGCGGAGCCTGCCTGAACGGTTGCCCTATTTACAGGAATATAGGAGGGCACTCCTACGGCAGCGTTTATTCAGGACCTATCGGAGCTGTTATAACTCCCCATTTAAGGTCAATGATGCATTATAAACACTTGAGTTATGCCACATCCCTTTGCGGTAAATGCACAGAAGTATGCCCTGTAAATATTGACCTGCATTTTCAGTTGCTTCAAAACCGCAACTTTTCTGTGGAAAACAAACTTTCACCCCGTATTGAAAACTGGGGAATGCGTGTCTGGAAAATGGCAATGCTTAAGCCCAGACTGATGAATTTGCCTGGTGCCGGAATGAAAAACTTTTTTCTTAAAAAAGCTTTTATGAAAAGCTGGGGAAAACGACGCGACCTTCCTGTTATAAAACCCAAAAGTTTCAGACAAATGTGGAAGGATGAAAGGAAATAAGAAAACGGAAATATAAATTACAGGAAATACTTACCCGGTAATTTATCAAAACCATCAGAATTTTTTCAAAACCTGGTTAACCGATCCCAGGTAACCGGCTCCGAAAAGATTTACATGTACCATGAGTGGATATAGGTTTGCCACTTCCACGGCTTCCTGCCAGTTATTCTCCATTGGATATTCCTTATTGTAAGCATCATAAAATGAAGTAGAAAAGCCACCAAAGAGTTTTGACATCCCAATATCCATTAGCCTGTGACCATAGTAAACGGCAGGGTCAATGATGCAGGCTTCTCCCATACTGTTGGTCATGTAATTTCCGCTCCACAGGTCACCGTGCAACAAAGAAGGTTTTTCTACAGGAAAAAAATCTGAAAGACACTTACCCAGTCTGGCAAACTTTGTTACAATGCTGCTATCCATCAAGCCTTTATCTCTGGCCAGTTTTATTTGAACTTCCAGGCGTTGTGTTACAAAAAAATCAATCCAGTTGTCGTGAGCGTCATTAAATTGTTTCAAACTGCCAATGTAATTATCATGGTCGAGGCCAAAATAATCGTTGGTATGTTTGTGCAATCGGGCCAGTTTTGTTCCGAAATCTTCCCAGAATGAGCGGATTTCCATTCCTGCATCAACATACTCAAGAACGAGCAGGCTCATATTATCAGTTTCACCGTATCCTATTACTTTGGGTGTATAAACTTCTCCGGCATTATACAGGATTTCCAGTCCCTGAGCTTCTTTTTTAAACATGTCGGGGTATTGGCTGGCCGAATTGTACTTGGCAAAAAAATTACCACGCATGGTTTTAATGCGAAATGCACTGTTTATTGAACCTCCTGACAGAGAAGAACTTCTTTCAATATCAACTTTTTCACCAATATTTTTTTCAATGACAGAGAGTAAAACTTTTTCCAATGATTCCGGTAATACCATAAAAGAGTATGTTATAAAATAATTTTTTAAGAATATGACGCAAGAATTTACAAAACGTTAAAAGTATGAAAAAAATATATGACGAAAAAATTTATTAAGTAAATTAAAAAGTTCTGTAATTACTCGTAATAATTCGACTAAAACATATGTGATTTACCGGATATGTTTTTGCGGAAATTACGGAAAACAATCTACTCCAGTGACACTTTTTCCAAAACGCTGTGAACAGGCCCGTCAGGTTTTAAAAAGCTTTCATACAGAATAATTTCCTTTACCGTAATGTTTTGAAATACTGTATCAGCAAACTCGGCCTCAGTTTCGAAAAGGGCAGTAACGCTTTTAAAATTTCTCACTCGTCCGATGGTCAGGTGCGGTTTGAATAATTCTTTTTTTTCGGCGGGCCCGTAGTTTTTCAAAGCCTTTTGAATGTTTTGGTAAAGCATTTGTAAGTTTTCCGGAGCATCAATTCCCAGCCACAAAACCCGGGGGAATTTTGAATTTCCGAAATAACCGAATCCCGAAATCTGAAAATCAAAGGAGGAAAAACCCGCAACTGATTTTTTCAAACGATGGATAATTTGATCAATTTCCTTATCGGGAGTTTCGCCCATAAACTTCAATGTAATATGCAGTAAATCTTCATTTACCCATTTAATCTGGTCATCCGAAAGGTTATCTTTAATTTTACGGATTGCATGAATTAGTTTTTCTGAGGGCCTGATGTGGATGGCAACAAATAATCTTTTCATTTTCTGGTAATTTGCATGATATTTTACAACAGTCTTTAAATGCAAGCAAATAAATAAATTTTTTTGCCAAATTAATAAAAGCTGCTAATTTTGCAAACCACAAAAAAGGGGAATTAGCTCAGTTGGCTAGAGCGCTTGGCTGGCAGCCAAGAGGTCATCGGTTCGAATCCGATATTCTCCACCAACCGCCGGTTTGTTTTTCAGGCCGGCTTTTTTTATTCATCCCAATGATTTTCTTCGCTGGGGTCTTTAAGACGAAACCATGTGGTTTTTTCGTTTTGACCCATTTCAATGGTACCTGTAATCAAAAGGTTAACTATTAAATTTTCAGCCAGGTATTTTGGAATAGAGGCAAGTTTGCAAAATTTATTGAGAGTTATAAAGGAGTTTTCATTCAGAAAATCCAGCAGAATCTTTTCCTTATGGGTGTACCGGATGAAAGTGCCGGCCTCCCTGCTTTGCCGTTTCCAGTATTTTAGCTGTATGGTGCTGGCCAGAAAGTTCTGGTCGCCAACGCGTATATATGCCAGCCATTTCCCGTTCTCACTTTCTGCAAAACATGGTTTTGAATCAAGAACGGGTATGTCTATTTCAAGCACTGTTTTTCCATCTACATTCCATGTCCGGCAGGCAAAATCCATTTCGGGCTTGCAGTACATCTGCGCAGCGGCTTCAATCATGTGAAACTCTTCATCGGAGCGTACCCCTGCCACAACCCCGTTATCTTTTACACCAATCAATAACTTGCCACCGTCTGTATTGGCGAAGGCTGATATGGTCCTTGCGATTTTACGTGAATCGTTTACCTGGAATTTGAAATCCTGCTTTTGATGTTCGCCCTGAAGAATAAGTTTTTGAATATAGGAACTCATGGCATCTGACAATTAGGAGGAATACCGGCAAAATCACCGGCTCAATCAATTTACAGGCTTGATTTTAATTATCTGAAAGCGTAGGCCCTTTCGTTACGCCCTTCAATGTAATTGATAAACGACCGGTTGGCCACTTTGTTTCCGCCGGGTGTGGGGTATTCGCCGGTAAAATACCAGTCACCCCTGTTTCCGGGGCAGGCAATGTGTAAATCTTCTATGGTCTGGTATACAATTTCCAGTTCGGCATTTACATCTTTGGAATGTAAAAGTTCTGCGATTTTTG
This sequence comes from Bacteroidota bacterium, assembly GCA_007693555.1. GTDB lineage: Bacteria > Bacteroidota > Bacteroidia > Bacteroidales > UBA7960 > SKVR01. Next base: position 5,218 of record REDJ01000035.1, read on the forward strand.
CAGATATTTCCTCAGGTCTGAAGGGTTTGTATATCTCTCTCACGTGATTAATAATTTCTTCTTTTGGTAGTTTTTCGGATTCTTTACATTTTTTGTAAACTTCATTGATTATATGCTCCTGCCTGGTTTCCCTGAGTAGATCAATGGTAGCTTTGAAAGCAATGAACTCTGAAAGCTTGGTCATATCAATACCGTAGCAATCCGGATATCTTATTTGTGGAGCTGATGATACGATAATAATTTTTTTAGGACCCAGCCTGTCAAGAATACGGATAATACTATGCTTTAATGTTGTTCCCCTTACAATGGAATCGTCAATTACCACAAGGTTATCCTGATACTCTTTTACTACTCCGTAGGTTACATCGTAAACATGTGTTACCAGGTCATCACGTTTATTGTCTTCGGTTATAAAGGTGCGTAGCTTTGCATCTTTTACGGCAATTTGATCTATCCGGGGGTGAAAGCTGAGAATTTTATCCAGCACATCGGGGTCAAAATTTCCTTTTAATTGTAAAATCCGGTCTTTTTTAACCTGGTCGCAGAACTCGTTCAATCCTTCCACCAGCCCTTTATACGAGGCTATTGCAGTATTGGGGATGTAAGAGAAAATGGTATTTTCCAGGTCATAGTTGATGGTTTTAAGGATTGCAGGTACCAGTTGGCGGCCAAGTTTTTTTCTTTCCTGGTATATATCGGCATCCGTTCCCCTTGAAAAGTATATTCTTTCAAAGCTGCAAGATTTTCTGGGTCCGGGATTTTTACACAATACTTCACTGAACTGGCCATTTTTTTTGATGATGAGAGCATGACCTGGCATTACTTCCTTAATGGATTCCCGTGGCACATTAAAAGCAGTTTGTATTACGGGCCTTTCAGACGTTACTACAATTATTTCGTCATCCTTGTAATAATAGGCCGGACGGATACCGGCAGGATCACGCATAAGAAAGGCATCACCATGTCCGAGCAGGCCTGCAACCACATATCCGCCATCCCAATATTTTGATGCATTAGACAGTATGCATTGAATATCAATATGTTCAGCAATCAGGGGAGAAATTTCTTTTTTTGAGTATCCTTCATTTTTAAACTTTTGGTACAAAGCTTCATTTTCATCGTCCAGAAAATGACCGAGCTTTTCAAGAATAGTAATTGTGTCTGAAGTTTGATTGGGATGCTGGCCAATATTGACAAGGCTGTCAAAAAGCTCATCCACATTGGTAAGGTTGAAATTGCCTGCAATCATCAGGTTTTTGGACATCCAGTTGTTTTCACGCACAAAGGGGTGTGTGCTTTCGATGGCATTGTGTCCATAGGTGCCATAACGCAGATGTCCTATAAACAACTCACCACCCAGGTCGATGTGGTTTTTGAGCCACGAAACATCACGAAGTCTTTCGGGGTTTTGCTTGTATGCCGCTTGAATTTTTTCATTGAACTGGTCAAAAATATCCTGTATGGGGTTGCTGCGGGCACTTCGGCTGCGATACATATACCGCGATCCGGGGCTCATATCAAATTTTATACATCCTATACCTGCGCCGTCCTGGCCCCTGTTGTGCTGCTTTTCCATGAGCAGGTACATCTTATCGGCTCCATAAAGTGCAGTACCGTATTTGGCCAGATAATATTCAAGAGGCTTTAAAAGCCGCAGCAAAACAATGCCGCATTCATGTTTTATGGGGTCGCTCATTGAGGTATTCGGTTAGGGGGCAAAGGTAAAAAAAATTAGGCTTATAGGTTTATGGTTGATAAGTTGATGAGTTTAGGGTTTGGTATTGATACGGGATTTTCTTAAAGCTCCGGTTAGCCTGGATGTTTTTTCCAAATCGGCTCTGATTTCATTCAGAGTGTTTTCTGACATAAATCCCAGATCAGTTGAAATAATTAGCAGGCTGAGCAATTCCATAAGACTTCCGTAGGCCATTTGATAAAAATACGCTTGTTCTTTAAAAGTATTTCGTGAAGAGCCCTCTGCCAGATTGGAGCTTACAGAAATAACTGAACGTCTCATTTGAGAAACAATTCCAAATTTTTCATAATCAGGAAATCCAATTGTTATTTTATAAATTTTTGTTGCAAGCAACCTACTTTCTTTCCAGGCTTCTAGTTTTTCAAAACTAAATGAATATTCCATAGCAAAAAAAGGTCTTAAACAATATTGGAAAAGAATAACTCCATCAACCAATAAACTAATCAACCAATCAACCTATAAACCCACTTCAAAAAACGGCGTCTTCACCTTTTTAAATCCGATTTTTTTCAAAAGCCGGTGACCTTCATTGAAATGCAGGTCGAGTTGTGAGGGGTGGTGGGCATCAGTATTTACCATCATGGGGATGTTGAGATCGAAGCATTTTTTGAGAATATCAACAGACGGGAAATAATCCTCAGTTTTTCCGTTGTAAACTCCCCGTGTGTTAAGCTCAACAATGCAGCCCTCTGCGGCAATGACCTGAAGGGTTTCATCGATTAAATCCTGGTACCACTTTTCGGAGGTGGAGAACCACCGTTGTTTGTTGTGCATTTTTACCTTGTCGATATGGCCGATGATATCCGGTTTCTGGGTATTTACCATGTCAATGGTTTGCCTGTAAAAAGCTGTAACGGCAGTGCGGTAGTCACCCTGAAATATTTCATCAACACCTTTTATGTAACCTTCTACGGGTCCGTCAATAAACCATATCTTTCCGCTTTCAGGATGGCGCACCAGGTGAATGGAACCTATACAGTAATCGAGCGGTGTGTTTCTCATAAAGCCGGCAAAATCTTCGGAATGGCCGGGTATGTAGTCAATTTCCAGTCCCAGGTAAAGGTCAATTTCCTTTCCGTATTTTTCAATCAAATAGCGCGCTTCCTGCACATAGTTTTTAAAACCTTCCGGAGTCAGGCTCCATTCATTAGGGAAGGGCAGGGGAGAGTGTGCCGAAAACCCAAAAGCCTTGAATTTTTTATCAATGGCAGCTTTTACATATTCTTCCATTGATTCTTTTCCGTCGCAATGGTGTGAATGACTGTGGAAATTATATAAAGGAATCATAAGTTTGGTTTAGAGGTTTGGGGATTAAGAGGTTTAGGGTTGATAAGTTGATAGGTTTATGGTTAAGCTTTTTAAAAGCTGAACCGGTATAGGATACATATGAAATCACATAATATGGTGTCATTTTTTAACAGATTACATTCTAAAACTTATAAACCTATAAACCCATAAACCTAACAACCAAGTAACATCTCACTTCCCGGTTTGTTTGGCTTCCTGTGCAAATCGTATGCGTGAGACGATCATATCAATTGCCACATGATTTTCGCCACCCTGCGGCAGGATCATTTCGGCGTAGCGCTTGCTGGGCTCAATAAACTGAAGGTGCATGGGTTTCACGTATTTTTCGTAGTGTTCGAGCACTTCAATGAACGAGCGGCCGCGTTCTTCAATATCGCGTTTTATGATGCGCATGAGCCGGTCGTCGGGGTCGGCGTCTACAAATATCTTGATATCCATGCGGTCGCGCATGCGTGGGTTTGACATGATGAGGATACCTTCCACAATTACCACTTCCTTGGGTTCTACCGGAATGATTTCTTTGGCCCGGGCACAGGTGAGGTAAGAGTAAATAGGCATGGGAATGGTTTTTCCCTCGCGCAGCATATCCAGATGTTTTACCAGGAGGTTGAATTCTATGGCACTGGGGTGGTCAAAATTGATTTTTGCCCTTTCTTCTGATGTCAGGTGTCCGTTATCCTTGTAATAAGCATCCTGGTAAATAACAGATACGCTCTTTTTGGGAAGGCGGTTCACAATTTTTTTTACCACCGTTGATTTTCCTGAGCCGGATCCACCGGCAATTCCGATAATCAGCATATGTGTTTTTGGAAGGTAAAAATAAGGCTTTTTGTTAAAAACCTTTCAGATGCGACAAATAAAATTTTTGTTATGATATTGTTAATTTCCTCAAAATAAACTATGTTTGGCGGGCGATTTTCAGCTTTTTGCAGATGGAGCAGGATTTAAAAATTAAAATGTTTTCCGACCCCCTTTTGTTTTATCCGGCCATGCTCAGCGATATTCAAAAGGCTGCAAACTATATTTATCTTGAAATATACCGCTTCAGGAATGATCCCATTGGCATCCGTTTTCGCGACAATCTCATAAAAAAATGCAGGGAAGGAGTGCAGATCAAACTCCTTATTGACTCATGGGGTGCCTCTTCCAATATGGTTTTTTTCAAAGACCTCATAGATGCAGGAGGAGAGGTTAAGTTCTTTAAGAAGATTAAAATAAGCTGGGATGCCTTTACCAAAAACCACCGGCGCGACCACCGCAAAATTCTCATTATTGATGATAATATAACCTATATAGGTTCTGCCAATATAAGCGGTTATGCGCTCAACTGGCGCGAATCCATGTTTCGTATTACCGGAGAAATTTCCAAAACCTTCAAGCAGGTTTTTTTTGAGAACCTTAAGATTTACAATAAGTTTTTGTATGATAAAGTAGCCTATACCCGCAAGGTAGATTTTAGGAAATATCAGATCATACGCGACGTTCCGAGCCTGAAAAATCAGCCCATACAACGTAAATATCTGGAGTTGATACAAAATGCTGAAAAGGATATTTACCTTGAAACACCTTATTTCCTGCCCGGAAGTAATTTGCGTAAGGCACTAATGGATGCTTCCAGGCGAGGAGTCAAAGTAAATATTATAATACCCAAAAAGTCGGATATACACGTACTTGATGTTTTATCAGGGAAATACATGGGAGAACTTTCAAGAGAGAAAGTAAATATCTTTTTCTTTTTACCCCAAAACCTGCACTCCAAAATTTTCCTGGTCGACAGAAAATACTTCATGATAGGTTCGGCCAATTTCGATTATCGCAGTTTTCGTTATCAACATGAAATTTGCCTTTTTGGAGAAAACAAAAACCTGAACCGGCAACTGGTAAGACATTTTAATATGAGCTTAAAGGATAGCGAACCATTTGATTACAACAACTGGCAGAAACGCCCCAGACTGCAGAAATTCTTCGAATGGATACTTGTACCCTTCCGGCATTTGTTTTAGGTTTAGCTATCTTCCTACCCGGCCGCCGAAAGCAAATCTTCTGCTATAATAATCTTCATCCAGATCATTAACAACAACTCCCCTTGAAGCAGAGGCGTGGATAAACTTGTTGTTGCTCAGGTATATCCCCACGTGCGATATGCGACGGCTGTTGATGCGGAAAAACACCAGGTCACCTTCCTGCAGATTGCGTTTGCTTATACGCCGTGAATTCTGAGCCATATTAACCGTTACCCTTTCCAGGTTGATACCATACACATCGCGATACACCACTTTGGCAAATCCGGAACAGTCTGCACCGCTTTTGTTTATTCCGCCGTAGCGGTAGGGGGTACCCAGCCAGCTCACAACTTCCCTGATCAATTCCGGATTTTCATTTCCATTGAGTTCATAGCCCAGCAGTTGGGAGTATTCTGTATAAAATTCTGCACTTTCAGCCGGTACTACCCTGTTGCGGGCTTCCCGCCAGGCCTCCCATTCTGCTTCACGATAGGAGGGAGTTTCGCGCAGATAGGTGCAGCCCTGTATTATGAGAAGAATCAGAAGTACTTTAAAAAGCCTGAGAATACGCATAAAAAGCCAGAAACAAGAATTAGGGTTCAAAAGTGAATATAATATCTTTAACGCAAATTACAATTGAAATGTTACCCGCAGGGTATAAAAACAGTCACAAATAACAATGAGTTTTATGTGTCGAATCCTGCACAATTTCAATACCGGATTGATTTTTTTATTGTATTTTCGCCGCAATTTATCAAAACAACTTACAACCCTTTTAAAAAAAGCACTTTTATGGACAACAGTATTTATAATCTTAACCCCAACCCCCTGGTGCGGTTTCTTCAGAAACCCGCCAAAGATTTTACCAAGACTGATATTATCCATTACATTGAAAACAACGATATCAAAATGGTAAATTTCCGTTACGTAGGAGGTGACGGACGTCTGAAAGCACTTAATTTTGTAATCCAGAGCCGGGAGCATCTTGACACAATACTTTCAACCGGTGAGCGTGTAGACGGCAGCAGTCTCTTTAATTTCCTGGAAGCCGGTTCAAGCGACCTGTATGTGGTACCACGTTTCAAAACGGCGTTCCTGAATCCTTTTGCGGAGACTCCCACCCTGGATATCCTTTGTTCCTATTATGACAAAGATGGAAATCCCCTTGACAGTGCTCCCGAGAACATTATGCGCAAAGCACATCAGGCACTTGTGGACAAAACAGGTTACAGCATGGAGGTAATGGGAGAAATTGAGTATTATGTCATTAGCGAGAAAGATGAGCTATACAAAGCCACCGACCAGAAAGGCTACCACGAATCGGCTCCTTTCGTAAAGTGGGAACAATTGCGTATAGATGCCATGATGGCCATGGCGCAGACCGGCGCACTGCTCAAATACAGCCATTCGGAAGTGGGAAATTTTTCGGACGAAGAGCATGAGTATGAGCAGAACGAGGTGGAATTTCTTCCCACCAATGTTGAAGACGCTGCAGACCAGCTTATCATAGCCAAATGGATCTTACGTGAAGTGGGTTACCAGTACGGGGTAACCATCAGCTATGCACCCAAGATCACTGCCGGGAAGGCCGGAAGCGGACTGCACATACATATGCGGCCCATGAAAGACGGCAAAAACGTTACGCTTGAAAACGGCAAGGTTAGCGATATTTCCCGCAAGGTGATTGCAGGTATCCTGGATATTGCACCTGCACTTTCAGCTTTTGGCAATACCATTCCTACCAGTTATTTCAGGCTTGTTCCTCACCAGGAAGCCCCCACCAATGTATGCTGGGGCGAGCGCAACAGGTCTGCACTCATACGTGTTCCCCTGGGTTGGGTGGGTGCCAGCGACATGGTGGCAAATGCAAATCCGCTGGAAGAACCCCATGACATGGATTTCAGCGATAAGGCGACCTTTGAATTCCGCTGCCCCGATGGTTCGGCCGATATTTACCTGCTCATAGCAGGCTTGTGCGTGGGAGCAAGGCATGGCTTTGAAATGCCCGAAGGTCTGGAGTTTGCGAAGAAAACCTATGTAGATGTAAACATCTTTGACGAAAAGCACAAAGCCCGCCAGACGGAGCTGGCCCAGCTCCCTTATTCATGCAAAACAGCTGCAGAATACCTGCTGAAACAGGCAGAGATCTTCAAACAACACGATGTGTTTACCGATGGATTACTACAAGGGACGGCCCAGAAACTTATGGATTACGATGACGAAAATCTGCGCGAAAAAATTGCACCCAACAAAGAAGAAACCATGAAGCTGGTAAGGCGGTTTTTGCATTGCGGTTAGCATGGACTAAATGGTTGAATATGTATTATTTGAAGCGGGTTTTGATGGAAATTTCCCATTGCCATCAAAACCCGCTTCTTTTTATTCACAATGCAATGAATCATAAAAAAACCAGAATGAATTGTAAAATAAAGAATGCTCTGTCTCTTGCTTATGGCCATTGACGGGGGAATGCATGTAAATCAAAAAAATTCGCTACCGGTAATTAAGCTTTCTAGCCTTTAAGAAACCATATTTTGTGTTAATAAATATTTCAAAAAATTCATTCAAAATACAGGAAATTTGCTCATCCGTATATTACATGGATAAAACCTAAGTAATTCACGGTATTTAAGGAAAATAAAAAGACATATATTTGCATGGGTTGTTATACGCAGAAATGGAGGAAATATGCTATTTCCCGCAGCAATCGTGTATAACAGCTTCCCTATTGTATGGATAAGGAAATTAAAGGAAACAAAAGAAACATAAAATTCAATAATATGCGCAAGGCTTACTTTTTGTTTACAATCGTTTTTTTCACCGTCACAAACGGAGCAATTGGTCAAAAATTTTCAGGAGGTGATGGTACTGAAACATCACCATGGCTTATATCTACGGCTGAAGATCTGGATGAGATCCGTAAAGAACTCGATCCGGATACAGTTTACTATTTTGAGCAAACTCAGGACATTGATCTTGCAGGATACAATGGTGGGAACTGGACTCCTATTGGAGGTGGAGGAACGGGTGTTTTGTTCAATGGCATTTATGATGGGAACGGATTTAAGATATTTAACCTGAATATAAATTTACCGACAACGGATAACGTAGGTTTATTTGGTCATATCGGCCCTACAGACAATGACAAAGTTGATTCGGTTGTAATTAAGAACCTGGGAATTGTTGGTGTAGATGTCAAAGGTGGCCTTGCAGTAGGGGCCCTTGTGGGCCGTGTTACCGGTAGTGAATATACGATCATTGAAAACTGTTTTGTTACTGATGGTTCTGTTTCCGGTTATGCAGCTACAGGAGGTTTGATAGGAACCAATAACAGTTATGTAAGCGGAACCACCGAATCAAGAAGGCCCATTGTGAGGAGAAGTTTCTCTAATGTGGATGTCATTTTTTCCGAACCAGGAGCCATTTATGAAAAATTTGGCGGTTTGGTAGGGTGCAACCAAAAAGGCGAAATACGCAACAGCTATGCTACCGGATCAGTTATTGTAGAGCCTGCGACCTCCACAGCTGAAAGAGTGGGTGGGCTTGCAGGATGTGTATCACAAAGAGGGCTTATTGAAAATAGTTATTCCATTGGTGAAATAATTATTAATTCCAATGTATCTCAGGCAGGGGGGTTGGTCGGTTCACTGGGAGCAACCAACCAGGGAACAGTTTCTGATTCTTATTGGGATACAGAAACATCCGGATTTACATCAAGTGCTGGAGGTAACGGAAGAACAACCGCTCAAATGCAAAAACAAAATACATTTAATGATTGGAACTTTACAACCATTTGGGATATTCTGGAAGATGAATCTTATCCTTTCCTTCGAGACATTGATGTTTTATCCGGTTTTGATGTTGACGGTCCGGAGACAGTTTTAGCCGGCGCTGATTTTACTCTTGATATCGAAAATGCAACTGATGTAAACGGATTGATTCTCAATGGTTTTTTCCAGGTTACCATAATCACTGATATTGAAGGTGAAGCCAACGGTGGCACGGTATTTAACAATGCTGTTCTGTTTACTTCAGGAGAAACCTCCATCACAAGCCTTACACTTAACATAGCAGATGATCACGAATTAAGCATAAGCGTTCAGGGTATTGCAGAGGCAGAGTTTCATCCTATTGAAGTTACACCTGCAACAGCAGTAGGCCTTTTCATTACTCAGCAACCGGCATCAGTTATCACCGGCGATAACGATGGCGAACCTGCCAACCTGGGCAATATTGAAATAATCGCTATCGATCAGTTTGGAAATCTCTCTTCAGAGGGTCTTGACGCTGTTCAAAACGTCACGGTGACCATAGAAAATGATGGTTCTCCCGGCGAAGATGCAGTATTAGATGCCCAAACCGTGGATATTCAAACCGGTACAGCCTTGTTTACTAATCTTACCATTGACAAAGAAGGAACAGGTTATTCTCTGAAATTCACATCCGACAGTCCTGTGTCTCTTGGTGAAGTGATAACTGATCCGTTTGATGTGGTTGACATCGACGATCTTTCAGCATTTTCAGTAAGTGCCGATTCTCCTCAGTATGAAAACATTGAATTCCCGGTATTTATTGAAAATGCCCTAAACCCAGCAGGTGAGCCAATGAATGGAGATGTCCTGGTCAATGTAATCAGTGATCAGCAATCCGAAGATGTTTTCAATCAGGAAATCAATTTTACAGCAGGTAATGTATCTTTTGATATTGAATTATCGGTAATCGCATTACACGATTTGACGGTGACAATTAATGGAGTATCCGAGAACCTTATCATTGATGTCCTTGAAGACCAGTCGGGCTTTGCTATTGAAGACCCCGGCCAGCAATACGAGGACTTTGCTTTTGATCTGGAACTTACAGGCGCTACATGGATTGACGGATCTACAGTAACGGGAGATGTTGCTGTTATTATAACAAGCAGTGAAGACGGAGAACTGTATAACGGAGAACTTACCTTTGCAGCAGGAGAAACCGCCACATCTATTACCCTGACTACCTTGGGTGACCATACCATCACTGTAATCGTGGATGGAATTACCAATGAGGTAGATATTGTTGTAAATGTAGCTGCAAATGTATCCGGATTTGAGGTGGCTGATATTACGGATCCTCAGACTGCCGGAGTTGAATTTGATCTTGACATTACAGAAGCCAGAAACACAGCAAATGGTTTACTCGATGGTTCTTTCACGGTAAACGTTACCAGTAATATTCCCGGTGAGCCCAATGAAGGAGTGGTGTTTGACGGATTGGTATCCTTTACCTCAGGTGTAGCAACCTTTGGCGTTACCCTTACCAAAGCAGCCGACCCCAATCAGATAACCATAGCAATAGAAACTATTTTACCAACGGAAACGCTGGATATTGAAGTCATTGCTGCGGATGCAGAAAAACTTGCGATCACCCAGCAACCTGAATCAGTTATTGAGGGAAACAATGATAATTCACCCGCATCGCTGGGTACTATAATCGTTGAAGCATGGGATGAATTTGATAATCTTGCTTTTGGAAATCTCACCTCACCACAGCAGGTAACGGTAACATTGCAAAACGACGGTTCAGGCGAAGGTGCCGCACTTGACGGAACATTATCAGTGGATATCATTGACGGTACTGCTACTTTCGATGACCTTACTCTCGACAAGGAAGGAACCGGTTACGTATTAAGGTTTACCTCTTCCAGTCCCGTGGATCTGGGTTTTGTTGATACGGATCCTTTTGATGTTACAGGTATTGAAAATCTTTCCGGTTTTGATATTGTGGATCCGGGCCCGCAGGTAATTGGAATAAACTTTGAAGTAAATATTATAAATGCCACAAATTCTGATGGTAGTTTAAGAAACGGATCTTATAATATACTGGTGGGTGATTTTGCTGCATTTAGGATTTTATATAATTTGGATACAAATTTTACAGATGGTGTTGCTTCAATTTTCACACAGCTTCCATTTAATGCTTTGGGTGAAAGAAATACTTTGTTTAGAATAGATAATGATGAAAGCAGTGACCAAATTTTAACAATTCTGGTTGTTGATACAGATGCTTCAAACATTTCACTGGAACTCGACCCCAACCAAGACCCCACCGCCGGAGAAGCCTTTGATGTAGCTATTACCGCACAGGACAAAGCCGGTAACCCTCTGGATGGGCCCCATTTTATTTCGTTTGTTACTGACAATGAAGATGAGGACAATGAAGGAGTTCTTTTCGAGGGTATAGTTGAGTTTGATGAAGGTGATTATACAATTGAAGATATCACACTTATCAGGGCAGGTATTCAGAATTTGAGTGTGGAAACCAGCTGGGTAACCAATCCTGGAACCCTGGAGGTAGATGTGCAACCCAATGTGGTTGATGCGGTGGTTATAACCCAACAGCCCACCGGCGGCTCAGGCACGGGTGATGACACCCCTGCGCCGATTAGTTCTACCGATGTTATCCTGCAGTTTCAGGATGCATGGGGCAATGCCTCGGCTGATGGTCTGGATGCCAATGAGCAACTGACCGTTGGTATTGCAGATGACGGTTCTCTGGGTGAGGACGCTACTCTTGACGGAACACTTTCTTTGGATATTGTCGCAGAACAATCCGATTATACCTTTTCCGATCTTACCCTTGACAAAGACGGGGAAGGATATACAATAAAATTTACCTATGGTGATCCGGAGCTATATTCAATCATTTCCGATCCCTTCAACATGACCGACATCAACACCTACGGTATCAGCGTCGATGCAGATGATCCGCTGGTATTTGCTGATGAGCAGGTGGGGTATTCTGAGGTAGCGGCCGAAACCATTACCATTACCCGCACTGCACCGGGTGATATTGTGGGTTTAACCGTAAGCCTGGATGAAGAAGGTGAGGAGTACTTTGTAATTACAGGACCTATTGATGAAGATTTGATAAATCCCAACGAGGAAACCACCTTTACCGTAAGACCTGAAAATGGTTTGGATGTCGGTCTTTATGAAGCCACCGTTACGGTTACCGCCAATGCAGGGCTCGACAGTGAGCAGGTGGTGCAGTTTGATGTAAGCTTCCGCGTGCTGGCAGAATTTGCCATTGTAGTGGATGCCGATAATCCCCTGATATTCCCCACTGTCACTGAAGGGTACAGTAATGGTGCACTGGAGCAAACCGTTACCATTACCAATACAGGTGCAGGCGAAATTACAGGGTTGACAGCTACTTTGAGTGGAGCAGATGAAGACGATTTTGAGATTTCAGTTCCGGATCCCGAAGATATTACAGCTGGTAATATTTCCACTTTCACCATAAAACCAATTGTGGGCTTAACTCCGGAAACCTACAATGCAAACGTAACGGTAAGCAATGGTGGTCAAACAGATGATATTTCATTTGATGTTCAGTTTACCGTAGTAAAAGAATTTCTCTGGACCGGCGAAGAGAGCGATAAATGGCATAATCCTGACAACTGGGATGAAGAACAGGTACCGGGAGAGGATGATTTTATCCGCATCCCACAGGTGCGCGCCCAGGATCCCTTTATCTGGGATTTAAATGTAACGGTCAGCAATCTGGTTATTGAAAGTGATGTTGAGTTAAAAGTAAGAAGTAACCGCAATCTGACCATCAAAGAAGATGGCGGGGTAACAATTAAACCCGGCGGTAAACTTACTGTTAATGAAGGTACCGGCGTCCTTACAAATAATGCCGGGGTTGATGGTTTGATACTTGAGTCTGATGCAAACAATACAGCCTCCTTGATATTATACAATGGTGGAGTGGATGCTACGGTTGAAAGATGGATTTCCAGTCAAGGCCCTATCCAGTTCCACATCGTTTCCAGTCCGGTTGCAGGACAGAGTTTCAGTTCCTTCTTTGCAGATAACAGTAGCTTAATAGGCTATAACCCCGCCCAGCAGTATTATGCCATGCAGGAGTATATTGAAGAAACGGGTTGGTCAGCCTTTTTCCCGGAAACTATAGGGGGAAATCTTGAGCCTGGCAGGGGATACAGCCTGGGGCTGATACAAAACGGAGTAGTCCGGTTCAAAGGAACACTGCGTCATAACGATTTCACAACCAATACAACTCAACTTAGTTTTGGCTGGAATGACCTGGGAAATCCGTTTGCTGCTTCCATAAGCACAGCAGATTTCTTAAGTGAAAATCTAACACAGATAAATCCCGGCTGGGCTGGTATTTATATTTTTGATCCCAATACCAATGGTTATCTGGTAATTACGAATGCCAATAGCGGTGAAAACAACATGGAAGAGATTTCTTCATCTCAGGGTTTTATCATTAAAGCAAAAGAAGGAGGCGGAACGGCAAGCGTTACAACCGGAATGAGGAGACACGCAAATCCTGACTTTTATAAAAACAATCAAAGTTCACCCTGGTACCATATGGTATTGAAGGCAATGGATACTTATCAGACATCCATGACCACTTTTATTGGTTTCCGGTCAGATATGACCACAGGTTTGGATGTTACCTACGATGCAGGTCAATACTCAACAAATGCGGATTTCAGCCTGTTTACAAGAATGATTGATGGTGAAACGGATATCAACCTGGCAGTTCAGGCGCTTCCAGATCATGGTTTGAATGATGTGAATATCCCGGTTGGACTGGTATATCCCCAGGGAGGAGAGGTAACCTTTACGGCTGAATCCGTGAGCCTTCCCGGTCATATTACGCTGATGCTGTATGATAGTGAAGAAGACATATACATCGATCTTTCGGAGGAAAGCTACACAACAGTTATTACTGTTGGCTCGGAACCTCTGGGCAGGTTCTTCCTGAATGTAAAAACCCAGATCATGCATCTCATTAACTTTGACACCCTGAATGAAGGTGGAGAAATTACTGCCAGCATTGATGGGGAGACAATTGAGCCGGGTAATATGATACCACAGGGTTCAGACGTTACCTTCAGTGTAACTTTGTATGAAAATTACGAGATCGATGAGTGGATCATAAACGGCGAACCCCTTGCAGATGTTATTTCCACAGAAATTCTTATTGAAGATCTGATGGATGATCTGGAAGTGCTGGTGAGTTTTAAAGAAACTTCTACGCAAATAGAAGAAGTTATTGCCGATGATAATTTAATTATATATATCTTTGAAAACCGTGTTGTTATCAGTGGACCGGTTCAGGAAAAGACCCGTGCTGTTTTGTACGACATGCTGGGCAGGCAGATGAAAAACGAAGAACTTCAGCCCGGGGTGTACAATGAAATAAATATCGATGGTTTGATACCTGGTGGTTATTTCATTCATATCCTTAACAATGAATCACAAACAATTCGGAAGCTTTTAATTAATTAAGAGCAATCAATAAGAAAAAGAGGACCTTATGAATAACAGTGAAAAAAATAAAAAAAACCTGAAACCCATGGAGAAGGATAGCATTTCCCGCAGAACCGCCATCAGGAAAATGGGTTATGCCGCATTTGCTTCTTCCACCATGTTTTTATTGCTGAATAATCCCACAAAGGTTCACGCTCAAAGTGAAGGTAGTCCCGGTACCCCAGGTGATGGTTGGGATTTTGGTGGTAAAAATAATGATGATAACAAAAGCAATAACAGAGATTACGGCACTTACGACTGGGATTAGTACTTAGCTTTCGTGGCATACCTGGTAAAACAAATAGAAAATTCTCATGTGGTTTGGTTTGAAAAAAGCAACCAGTGGGTAAAGTTGGATGAACCGCAATGGTTCATCTTTCTTTTGTATGAGAAGCAAACCTTGCGCAAGGAAGCTGTAAAGCAGTTTGCTGAAGCCTATGAGCTCAGCACGGAACAGGCTGCCGAAGTGGTTTCCAACATCTACGATTCCATTGATAAACTTCTGAATCCTGATTTTGCCCTGCCCGATTTCAGCAGGGATGCGGAAGAGGTGAGCAGGATAAAACTCAGAGAATCAAGAACCAGGCACTATCGCCATTTTGAAAAGTATTTTTCCATCACTTACGGCTCGCCTTCTCTCGAAGCATACATTCATTTGCCTTTTGCGCACCTGGAAACAAAGGCAGCGGGAAAACAGATCTTTCATCTGGATGTATTTCCTTACTGCGGCCGGTATGCTTTGCGTTTGCATACTCCCATGATACGCAGCATGACTGCCGATGAATCGCCACAGATCAAAAGGCTGCTGTTTGTTGAGCTGGCATCCTGGTTATATGATAAGACGGAAAAGCAATGGATGAGTTTCGTGCACGCTTCAGCGGTACAAAAAGACGGAAAAGTGCTTCTGCTTTCTTCTGCCAGTGGTTCAGGAAAAAGTACACTGGCAGGCTTACTCATGCTGCAGGGATTTGATTTGTTTTCCGATGATTTTGTGCCGGTATCGGCGGCTGATACAATGCTTTACCCTTTTCCTGCGGCATTGTGCATCAAAAACGAATCTGTTCCCATGCTGGAATCCATGGGGCTGCCACCCAGTGTTAAATCCAAAACGACACCTGTAGCCTATGTTAAGCCAACACAGGAAAATCTCATTCCCAATGCCGCACCTGCCACGATCTTCGTTTTTGTGAACTACAAAAAAGGTGCAGGGATGAAACTTGAACCTGTGAGCGTACCGGAAGCTCTTCAGCTTTTTCATCCGGAAGCATGGGTGGGCGATAATATGGAAAGGGCCGAAAAATTCATTGAATGGTTTTCAGATCTGGAGTTTTACCGGCTCGAATATGACGACAATACACTTGCAGTGCAGGCAATGGAAACCCTCCTTGCAGAAAAATGAACAGGCAGCAAATATACAATCTGATTGCCCGGATATTGTCGCTTGATATCCATCCGGCAAATGCGGCGGGCCTCTCAGGGGATTTCCCGACAGAAGAGAGCCATTGGCAAAACTTTGTAAAAACGGGAAGTGATCATAAAATACTTACCTCCGTTTTTCTTGCACTGCAACGGCATGATCTGACAAAGCATCTTCCCGGTGATCTTGAGCAGTATCTTCAATATGTCCTTGAGCTCAATACCGAAAGAAATGAAAAAGTAATCCGGCAGGCCGGTGAGGTCAGGGACTTGTTGAAATCAGCAGATATTAATTGCTTATTTATGAAGGGAACGGGAAACATCCTTGATGGCCTTTACAGCCATACAGGAGAGCGAATGGTATACGACCTGGATATACTGGTGTATGAAGATAAAATGCTCACAGCAGCCCGCCTGATGGAGCAGGAGGGGTATCATACGCAGAAAAGGTTTAACCCACAGGCATTAGAGTCCACCATGCATTATCCCATATTGCTGAGAGAAGACCAGGTTGCCGGTGTTGAATTGCACCGCATGCCTGTTCAGTATCTCTACCAAAAAAGTTTTCAGACTACCCGGGTTTTCAACAATGCAATGAAAAGCAGACAGGGAAAAGGCTTTCTTGTAATGAGCTACCCCGACAGGATCATCCACAACTTTCTCCATTCACAGCTCATGCACAGCGGGCATTATCATGCATCGGTTTCGCTGCGCGACCTCTATGATCTTTTACTGCTAAATCAAAAGGAAGATACCTTCAATGTGCTTATGCCGTTTGGTTTTTACCGCAGCAAGGCTATGGGTTATCTGAAGCTGATGTATAAAACCTTTGGACTTTCAATACCGGAAGCTTTGCAAAAAAGCAAAAAGGGAAACTTTTTCCTGAAAAGAAATGAAAGTTTACTTAAGAAAACTGACAAGCAACTCAAGCGTCATTTTCTCACTATTATGCTGTTGCAGAAATACCTGGTATTGCCCTTGCGGGTAATATGGAACCCGCAGGCCCGCAACTATGTGTTTTCCCGGCTTACAGACCGCCATTGGTATGCGTTGCACTTCAAGGCCATGAAAAGAAAAATTAAAGGCTCTTAACCCGTCTTTTTGGCTTCTTCTATTACGGCATCAACCAGCCTGCTTGCACCAATTCTGAACCAGTCTTTGTGCAGCCAGTCATTACCCAGCACTTCTTCTGTAAGCAAATAATAATTCAGGGCCTTTTCCACATCACTGATACCCCCGGCAGGTTTTATGCCCACCATTTTCCCTGTGGTCTCAAAATGCTCACGGATGGCATTTAACATAATCAGCATGGCAGGTTCGGTTGCTGCCGGCTGAACTTTACCTGTGGAAGTTTTGATAAAATCGGCACCTGCTTTTATGGCAATATCGCTTGCCCGGCGAATAA
>REDJ01000165.1 GCA_007693555.1 Bacteroidota bacterium
TCCGGTTACATCTGCCACGGAAAACCTGATATTGTCATAACTCCATCCGGAAGAAGTCGGGTGATCATGATTCATGCCGGGTATATATTCGAAGGTTCCATCTCCGTTTGACAGACTCAGGTAGGTTCTGTTGATATTAAAATAACGGTTCCAGATCAGATCATCTCCGTTTTTTCCATCTATATCCCCAACTTCGAACTTATACATCGAACTCCATCCGTCATCGCCGACTGCAAAGATGGGCATCTCCTCAAATGTACCATCACCGTTTGATAATGCTATGTAACTTGTATTCGTAGCATCCACCCGGTTCCAAACCAGATCAGTTATTCCATTATTGTTAAAATCGCCTGTTTTGAGAACAAATTGGCTCCAGCTATAGGGCGGTGTGGCGCTGTGGGAAGTTGGTGCACTCATTGTGAACGTGCCGTCCCCGTTGGAAAAAGCAATTACAGTCTGGTTGGATGAGGGACTAACATGGTTATAGATCAGGTCCTGCATTCCGTTTCCATTCATATCCCCCATCATTACCTTAACGGGTGCGGGAATAGGCAGGCCAAGATTCTGGGCATTCAGAAAATTAAAGGTGCCTGGAGTAGCCTGAGTGGCAGAGCAGGAACGGATGTTGTACTCGGTGGCTTCTGTAACGCTGGCAATGCTTCCATCACCCAGATTGCGAAACGTGTAGCTCATTGGAGATGCACTCGACAGCGGGGCCGTGTTGGTAAAATACTGTGACCAGTCACCTGAGCGTATCATCGCCAGAGTTGCTTCAGCATCTCCGCCAATCGATGTGATCTTGATTTTCGATTCCTGAAGGATAGCTTTCTGTTGGGCACTCAGGTTGGCATCCACACTTCCACCGATTCCGTTGTACCCGGCCTGCATGGTTGCCCTGATATCGGATTCACTGGCTGTGGAGGTGATCGAAAACATCATCATCCTTCCATATACAATATTTGACACATAAACCGGCAGGTTATCGGGGCCAATACGCCCCTGGCTGATCTGTTGATCCAGTTTGGCCTGGGTAAAATCATCACTGAAAAAATCACCGGGGCTCTGCGGGGCTTCCACCACCACTGTGTACATCTTCTGATAAAACTGGGCCGTTATTGTGGTTTCAGATCTTTCCTGGTCAATACTGCCACTCGCAGAAGCTTCAAAACCCAGGTAGTTTCCTGAGATGCCCATCTGCAGGGCCGATTGTTTTTCACTGAAGTAGGTCTCCATCTTGAAGCTGATGGAACTGGGTGTGGCAAGACCACTTTGTGTTGCATTACCAATCATTGAACCAATTGCCTGATCAACAGTGGCCTGATTTGGGCTCTCAACAGTGCGAAAGTTATCGTCATTGGCCAGGTCGGGAATGGAAACCCTTAAAGGAGCCCGCTCAGCAATGGGTAACCCTAACAGGCTTCCCAACCCATCGCGATGGCTTTTTCCCTGGATAAGGGCACCGGCATAGAGAATTTCACGGTCGGGGCTGTACATGGCAATTTGCTGCGGATTGGCACTAAGGGTAAATGGTTGAACCTGGCAGGAATACATCACATCTTCAAGCAGAGTGATACTCCCATCTTCGTTAATGACTTCCACATCAAGAACTACATCATCCAATGGTTCCGGATCACCCACCGGGGTGGGTGTCTGGGGTTCTCCAAGTGGGGAGGACTGACTCCAGGAGGGTAACTCCTGCAGATATTTGCTTACATCTTCTGTGCTGGGGGAATCTACTTCTTCTTTTTTGCAACTACTCAATATTGTTAGCATTGCTCCAATTACAGCCAATGAGTAGTATAAAAATATTCTTCTTTTAGTCATGATCAATTGTTTTAGTTAAATAAAAAAAATGAATTTGTTTTCTAAATCCCTGCCGGCTTCATTCACTCTCAGTCAATGACCGGCATTAAATGTTAGTTTGAAATTACCATCAAATAACTGGATTAGCTAATTAGACTGGTGGACAAAGGGTGGACAGTATAAAAAATAACATCTTTCAAAATTTTTATTACTTAGTGGAGCCTCTGCCGGGCCTGAGATGGGATAAAAGACAATGAACCGTTTTCTTGAAAAAACATAGAATAGCAGCAATGTAAATCTATTTTTTGGAAAGATGTTTTCAAAGATTTACTTTTGAAAGAGTATAAAAACTATTGAACAAACTAAATTTTTTACCCATATGAGTATCTTTTTTTGTGAAAACTGCAACCATACTTTCGAAGACAATCAAGGCCTGAAAAAAGAATACAAAGACTACATTTACGGCCCCTGCTGGAAATATATTGCCTATTGTCCGGAGTGCAAACTGGAATGCTCGGAAAAGCGTGTTCCCAAACCCGGCAAAGTCAAAAATGATTTATCCATGGAGTGCGGCAGTGGCGGTTGCCAGGGCCCGGCATGCAGCAGATTTTAAAAGTATCTCAACCTATCTATCCGGCCTGATATGCCCCTAAATCTCATCCCAAAATCCCAGGTCACGGGCATTATCCTTGCCGGTGGTAAAAGCAGCCGCTTCGGCAGCGATAAAGCCTTGTTTGAGTATCATGGTAAGAGGCTTGTGGAATATTCAATTGATAATATTAAACTCTTATGTGGTAAAATTTTATTGAGCACAAATTCGCCCGAAAAGTTTGATTTCACAGGTCTGAAAGCTGTAACCGATTTATATCCCGGATCTGGTCCCGTGGGCGGAATACACGCATGCCTGCAACAATCAAATACAGAACATAACCTTATAATAGGCTGCGATCTGCCATGGCTCGACATAAGGCTCTTTGAATTTATTTTAGGATGCAGCTCAGGCTACCAGGTTGTAATGCCTTCGCACAATGGTTTTAAAGAAACATTGGCCAGTTATTTCCATAAAAGTTGTGCTGATACCCTTGAGCAAGCCCTGCGTGAAAAACGGTATAAAATATTAGATGCCATTGCATCTCTTAATGTTTATTTTCCCGATATTGAGAGTGAAGATTTTTATTCAGAAAAATTGTTCTCCAATATCAATTATCGCCGGGATATTCAGTAATCATTAGCTGAAATAAAAAGAATTGACAGTTAACCAAGTTGAGCAGTATCTGAATATATGAAAATATACGCCAAAAAAACCCTTTCAGAAAAGTGGATGAAGGCTGCAGTAGTAGGGAGTTTATGGGCTACAATAGAGATAATACTGGGTAGTTTACTGCACAACCTGAGAGTGCCGCTGGCAGGCTCAATTTTGTCATTTATTACAGTTTACCTTGTGATTTCATTTTTCCAGGTCTGGAAGATAAATGGTATGATATGGAGGGCAGGACTTATCTGTGCTTTAATGAAATCGATCTCCCCGAGTGCCTTTATTTTAGGACCCATGATCGGTATTTTTTCGCAGGCAATAATTCTTGATTTTGTAATCCGAATTCTTGGAAAAAATTCCTTCTCATACATGGCTGGTGGTGCATTTGCTGTATTCAGTGCATGGGCACAACTGGTTGTAAGCCTGATTATTATTTATGGATGGAATTTTGCAATTCTGTTCGAAAATATCTATTCTTTCTTTGTTCTGCAACTTGGATTGGGGCAAGAACCCAGGCCTGTATATTTTTTAACTGCAATAAGTTTAATTTACCTTATTAGTGGTGCCATTGCAGGGTTATTGGGAAGTATAAGCGGGAAACAATATCTCAGAGACAAAAAGACCATAAATCTGTCAAATCCTCTTGAGCCCAACATTCAAAGTAATCTATTTATTCATTCGCGAAAAAGAGATCATTCCATTTTAATCCTGATAACAAGTTTCATCGTTCTTATTGCAGGTATGATTCTCATCAGTAGATTTAATATTTGGATTTCAATTCCGGTTGTTGCAGTATTAATTACAGTAGCTTATTTCTATTACCCGGATAATATGCGTTATTTAAGAAAACCTGTTTTCTGGATACAACTGGGAATAATAGTATTGCTTTCAGCCCTTTTCAAAAATGGATTTGATCAGTTTTTCAGTCCTGATGGTTTTGAAACAGGATTAAAAATTTGCTCAAGAGCGCTTCTGATATTAGGAAGCTTTGCCATCATTAGTGTTGAATTGAAGAATCCGGTAATAAAAAATCTTCTGTACAACAAAGGATTTAAAAACCTTTACCAGGCTGTGGAACTTTCATTTTCAGCCCTACCCGGTATAATGAATGAATTTTACATGCAATCACAAAGCATAAGTGGTTTCAGGCGACTTACATTTACTATGCTGAACCGCTCGCAAACCCTGCTGGATTCTTTTACGGAAATGGAAAAAAGCCGGAAACCGGTATTTATTCTTACCGGCAGAATCAACCAGGGTAAAACCAGTATGACGCGGGAGATCGTATCTGAACTAAAGAAAAAAGGATTGACTGTTAATGGCTTCTTAACTTTTGGCAATACCAATGACAGCAAGCGCAATGCTTACTTTATCAGGGATATTAACACAGACAGGGAAGAGTATCTTTGTTCAACCCGGATTGATAAGCAAAAAACCAGTTACGGAAGATTCTATTTTGAAAAAAAGGGAATAAGTGCAGGTAACAAAACTATAGAACAAAGCCTTAAAACACCCACCGATCTGCTTGTAATTGACGAACTGGGGCCCATGGAGATAAATAATCAGGGATGGGCACCTGCCATTGAAAAAGTGGTGAAGCAAAATTCAACAGCTCAGTTCTGGGTAGTCAGGGAAAAGCTGGTAAAACCCATGATGCGTAAATGGAATATAGGAGATATAATCGTATTTGAGCTTGAATCAGATTCGGCAGGATATATCGCTGATACTATTACGGGAAAGCTAAAAGGCCGCTAAAACCAAACTATTCAATATTTACCCCTGCCGTCGCTTCATTTATATTCAAAATAGAGTCCCCTACCTTTTCACAGGATGAAATAAGCTTGTTGAAATAGAATCCGCTTTTTACATGGTAAGAACCTTTTTCAATATCATCGATAACCTCTTCATTAACAAGGTCTCTGTATCCATTTATTTTTTTCTCAAGCTCATAAGACCGCTGAATATTTGAACGGGCAAAAACCTCTCCCCTTTCCAGGTTAACCATCATTACATCAAATGCCTCATTAACAAGCTCAAACATCTTATTAAGTGCATCTCTCTGTTTGGGTGTAAAGTATGCCCTTTCTTCCTTCTTTTTATCAAGAAGGGTTGCCA
>REDJ01000221.1 GCA_007693555.1 Bacteroidota bacterium
CAGCATCAGCAAACTAATGGAATTAAAGCCGGTAAATTATGATCTCATACCTGAAAAACTGTCGTCTGATTCAGAAGCTGGTACAAGGTTTACAGACAATGATATTATCAATCAGATGGGCTTCCTGGCCCAGGATGTACAAAAAATCTTCCCCCAACTGGTTAAACCTCTGGATGAAGAATCGGATGTATTGACATTGGGCTATTCTGGACTGATACCGGTTATGATAAAAGGGATGCAGGAGCAGCAGGAAATCATTGACCGGCTCATTCAGGAAAATGATGAATTAAAATCTGCAAACTCTAATCTTTTAAACCAGATAAACGCAATCCATAACAAGCTGCTTCAAATGGAAAAGGAAATTGCAGCCTTTGACCGGTAATTAAAACTTTAAAATTACAATCCCCAAAAAAATAATTATTTATCACTTAATATTTTCAATTATGAAAACAATTATATTTTTTATATTCATTTTAGGGTTGAGCTTTTTTAGCCAGGCACAGGTTAAAAAGATAGAAACCTGGCAGGTGGGTACCAAAGTGGTGTTTTATGCAGATTCATGCACTGCAGATATGCCTGAAGCAGAGGGCAAAATATCCTTTTGCGACAATGCCGGCAACCTGGGTATTGTAGAAAAAAGCTATGGTTTGAATGCCAGGGGTGTTCAAAGTATGGTATATAACTTTTACAATGATGATGAAGCTTTTAAAACTTCCAGTGGTGTTTCCATCCGAAAAACAGATGGGACCTGGGATAATTTTCCGGCATTTACTGCACCGCGAAGTACTCTAACATCCAATGGTGCCAGTGTAAGTGAAGCAATTATAGCACCATCGGGTCATTTGCTATTTACTCATGGCAATATGTGGGGTTTACACCGTCTCAACCTGGAGACCAAAAATTTTTCTGTCCTTGATATTTCCTATCCTAATAGTTCTGGTAATTTGCTGGAAACGTATTCCGTTGCATTTACCTTCAATGAACAGAATGGTATTACTTATATCATTGGAAGAAGAGGTACATCCTGGCATTTGTTTGCCTACGATACCAATGGTCAGGTATTTCATCTGGGAAATCTTCCTTCTTTCACCGGCAATGTTGCTTCATATTCCAATTTCCAGGTAAGAGATGGTTATGCATACATGGGTTCAGGGTCAGGCATGTACAGATATAATATTTCAACGGGTTCATGGACATTGTTTAATTCATCAAATATTCTTCCGTTTAACCGGGTATCCAGAATGCAATTTGATAGTGAAGGATATTTATGGATTGCAAATAACAGCAACAACGATGGAGCAATCTGCAGGATAGATCTTGACGACATGAGTGTTGATGCATTTTATTTTGCCACAAGCAATCCCAATATCAATTACAGGTTTAACGATATTGCAATTGACAATGACCATAATATTTTTGCCCTGGCAGCTAATGGAGATGGTTTTTTTCAGCTCAATATAGAAAATGACAGTCTTGTGGGCGAACTCTTTCACAGGCAATTCTTTGCAAACCTGGGTTTCCCCATGACTTATAATCCCAATGGTATTTCATGGTATAAGGATAAAATATATTTCACCACTGTTGATTTTAGTACCTCCGTAAGTACCAACTATGAGGTAATAATACTTGATGGTGAAAGCTGGAGTGGGATTAATGATGATGAGCCTGGCAATATATCAAGCTACCATGCCCGGCGATATCACCGTAGCTATCCCGTTGAAGGTGGCATGTGGTGGCACAACCAGTATGACGGTGGTGTGATTTCCTTTTTTGACAACGAGGGAAACTTCAAAAAACATTACAATACCGGTGGTACCAATTCATTTATCCTGGATAGTGATAATGTTCCTGTTCTTCAGGGTTCAGGTCCCCCGCGCAAGGTAGATATTCCATTGATTTATTCCATGCAGGCAACCGATAACAATAATTTTGTCCGTATCCGCCGGTACAAAGATCAGGTGTGGGCCTTTAACAGAGAAGCCCGCAAACTGGTTGCCTACCGAAACAACAATATAGTTGGCGAATATCCTTTGGATTTAACAGTTTATTCCCAGACGTATGATTTTAACATGGATACCGAGGGCAATGCATGGTTTTTCAGGGTAGAGAACAATGATGTGGTAGCCCGCAAGTTTGACCCGCTTACACTTACAACAACAGAATACCAAACAGGCGTGGGTACCATTGGTTGGGTCAGATCGTTGTTTCCCATGCCCGACGGAAAAATGGTCTTTTTTGGAGGAAATGCCGTTATTGTTTATGATGGTCAGGGAAACTTTACCCGGTATGATAACAGCCACCATAGTGCCATGACAAATATTGTTACAGGGTTTTCTGATGTGAACGGGAAACTGTATATTGTTTCGCATGACCAGGTAAGGGTGGTAACCATTGAAAACCCATTAAGTGATGAACCGGAATTTAACCTTATACGACTGGAAGGAAACGCAGGAATAATGCCCTATGTTGGTTTTTATCGTGCCGGTGGGGTTATGCTGGATATGGAAGGAAATCTTTGGGGGCATGGAAGGAGCAGATGGGCAAAAATAGAACTGGAGGATGCTGCACCCCCATTTCTGAATCATGGAGAAACTTTTGGTATTGTTGGAAGGGTTTATCTGGATCTGAATAACAATGAACAATATGATACTGGTGAGGAAGCGGCAAATGTAAGGGTTTCCCTTGTTGCCAATGACCTTAAGGTCGATACCTATACCGACAGCCTGGGATATTATTTTTTCAACTTTCTGGATGAAGTCACCGAATATACCTTAACAATAACCCTGTTGCCTACTCTATCTATAAGCTCTCAACCACAACAACTATTTACTGTTAGTAATTTTGATGAGAATTACCATGTTGATGATTTTGTTTTGAATGTCCTTGATATTGAGTCACTGTTGGTTAAAAGCACCCAGAGAACGGGCTTATGGGGTTTCCAGAGAGCTGGATGGGAAAACAGATTTACCACTGCCATAGGCAATCTTTCCACACAAAAAACCTTTGAGAATCTCGAAGTTCAGTATGTCTTTATGAACAGCCCGGGAAGTCCAGATGTTCCTTTGCCTGATATTGAAGATATAATTGTATGGGAACTTTCTCCCGTAGGATTATGGCATGTTATTGCCAGTACATATATAACACCCCTGAATAATAAATGGGCAGTAGGATATATGCATCCGTCGACTTATACCCAAACGCAAATAACTGTAGAAACCTCAACTTCTTCAGAATCGGGAGCTACCTATGCTATTTTAACCATCCCTGAGGTAAAACCCATGCATACATATTTGTTTGAAATAATGACAGACATGTTTCCTCCGGAATATAATAATGAAAAAGTCAAATATGGTGTATACTCACTTAAATCAGAAGATTTTGACCTTAACGTGTGGGATGGTTATGAAGAAAACCAGGTGCATATTCATCCTGAGGATATGGATCCCAATGTTGAGGATCCTTCTGAAATCCTGATCTTTTGGGATCCCGAAGAATCTGTTCCTGACAGCATTCCAGATATTGATGAAGTCCAGATTTATGCACCTCCCCTGGAAGAATCGATAATTTTTAGTTCCTACGACCCCAATGATAAACTCGTAAGCCCGGGCTTACCTGATCAGATCAATCTTACCGATATCAACAAAAAATGGTTAACCTATACTGTACGTTTTCAGAATGAAGGAAATTTTCCCGCCAAGGATGTTTATATCATTGATGAAATAGACCCGAATCTTGATCTGAATACAATTTCTGTGGTAGAATACACACATCCTATGCAACTGAGCCAGATAGCCATGAATGATGCTACAGTGTTGCGATTTTCCTTTGATGATATTTATCTGGACTACAGCGACAATGATGAGGAGGCCAGTCAGGGGCATGTGAAATTCATGATCAAGGCACATGATACCATTGTGCCGGGAACCCTTGTCCAGAACAGTGCTGCAATTTATTTTGATCAGAATCCACCTATTTTTACCAATACGGTTATGAATCAGTTTGTTGAACTGTACAATCTGGGACTGAAGGCCTTACCTTCATCGGGAGGCATTGTAAATATCAATGCAGGCGGAAAATACCAGGAGGGTGAGCAAATCCTTTTAAGAGCACATCCCAACGAAGAAGATGAATACTACTTCGTAAACTGGACCAGCAATGGTGTGGTTGTGAGCGATTCGTTGGAGTTTACCTTTACCATGCCGGGAACCAATGCCACACTTCTGGCAAATTTCCGGAAGGACAGTCCGGAAATTTATACCCTTGATATATTAATCGAACCCGCAGAAGGTGGCCAGGTAATTGCAAAAGTAGATAATGAAGTACAACAGGAACCTTATAGCTTTGAAGAAGGAACCGAAGTTGTTTTGGAAGCAGTAGCTGAAGATAGCTATACCTTCATAGGATGGCAAAGAGGTGATCAGTCCTTTACAGATAATCCCATAACCTTTACAATGGAAAGCAGCTTTTCTGTTACTGCAAACTTTGATTTTGAAAGTTCGATTACGGAAGATATCCTTTCGGGTGAACCCAATATTTTTCCTAATCCTGCTTCGCAAAACATTACACTCCAATCACCTTTCCTGATTAAATACCTTGAAATATATGATGCCAGGGGGGTGCTTGTTTTTGCACAGGAAATAAATAGTGACTTTGCAGATATCAGTATTTCTGATTTGAGATCAGGAATATACTTTCTTAGTATATTTACAGATGATGGCTTTTACACTCAAAAACTTCAGGTGATCAGATAGTGATAATACTTGTGAATTATATTACTTCACCTCCCTTGTCTTTTCCAGCAACCACTGGTTATCTTCACGGCTGAGTTTGGGCGAGAGGTTGCGGAAAACCTTGGTGTGATATCTGTTCAGCCAGCCCTTTTCGTCCTCGGTAAGCATATCAAGGTCAATAAGCTTCATATCGAGGGGGAAAAGGGTTAGGGTTTCAAATTGCAGGAATTTGCCATATTCCGTTTCAATATGGGGAACTACTACAATCAGGTTTTCCAGCCTGATGCCGTATTTGCCTTCGGGGTAGAAACCAGGTTCGTTTGACTGAAGCATTCCTTCTTTTAACGGGAAATTCACTGCCGGATTGGGGGTAACACCCTGAGGCCCTTCATGTACATTCAGGAAATACCCGACACCATGTCCGGTGCCATGTCCGTAGTT
>REDJ01000224.1 GCA_007693555.1 Bacteroidota bacterium
CCTCCACCTTAAAAGGGTTTACGCCTATCAACAATGTTTATCAGCTGAAAGGCCGTACCTTTGTTTTACCTGGTCTAAGCCAGGAAATGATGGATGTTTCAGATATCAGGCCCGTACCTTATTTTGCCTGGTGTTTTGGGACTGACAACAATTCTGAGGAACAGATTAGTAGGTTGCTGCAAGAGATCCGTACCCTTGAGCCCATGTCGGGAAGGCTTATGCACCCCATGCAGGGAGTAGGTCCGGGAAAGATTTTAAATCACCATATTATGCGCGTTTCAGAGACACCACGTTTCCGCATAGCCCTTGTGGAACACAATAATCAACTAAAGCATGTGGTAATTGATAAGAAGGAAGAAAAAACCCATGTTTTTCACACTTTTAAAGAAGGTGTTGTTTTACCGGGATCATTTTATTTAAATCACGATTTTGCAATTGATTTTTACCCGGGTATGCATCATAATCCAGTTTCCGAAGAGAGAAGGGAACGATTTAAAAGTTATTATCCAGAATTCCCTGATGAATTATTTGACAGGCTATCTTCAAGTTTTAAACCAGAAATACTCAGCGATGCAGACCGGAAAATCCTCAACAACCACGACGAAATGTCCGATAACCCTGTGCTTGTGGTTTATAAATTCAGGGAATAATGTGCGTAGGGTTTTACACACTCGTCAGCCGACTTCAAGTCGTCAGACGAGTAACTAGTGAGCGGTAACTACAAGTGTTACCCCAACTCGTCAGCCGAGTAAAGGTTATATTGCTGTCATAAATAGAATAATTTCATTTGAATTTGCATTCAGGATAGTAGTATTATTATTTTAGTTTGCATTTGAGATAGAAACTTATTACATTTGCAAGCATGATAAGTAAACGAGAGATATCTCAGATTATAGCTGATCAGCAATCATTAGGCTTTAAACCCGGTGATTTGCCGCGGCTGGAAACAAATTTTCCCGATAAGGAGATTGTAGTGATCTCAGGAATCCGGAGGTGCGGAAAATCAACATTGCTGCATGAAATCAGGGAGACCAATGCCGAAAAAAGCTATTACTTCAACTTTGATGATGAACGATTGGTAAATTTTCAGGTTGATGATTTTCAATTGTTATATGAAGTTTTTATTGAGCTTTTTGGAAAACAAAACACTTTTTATTTTGATGAAATTCAGAATATAGCCGGCTGGGAGCGATTTGTAAGACGGCTGTATGATTACAACAACAAAATTTATATTACAGGATCCAATGCATCCATGCTCAGCCGCGAGTTAGGAACCCATCTTACAGGCCGATATTACAGGCAGGAACTCTTCCCTTTTTCTTTTTCTGAGTATTTGAAATTTAATGAAAACACATTGCCTGGCAAAACCTTTTTTGGTACAGAGGAAAAAATATTTCTACACAGTAGATTTCTTGATTATTTTGCTTCAGGAGGCTTTCCGGCATATTTGAAATCGGGGAACAAACAGTATCTTACCTCTCTTTACGAAAGCATTATTTACCGTGATGTAATGGTGCGAAATGGTCTTACCCTGGAAAAGGAAATACTCGAACTGGTTCATTTTATAGCAAGTAATACATCCAGGCTCATTTCATACAATAGCCTGACAAAAGTAATCGGGGTTAAGAACGCCACAACAGTCAAAAACTACCTGAGCTTTCTGGAGAATACATATCTTGTTTTCCTTGTCAGTAAATATGATTTTTCGGTTAAGAAACAAATCCACAATCCCAAAAAGATATACTTCATTGACTTGGGGCTTCTGCGCGAATTGGGTTTTCATCATTCAGAAGATAATGGAAGGCTGCTTGAAAATCTTGTTTTTATTGAGTTGAAACGCAGAGGGAAAGAAATATATTATCATTCACAAAAGCATGAATGTGATTTCCTTGTTAAGGAGAAGAACCGCATTGTTCAAGCCATACAGGTTAGCTGGTCAATATATAACCCGGAAACAAAAAAAAGGGAGCTTGATGGTCTTCTTGAGGCTTTAAATACCCATAAACTAAACGAAGGGTTAATCCTTACAGACGATGAAGAAGATGAACTGACCATTAAAGGGTGCAGAATCAAAATTGTTCCTGCATGGAAATGGCTGCTAAACCTGGGCTAAGCTTTTAATAATAAGCCACTCGTCAGCCGACTCTACCTGAACTCGTCAAACGACTTCAAGTCGTCAGACGAGTAACATGAAAAAGAGAAATCATAAACTAAAAAACGTCTATAAGCAACAATATAATTTACAAAAAGCATTTTATTTGCAAAATATAATTTGCATTATGCCCAAGAAAAAGATTGTTTTGTTGCCAAAAACCCAAAGAATCCTTGATCAGTTGGGTGAGAACGTCAGACTTGCCCGGTTACGGCGAGGCTTAAGCGCTGAGCTTGTTTCCCAGAGAGCTGATATCAGCAGACCAACCCTCACTGCCATTGAGAAGGGCTCACCTGCTGTGAGTATAGGTTCGTATCTTTTGGTTTTACAGGCATTGGGTCTTGAGAAGGAATTTCTGCGGATAGCCAAAGATGATGAACTGGGAAGAAAACTACAGGATGCCAAACTTATGGTAAAAAGACGGGCTCCCAAAAGGTCAGACAATGAGTAAAACCAATAAGAACAGAACGATTTGATCGTACCCCAAAGGGTCAACGTATACATTTTGCTTCAGCTATGACACTATTAGGATATATTGATGGGCAGGATCATAGCGATGGGGTTAGTTATCTTGAACTTGCACATTTTATACAAGCAAATGGAAGCAATGTTAAAAAAGATCTGCAGCAACTATGGCGACGTATTGTATTCAGTATCTGTGTTTCAAATGTGGATGATCATTTACGTAATCACGGCTTTCTTCTTACAGAACAAGGCTGGGAACTATCACCGGCCTATGACCTGAATCCGGTTGAAACAGGCTCGGGCTTAAAATTGAATATATCAGAAATTGACAATTCACTTGATTTAAATCTGGCCCTTGATGTGCATGAATATTTCCGGCTCAGTTACAAAGAAGCAAAAGAAATTGTATCTCACATACAGGCAGTGGTGCGCAGCTGGCCCCAAAAGGCTAAAGGGTTAAAAATTTCCAGGAGAGAACAGGAAATAAAACAAATGACATTCAGGCAGGCCTGGCAAAAACTATCCTGAAAAGCCATCCCGTATCGCGACGACTTCCAATGGCCAGAAGAGTGAAAAATTTTGTATTGCCAAACCATCAGGAACAAACTATCCCAGCCGCATCGCGGCGACATTATTTCCGGGCACACAATTAAAGGAAAATCAGAATAACCGGTAATTATTGCGCTGCAACACCCGTGTGGTTCTCACAACCGGAGGTGCGTGCAGCGCACTGAATCTTACAATCTGTATGATTCTACAAATATTAAGCTCCTCCGGAGCCTTCGGAATCAAAAGAAACGGTGAAATAAAAACACAGTGGAACTGAAATTTCAGACATTCATTCCACAGGATATTCCGGAGCAAATTGACCCTAATTTTATGGCACCTAAAAATCACATTGTGATTTTTTAAACTGCGTCACTGCGGCTCTGCGAGAGAATAACTTTCGTGGAGAAACTCACCATACCCCCCCAGCACCCTTAAAGGGGGAGTCTGGAACCTGCAGCAATTGGCCTGTGCGGCGGAAGTTCCCCCTTCGAGGGGGTTAGGGGGTGTGGGCAGGAAGGAAAAAATCACCCCGTTATTTTTTAAACTGCTTACCTGCGGAGCTGATGAAGTATCTTTAACCCACTCGTCTGACGACTCAAAGTCGTCAGACGAGTAATAATAAGCAGCACAAGCAATATGATGCAGCAAGGCTATGACAAAAAAACAAATAAACCTGATATTATTAAGAAAAATTGTAAAATCCGATATATTTCCAATAAAAAACATGTCTATATTTGCTATATGATAAGCTATCCAATGGGCGAGTATCTATATAATTATTTACTATAGATAACCGGTGGATTAAATAATAAGCTTATGAACCAAACTTTTCTGTTTCTATCCTTAACATTTTTACCTTTTTGCCATACCCTTGCCCAGGATGAATCCGAAGGAAACTTCAAACATCAGATTGGTATTCAGGTTAATCCCTTCCTGAATGAAATGTTTTTTCAGGAACTGGAGATGGGAAGTTTTACAAGAGCTTTATGGGTATTCTCCGGGCGATATGGTTACAACACTGGATGGCACCCAAATCTTTTGGTGGGCGGAGAAGTACAGTATTTTCAAACATTTACCAAAAATCCCCATGGCTATTCTACTTTCAATGCAGGACCATGGGCCAGATATAATTTGCTTGAGCACAATTGGTTAAGGATTTTTGCTGAATCGTCGGTGTTTATATCATATTATGATATTCAAATTTATTCATTAACAGGACCGCAAATAAAAAATTCCGGCTTTGACTGGGGTTATTATGTATCGCCGGGTGTTTCGCTTAATGCGGCCGAAAGGCGATGGAGTTTCGATTTTTCATGGAAGTTCTCTACAATACCCCTTATTGATAATCGTAAGAACGTGTTTTCGTTAAAAGTAAACTATCGCTTTTAAGTACATAAACCTAATCAAAACAAACACCATGTTTAGAAAAATTCTTTTTAGTGCTTTTTTATTGTTTTTTACCGGAACAGAGCAAATTTCTCTTTTCGCCCAAACATTATCTGATGAAACCGTAAGCTCAAACAGCGGATTGCAACTGGGAACCCCGGCTGGGTTAACATTGTTTCATGAGACTGCTCTATTTAACCGCTTTACTTTAAAAGCAGAGGCAGGGTTGTATGCATCATGGGCTGCCGAAAAAGTTTACCTCAACCCGGCTTTTTCTTTAGAACCCCGGTGGTATTACAACATGGGCCTGAGAGCCAACCGTGGGCTTAATACCCGTTTCAATGCATCCAATTACCTGTATGCTTTTGGTAGTTATCGGCCCGATTGGTTTTATGGGGATTCCGGGTCAGGTGATTGGAATCATTTTTTATTGGGAGCGGGCTGGGGTATGCGCCGGAATATTACCGAACGATTGTATTTCGAGTTGGGCCTGGGCGTAAGAAAACAATTCTTTTTTGACAGCCAAAATCCCGACCTGCCTGCCAATTTATGGTTTCCGCATTTTCATCTCCGTCTTGGATACAGATTATT
>REDJ01000188.1 GCA_007693555.1 Bacteroidota bacterium
CGCTGATAGGTTATTTACCGGAGGAGAGAGGTCTCTATACAGACTTACCCGTTCTAAGGAGCCTGGTTTACCTGGCATCTATAAGGGGCATGAACCAGGCAAAAGCACATTCTGCTGCCATGGAATGGCTTGACCGCATGGGACTTGCAGACCGTGCAAAGGAGAAACTGCAAACACTTTCAAAAGGAAATCAGCAAAAAGTGCAATTTATAGCATCCATAGTGCATAAGCCTGCTTTTGCAATTCTTGACGAACCTTTCTCAGGTCTTGACCCTTTGAATCAGGAGCTTTTTATTGAATACATTCGCGAACTTAACGCCCAGGGATGCACAGTATTGCTTAGCTCACATCAAATGCAACTGGTAGAAAAAATTGCCCGGAAGATTTTTCTCATCAACCATGGCAAGGAACTTTACAAAGGAAGCCTTTCGGGAATTTATAGTGCATTTGGTTTGCAGCACACGCTGGAGCTTATTTTTGAAGGTGAAGTTCCCATTGAAACACTTGAAAAAATAAATGGGGCCGAAATGGTTTCTGCCAGGGATTCTAATGGGGCAAAGGTTGTTTTCAGTGCTGAAAAAAAACTTCCTGAAATTATGAAAGACCTATCTGCATTACAAGGTATCACAAATATCAAAAGTCAGAATTCCAGTCTGCATGATATTTTCCTTGAACTGGTAAAAAAGAAAAGCTAACGGTAAAAGAGTTGACTATGAATCACAAATATTTGAAACAGATTATCACTGTTACACTTTGGGAGTATAAACGTTTTTTTAAACTCCGCAATGAATTACTGGGGATTCTTTTCCTGGCATTATTGGGCTTTGCAGGAGGTGGAATCGGAACCTTTTTTGGAAGAGAATCAAATGAAAAAACCGAGATAACAATATTTGAAAACGCATCTGAGGAGTTACGGAATTCCCTGGCCGGTTCTTTTATTATCAATGAAATTTCTCCTGATGAGAAGAATCGTTTTACAGAAAGCATGAAAGTTGAAAAAGAAGGGATGCTTTTATGGCAAACGGAAGATGGCTTTGCTCTTCTGGCCTATAAAGAACCCCGGAATATAAACATGCTGCAAAACAGTCTGAATGAATACAGAATGATCAGGGCACTGGATGATAAAAACATTTCACCGGAAGATTTCGGTTATGTAATGCAACCTGCAACAATTGAAAGTGAATACATTTTTCAACCTCAAAGCAGGGACAGAAAAATCCTGGCAGGTTTTTTTGCCGGGCTTATGTTTATGGGGGTTTTTCTTGGATTTGCTTATCAGTTTACCGCCATTACAGGAGAAAAGCAATTGAAAATAACTGAACAAATCGTTTCTGCAATCAAACCCCAGGTTTGGATGGACGGTAAAATACTTGGCATAACGCTTACCGGTTTGTCGTCTATGCTCACCTACCTGGTTATCGGTTCGCTGGTTGCCGCCATTTATTTTCAATTTACCGGAGCCTCCGCGGCAAGGATTCTATCTATTTTGCATTTGCCTTCCATTATCCTGTTTTTTGCTTTTACCATGATGGGGATTTTGATGTGGAATTCAATAATGGCGGCCCTGGCTTCTGCCATTACAGATCCCAACAATTCAGGTAAAAGTTCTGTAATGATGATTCCGTCATTGTTTGCAGCGGCAGCAATTCTCGTAATGATTGAACCGGATAACAACATGGCAATATTTTTATCATGGTTCCCGCTGACATCAGCATCAGCTATGCCCATGCGCTGGGTATCCACCGAAGTGGGTTGGTGGCAACTCCCCGGCTCATTCCTTTTGCTTTGCGTTACATTTTACTTTTTAAGAAAACTGGCAGCAAAAATTTTCAGGATTTCAATCCTCATCAGCGGAAAAGAACCTACCTGGGCTGAGATTTATAAAATGATAAGGCAGGATTAAGGATTTCTATATCGTTTAGTTAAGCAGTTGAAGTACAATTGCAATCGTCTGAGAAAACCGGTGAAAACCTTTTCATCATAAAAAATCTGCGCTGCTTTGTATCTGCGTTATCTGCGTTCTATAATAATAAGCTTAAGCATACGAGTTTTAAATAAAATTTCGCTTTCACTTTTTGATCAGGTCAAAAAGAATATGAAAGTTATTTGGATTGATGATGATTAGGTCTTGAACATTGTATCTATTTTTGAAACTTTCAGGAAGTTTGGCCTTTCGTTTTGGGCTCCATTTGATCTCAAAAGCATGCAATTCCTGATTTATTTCAATAACCAGATCAATTTCAGCTCCATCGTAAGTTCGCCAGAAATAGTAATTTGCACCGAGTTGTTGATTATTGTATTGTTTTACAATCTCGCTTATTACGAAATTTTCCCAGAGAATCCCTGTATCAGTGCGATTAGACAAAGGGTTGAAATTACCTGTTAATGCATTCATGATACCATTATCAATAAAATAATATTTATTGCTCTTCTTTATTTCGTTTCTGAGATTAGAACTGAATGATTCGAGCCGAAAAATGATAAAACATTTTTCCAGTAAATCAAGATATTTTTCAACCATTGGACGGCTTAAACCTGTTAGGTTAGATAGTTCATTTACTGATACCTGATTTCCCACCTGCAACGCAAGTGCTCTGAGCATTTTTCTAATACTCGATGAATCTTTTACTTTTTCAAAGGTCAGCAGATCTTTGAAAAGATAATCGGATGCAAGTTCTGTAACTTTCTTTTGCTTTTGCCAGCTCTCCATAATAACTACTCCGGGATACATGCCATAAATCATTAATTCTTTCAGACTCTCAAGTACATAAAGCCATCCGTTTTTTTGTTTGAGCTCGTCAACAGACAAAGGATATAAGGAGAACTTCAGATTTCTTCCCGTAAGAGACTCGGTAACTTTGGCTGAAAGATCAAAGCTACTTGAACCTGTTGCTATGATTTTGTATTCAGGTAGCTCATCGTATATATTTTTCAATATTGCTCCAATATTATCGAGGGTTTGTGCCTCATCCAGAACGACTGTTCGGTTTGGACCAAAAAGGACTTTGATTGCTTGTAAATCCCGGCTTTCCAAAACAGATGCAACAGATGTATTTTCACAATTGATAATCAGGCTTTGTGAGATGTCTTTTAATAATTCCCGGGCAAGAGTTGTTTTACCAACTTGTCGAGCGCCATAAAGAATGATGATCTCCTTTGCCGGAAGCCATTTTCTTAAAATTTTTTCCATATGACGTTTATACATAGCTTAAACTTTGTACACCTGATTGTAATTAAAACAATACAAAAATAAGCCTAATTTTGATATTTCTATGCAAAATTTGGCCTGAATATGATAATTATTATGCAATTTTCAGCCTAAAATAATTATCGTTTGTTTGATCGCTTTAAATGTTTTGAAATTAGTTTTTCTGAATCTTCCCTTTTTGCGATACGTACAATTCAAAATCGTACAGAAAAGTTCCTTTGTTTTTGCCCAGAACATCATCAAGCAAATATGATGCTGTAACCTGCGGAAGTGTCCGGATTTTTTTCACCAGATCAGAAAAATTAAACCGGGACTCATCAGCCTTAACCAGCATCAGATAATCAAGGCCTGGCGGAGAGGCAAACAACCTGCTGCCATTACTGGAGCGATTATTCATCAAAAAAAAAGTACGTTGTAAGGATTCTATCTCAAATCCAAAAACAGAATAAAAACTGGATGGTTTATCTTCAACTGAAACTTGCTCGAAATCGGGTAACCGGCGAAAATTGTAACCCATTTTACTGTTTAGCAACCAGCAAAGTCTGTAATCTTTTTCCGGGCAAAAAACTCCCACAACACGATACTCCGTTTCAAATTCAAGCCTGAATAAAGTCTTTTTTGCCATAATTTGCTTCTGTTTTCAGTCCACAAATTTAGAGAATGATTTACACAATCAGGGTTAAAGGCAAAGAAAAATTCTAATATGACTGACAGATTTCGTAAAGCTTTTGCACCTCGTCCTTCCGGGCTGCAAAGCTGCATGGACTTTCATGCCTGTTTTCGTAATATTTTCCGGTGATATTTCTCAGGGAAGCATCGGTAGCACAATATATGGGTGTTGCAGCACCCTGCTCTGGTGGTTCCCAGCCACCATAACCCAGGTTGTTACTGAGTTTGGAGTTTACATCTCCCGGATGTGCTGCCAGCACAGCAATTCCCTTCTCCTTAAATCTTTGGGCATATGCAGCCGTGAGCATACGATTGGCTTGTTTTGTCTGCCTGTATGCAGTATCATTATTATAACGGCGTTTTGTAAACTCCAGGTCATCCAAATCCAGATCACCGGCCCAGTAGCTTGCCACATTAACGATACGGGCATCTTCCAGGTTTTCCATTACGGGATGAAAAAACTCCATCATCCATACATAGCCCAGCACATTGGTGGCAAACTGCAACTCAATCCCTTCAGGGGTTTCTTCTCTTGAACGTGGTGTAGTAGCTGCATTGTTTACAAGCACATGAAGCGGCCCATTCCAGCTTTGGGCAAAAGCCTGTATTTCCTTTTTACGCGACAGGTCCACAGCATAAAAATCAACATTCTTATTACCTGTACCTGCAATGATTTCCCGGGTAACTTTTTCCAAACGGTCCTTATCCCTCCCCACAAGCACAATATGATAACCTTTAGAGGCAAGTCCTTCAGCTATGGACCTGCCTATGGCACCATAAGCACCCGTAACAATGGCTTTTCGATTTTCCATATCATTTTTGTTTTAGAACGCTTGAATATACATTACATTTTTTAAGTTACAAAATGTAATATTTGATTTTAGTCCGGGCAGGAGCTTTAGTCCTGCCCGGACGGGTGGTGGAATAAACAACTGTGAGGGTATGACTTTGAGTCATGCCCTCAATAAAACAATGGATGTAAGAATGTAATTATAGATAATGTCACCGCTATGCGGCTTTATATGGTTGTAGTATCATTTCAATTTCTACCATAATTTCACCGCTATGCGCTGGTTGGTTTGATTCCAAATGCTCCGTGGGAGCATAATATCGATAGAATCATACAACCCGCATGATACCGGGCGCTGCATGAACCGGTGGTTGTGAGATCCATTTGGGTTTTGCAGCGTAATATTCTATGGGTTAATATTTATTGTTTCCCCTTTTTCTTGAT
>REDJ01000119.1 GCA_007693555.1 Bacteroidota bacterium
AACATTGAGCAAATCCTGCAGCAGTACCTGTCCGTCGCCGTCGCCATCACCTCCGTACATTCCGAAGAATCCTCCGGGGAGTGGCTTTTGTCCATTCTGGTAAGCAGCTCTTTCCTCTCTCACATAAGCCTTGTCAAGCGACTGTGTGAAGTCCCAGGTATATATGCCGCCTATTTCCGGAAGGGCCTGAGATGACATTACTCCCAGGTGGTTGCGATGGTAAACCACAACGTACAATCCCTGCTCAATTTCCACATCAAACACAATGGGTTGTCCATCAGTGTCTACAATATGGCCGGTATTAAGAAGCAGTGCAGCTTGTTTTGCCAGTGCCACTGTAGCCTGATTTGCAGCAGTAGCATCACGCAGCTCTACCAGTACCCAATCCACAACATTAGCCGGCATTACATCCACTGATTCATCACCGGTGTAATACCATTTGGGATTGTTATTGCCAAAGTAGGGTAATTCGGGTCCGTAGGGCTGGTTGAGCGGAATATCCGCATTCAGAGTAGTGCGCATCAAAGTATCCTGACTTGGTGAGAATGCACCTTCAAGGATGACCTTGATATCAACCGTAATAACTTCGATTGGTATTCCCAAAAAGAAATCTCTGAATCTTGTGCTGCCACCACCATCAGTCATTTCAATTTTCATTTTTCCATTTGCAACATTATATACATCTGTTAAATCAATTGACAAACTGAAAGTCTCATAATCAGCAGTAAAGCTGAATGACTCAAGCAGCTCATAATCTATACCTGCATTGGCTGAAATTTTCACAGATAAAGTTTGTCCAAGATCACCACCAAAAGTTCTTGCATCAAATTTGAGAGTTAACTCGTCATAATCAGTGAAATCTATTACCGGAGTTTCAACAAAACCTCCGGGAAAAATCCGCAGATACCCTCCAGCTCCTGATTCATTTTGGGCATTCTCTATAACAAAACCCTGAATTTGAGCAATTTCAATATCAGTCTGAGTCCTGAATTCATTGAAATAAGATATATTAAAGGGTTCTGCAACAAAGCCATTGCAGATGATAGTTTTATCCTCTGCTCCAACTGAAGTTATTAAAACAAGTTCTTCACTATAATCACCAGCTGGTAAATTCTCCTTAAGTCTTACGAAAATTGTTGTTTCATCAACTATTCCATTTTCAGGAGTGAGATTTATCAAATTTGTAAATCCGGTGCCGGTGTTCAATGAAATTTCATAATTCGTAGAAGACTCAATCACAACATCATCGGTTAGTTGTAAGCCACTAACTGTAAATGTCTGCTCTGCAGAAGGCCCTGAGTCAACCAGGTAAGAAAATCCCGACAACAATACAGGATCGACAAAAACAGTAGGCTCATCAGGTAAAACCATCTCAAAATCAGCAAGATTTCTTGCAGTAATGTATTTACCTGCCGGTGCCAAAGTACGTTCATTTAATATTCCTGTAATATTTTGTGCCAGAACCGGAATAGCTTCACCAATATAATTCACATCAAAAAATGTAGCCCTGAAGTCTCCTGTTAAAGTACCATCTGATATTTGATAAACTCCCCCGTTTGAGAAGGTTAAAATACCATCTGCAGCCGTAAATGAAACACCTTCAATAGTTACCAGTTGAGATTCAAAATCTTCGAAATTATTGAGAAATTGCTCCATTGATATGACAGAAGGTTCTAAGATTATTGTAGGTTCAAAAGGATCTGAAGCATCAGTAACCGGTGTAATTTGTAATGTGTTATTAAATACACTCAAAGAACCGATAATATCACTGATACCATCACCTATGGCAAAACTTCCCTGGATGTTACCCTGAGGAAAGTCATCAATCAGTATTGCTGCAGTTTCATCCTGAATCCATTTCTGATTTCTGAATTCCTGAGCAAAAGTTACTACTGCTTCTCCGTTAAAACGGTAAAGGGTTCCATCTGTCAATCCTTCTCTCAATTCAGCAATTGTTGCAACCGTTATCAACTCGGGGAATGTGAAAGTTGCACTGACAATATCACTTTCAACCAATTCACCCTCAATTTCAGCTTCAGCATATGACCAAATTGTTGTAGTTTCTCCTATTTCTATGGCATCAGCATATCTGATCCAATCAAAAGGTTCATCAATCAAACTATAATATATTTCTGCATCAGGTGTAACGGTTTCAATTGAAACCAAAACAGGATTGTAAAAAGTACCTCCATTGGGACTGAAAGTGGGTGCAGATACCTGGCTGGGTTCAATATATTTATAAACAAATATGTCATGAACTTTCACCGGAGAGCTTGGAATGGTTAACCTCAAAGTTACCGGTTCATCAAGAAAAATATCATAGGTAAAAGTTGCCCCAACAGTTCCAATATCGGTAAATGTAACCAGATCCTCCCATTCATCTTCATCCGTGAGCTTCTGAAGTACAATGGTTCTACCTTCTCCAAATGCAGACATTCTGAATTCAACCTCTGAAACAGAGGGTACTTCGGGTAATTCCAGGATACTTGGAACTGTGGCACGCATTTGGACAAAGCCGGTTGAAGCGGTTCCGCTTCCCTCCTGATCCGGGCGAACCCAACAATCAATCATTGTAACTGTTCCGGTTTCTTCTCCAACCAGGATGGTCTGGGTATGATCACCATAAGAAGCTGAAGTCCAGTTCTGTATATTTTCAGCTATCCAGACATTTTCAGCCAATGCACCGGTTTCAGTGCTGGCTGCAGGAACAGGCTCATCTGTTTTATAGTTTACTGTGCTTCCTGTACCATTATAAGGATAAATCAGGAAATCATAAACGGTAGATGGATTCAGTCCTGTCCATTGATATGATTGTGAAACATCGCCGGCTCTCGAAATATTTATTGCAGCACGGTTGTCGCTCCAATCCAAATCATTTTCTACAAATACTCCATCCGTAACTGTGTAAAATTCACCATCTACTTTTTTTGCCAGTATCAAATAGTTACCTGCGGGTACAACCCCATCATTATGATCCCAGGAAAGGGTAATAATGTTTGGAGTATTGGCCTGAGCTGTGAAATTTTCAACATGATTAGAGGGTTCCTCGATAGACGGTTCATCCGGTTCCTCGAGTCCGACGAAAACATCACCGATACCAATTTGTTTACTTGAGCCGGCGGGTAAACCTCTGTCTGAGGACCAGGAAATGGTAATTATTTCATCTTGTAAAATATTCAGACCGGTAACAAGTATCGATTTTTCTTCATTTACTCCGGAAACTGTAGAGTAAAATAACTCAGGTATATTAACATCATTTAGCTTTACAGTCCATTCCGGAGATCTCTCTTCCCCCACTCTTTCCACCATTCCCATATAGGAAATAAAAAGCTGGTCAACCGTTTCACCGGTATTATTTTGAAGAATAAGGTCAGCCGTAAATATTCCTGTAGCAGCAGTATGCTGATATCCCAGGACATTTGCATTGCCGCGTAAGCCGGCAGAAAAACCTGTTCCCCAATCCCCATTGTAGGTTTCATCGGAAAGATACCAGGTGAAAGGTATAGTTTCAGTACTGTTAAATTCAGCGAAATTCTCAGAATAGGGCAATCCGGGAGGCATTGGTATTACTCTTCCGCTTAATTGAACTGGCTGGTCATCTGCACCACCTCCCGAAACAATGATCTGTTCGGAATAAGTTCCGGAAGTTAATCCTTCAGTCAACCTGACCCAAATATTTGTTGGGCTGCCGTCATATGAAGTAAGTGTCACTAGCGGTCCAAATGCTCCTGTTCCACTTTCAGATAATTCATAATCTGAAGTTGTGGTAATAACTACATCTGAGTTGTCGAGATTTTCTCCTGAAATTTGAAATGCCTGAGCTGCGGAAGGACCATCATCCTGAACATAAAAAAACCCGGTAAGACTTGCAGGTGATACTTCCAATACAGGAAGAACCCCTTCAAATATATTTATATTATCTATTTGCCACCATCTGTAACTGCCTGGTTCATATCGATATTTAAAAGCAATCCAAACACTGCTTCCTGTTATTACGGAAAGATCAATATTTCCTGTATTTTCCCAGGAATTTTCTGATGACGGTTTTTCAAATATGATTTCAGACCATGTAGCAAGAGTTGGATTTCCTAATCCTTCATAATTGGCAGAATAAAGCAGCTTAAGGAAATTATCCTCATCGTCCGTTCCGAAACGGTACCATGCATCGAATGTCATGGTTACATCATCATAAGCAGTAAAATCAATGCCCGGCAATATCAACCAGTCTTCTTCGATATCTCCGGAGTCAAAACCGTTCATCTGTGCCCATCCTCCGGAATTCCAATTCCAAAACCTTGTGTCGCCGGAAACGCTGAAAGTAAAACAATCTCCCAAATCATTATCGAAAGTCTCCTGATATGGTAATGATGTGTAAGCCGGCTCGGGAAAAGTATAGGTTGCACTGGATACATTACTGTCGTTCATTTCATCTTTTACTGCATAGGCCCATATGGTAGTTGTTTCTTCAACCAGGATTTCATCGGTATATTCAATCCATGGTCCTTCCTGGCCAATCAAACTGTAAAAAACCGTAGCTTCTTCTGTTATTGTTGTGATTTGAATGAGCTGAGGCGTAAAATATACTCCTCCGGGTGGATTAAATACCGGTGCAACAACAGTAGGAACTCCGTTAGAGAACCCGGTCCAGGAAATATTGTCAATGGTTACTTGTCGGTTTGTTGTGGTAGAACCAACATTCTTAATTTTAATGGTAACATCACCGGGCTCATCAATATCCTCAACATTCAAAGTGAATACAGTTTCATCTTCACCCGATAAATCACCAAATACAGGTGTTGTAGCAACCTGAATGCCATTTACAATAAGTTCCAATTCCCTGGGTGCGGTACCTGTGAAGGCCTTGCGATATTGAAATGAAAAA
Source organism: Bacteroidota bacterium (assembly GCA_007693555.1). Classification (GTDB taxonomy): domain Bacteria; phylum Bacteroidota; class Bacteroidia; order Bacteroidales; family UBA7960; genus SKVR01. Next base: position 4,883 of record REDJ01000119.1, read on the forward strand.
TTCCCTACTCCCCCGGGAATGATCGCTTCAAGATAGCTGTCACTTGCTCTGCGCAGCATCAACCCTTTACCATCAATCGGAAAATCTCCTTCATTTCTGGAATGGCCATAAGTCCATGTAAACCCATTATCTCCGATAAAAGAACCATCAAGATAAGTAGCTGTTGCATTGGAATTATCGAACGATTCGCTGCCCTGTCCTATACCGTTAAAGGCCAAAACTACCAGCCCTGTAAAAAGGGCAATAATTCTAAAGTGTACTAAGTTTTTCATAAATTTAATTTTTTGGTTATGTAAAAGGTATTATTTAGCTGTTATTTTTACACGGGGGATTTCCCCATCCGTTTTGTAATCAATAGTTTCACCATTTCTCTTGTAACTGAAAATTTTAAAGTAATATATAATGCTGGAAGTGAGTCCGCCAAAGGTCACAGTTTCTTCTCCATACATAACATTCCTGTTCCAGAAATCATTTTCAACCGGTATACCATCAGTGGGAATTTCAATTTGCTCAAAACCTTCAACACTCATTCTTATTAAATATCCATCAGGCAAAATAGGTCCTGCAGCGTCTGTCCAGTTTAAAGTAATAGTGTTGGCAGAGAATCCTGTAACATGATTTTCAGGTTCATCTGATAAACCTGTACCCCATATATAATTAACAAACTCCGGACGATCAATAAAGGGGTTACGATTACCCTGGATGTTATAAACAGCATTATTCCGGGTAATTTCTTTTTCTGATACCGGGTCTTGCTCATGCCATGAAATCAGTAAATCGATATACCATTCCTGAAATGCAGGATATGATGTGCCATCAAGAATTGCTGCAGCCATAGGAGATTCTGACTGCCAGCTTTCAACAAGATCTTCATATCGTGTAACCATATAAAAGTATGTGCGGGCAAAATCACCCTTATATTCATCAATAGGTTCAAAGGCAAGGCCATTGTATCCGGGTATTGAGTTTAGCCCAACTTTGCTACCGTTTTCTGATACCCAATCCGGGTTAGCAACTACCCCAAACGGATAATTTGAGCGCATCTGATTGACAAATGCATCAGTAGGATAAACATGAAAAAGATCACTGTGCATGGGATATATTTCATTCCCGGCTGGTCCGTACCAACTCCTGGGCCAGGAATGTTCACGATTATAACAAATACCTTCCTCCGGAACACTACCCTCTGTGCACTGATCCTCAATAAACTCATATTCATAAGGAGGGTTTCCGGGAATATCGCTATACATATCCCATACTTTTCCGTTAGATTTAATGTCAGTCAATAGAAAGGAAGACCATACTTCGGAATACCAAATGGGATTGTGCCCCTGGATGATGATTTCATGCAGTGATGTTTTTAGCTCTTCGCCTGTTAAACCTGCAGCATTATTATAATAACCAACAGGCGGTTGACCAAAAACAGGGAGGGTGAATAAAGGATAAATAAAAACCAAGGAAAAGAATAATTTGCGCATAAGCATAATTTTTTAGGTTAAGTAAAATATATCCGGCATATTGGTTTTTTGGCCTGGAATATCTCCAAAACTTTATCTGACAATTTCTTGTCTGACTAATCAAAATTTCCGTAATATATTTACTACGAGTAAATTAAACGTTGATGAATTAGATCTAAAAAATCATGGCAGTCGAAGGGGGAGGTAGGAAAGTTTTGCCATGCTAAATACGAGCTCAATATACAAAAAAACTATAAACCAAAAGAAATTTCTTCCATAAAAAAACAGTTTTGATCGAGTAATGGGCTTATTACATTGCTTAACAATAGTTTAAGAAATATTAATTTTAGGTTAATTAAAACTTCTCAAACACCCCTAACCCAAAAAGGGCAAAATCGTATTTCACCGGATCGGAAGAATCAAGTAATCGTAAATTTTCTGTAAGTTCCCCGGCTGCTTTCCAATCGTCCTGTTTTCGATTCAGCAGGCCCAGTTTACGGGCTACTCTCCCTGAATGAATATCCAACGGGCAAATCAACTGATCAGGTCTAATCCGGTTCCATATCCCAAAATCTACACCGCGATTGTCGTTTCTTACCATCCATCTGAGAAACATGTTGATTCTTTTTGCAGAGGATCCGCTTAGTGGGTCACTTACGTGTTTGCGGGTGCGTTTTTCATGCGGAAGTTCAAAAAAAATATTACGGAAATAAGAAACAGAATGAGCTATACCTCCATTTCTGAAACCATCTGAAAAAACTTTTTCCATACCTCCATGAACCTGGTAAATATTTTTCAAGGCGTATAAAAAAACTGACAGGTCCTCATAGTTGAAAGTACGATGCACAAAGCCTTCAAAACGAAGCAAGTCATTTTCCCGGAAATGTAATATGAAATCATAGGGAGCATCATCCATAAGGAGCATCAATCGTTTGGCATTCTGTACTATGCTTTTTCGCTGGCCCCAGGAGATTGTAGCAGAAAGAAAGCCTGATATCTCTCTGTCCTCTTTTAAGCTATAACGGTGAGGGATACTTATGGGGTCTGAAGCGATAAACAGCGGAGAATTGTATTGCTCGAATTTTTGGTCAAGAAAATTTTTTATGGTGGAAAAGTTGTCCATATAATTGATTTATCTCTGTAAAATTTTCGATTTATCTTCCGCCAGGGTTATACCCCATATCGCAGCTCCAAACCCCGAATCTGCTTGTACAGGTCCACGGCATAAACATCAGTCATCCCCGATATAAAGTCTGTTACAGCCCGGGCCAGTATATAGGGTTGATTTTCATCAGGATGATATTGAGCAGGTATCATGGAGAGAATTTTTTGTGCATAATCCTCTGATGGGTTGATGATAGCGTGATAAAACTCTTTTAGCAATGCACCAAGTATGTTATAACCTGAAATTTCAATCTTTACAACTGAAGGGTGCTTATAAACCTTATGAAACGCTATTTCTTCAATCTCCTTCATGGATAAAGCCGATGTGGGGTCTATCAGTTTAAGTATTTTGTTGTCAAATCTGCCATCCAGAATACTTTCATAATTTTGAGAAAAAACCTCTGCAGCGGCATTAACCAATTTGCTGATAACCATAGCCCTGAGAAAAGCGATTTGTTCGTTGGGATCGGTGACTTCGGTAAGAGTTTGTGCTATTTTGCTCTCCCTGTCATAATCACCCGTAAAAAAATTCAAAAACAGTTGCTTAACGGTATCAAAGCCAAGAATATCAAGTTTTTGGGCATCTTCCAGATCCATGATTTGGTAGCAAATATCATCGGCTGCTTCAACAAGATAAACCAGAGGGTGTCGGGCATAGATGCCTTTTTCATTATCAACTACAGGTATTTGCAGCACTGACATGATACCGGCAAAGGTTTCCTTCTCAGTCTGAAAATATCCGAATTTTTTCTTTTTGCCTGACTGGGACGAATCATAAGGATATTTTATCATGGTACCGAGTGATGCATAAGTCAATGCATATCCTCCCCGGCGTCTTCCCTTAAACTGATGCGTAAGCAGCCGTAAAAGATTGGCATTACCCTCAAAACTCACAAGGTCTTCATATTCAACAGCAGAGATCAGGTCTTTTATTTTCTTTCCATCACCATCAGCAAAAAAATGGGAAATAGCCTTTTCACCGCTATGACCAAAAGGAGGGTTTCCCAGATCATGTGCCAGACAAGCTGCAGCAACAACCGTGTCGATTTCACGTACAAGTTTTTTTTCATCAGACTTAAGCCTGTCTTGAATCTTTTTGTAAACCATATTGCCCAGGGAGCGGCCTACACTTGCCACTTCAAGACTATGCGTAAGCCGGTTGTGCACAAATACACTCCCCGGCAGGGGAAACACCTGGGTTTTATTTTGAAGGCGGCGAAAAGGAGACGAGAAAACAATCCGATCGTAATCACGTTGAAATTCACTTCGTATATCTTCGTCCGATCTTTCTGATTGGGTATGTTGACCAAATCGTTCAGTTGACAATAATGATTTCCAATTCATATAGTAAACTATACTTTGAAGTTATTTTTAAATTTCCGGAAACCGGATTTTTATCATTTTCCGGATTTCTTCTTTTATCATATTGTCAAAGTTACTAGTTTTGAAAAACATGAACAGAAATTGGCAAAAACTGTTCGGGTAATGATTAAATTCGCAATAAAATAAAAACATTGGGTTATGCAGGAACATGAGAAGTTTATTAAGGAAGCTGTTAAAATGGCGAAAGGAAATGTTAATACGGGAATTGGCGGACCTTTCGGTGCACTGGTTGTTAAAGATGGGGAAATTGTGGGTAGGGGTGTCAACAAGGTCACATCAACCAATGACCCCACAGCCCATGCTGAAGTAGTTGCTATTCGTGATGCATGTAAGAACCTCAGCTCTTATCAATTAACTGACTGTATAGTTTATGCGAGCTGTGAGCCTTGTCCGATGTGCCTGGGAGCCATCTATTGGGCCAGGCCTGCAATGTTGGTGTATGCCGCTGAAAACACGGATGCTGCAAAAGCAGGATTTGATGATTCATATATTTATAAAGAAGTTTCTCTGCCTCCCTCCAAAAGAAAACTGCCCACATTAAATATCAAACCTGATGACTTCTTCTCACCCTTCCAGAGATGGCTGGATTCAGAAATAAAAAAAATCTATTGATTAAAACCTGAAAAGTTAAAACCTCTGTTAAATTTCGGGCAAACCCCCATAATCTATTGTGGGTTGGTGAAAATTTGCCTAAATTTAAGGAACCGAAGATACTGTTTTCACTTTGGTCTGAATTTTTAAAAAAATACTTGCTTATGCACGATATTGAGCCTTTTTACTCATGGAGAAACGTTTATATTGCTTCGGAGGATGAACGCTCACCCCTTTTTGGAAGGGATTACAGTGAATTTGAGTTTACCCATGCAATTTATAACCACTTAATTCATCCCCAATGGGATGAAATAGGCTCTCCTACTCTTTTTATCAAAATACTTTATTCCGATTATGAAGAAGGATTTGCCGTTATAGAAATGATTGGAGAATGGAATGACTGCCTGCATAATGATATTATGTATCTGAAAAGAAATATCATTGAACCCATGATAAACCAGGGAATAAAGAAATTCATGCTCATGGGTGAAAACATTCTGAATTTTCATTATTCCGATGATTGCTATTATGAAGAGTGGTTTGATGAAATAGAAGATGGCTGGATTGTCGGTGTTAACTTCAGAGATTTTGTAATTCGCGAGTTTGAATCAGCCAATATTGATTACTACATTGCCTTTGGCAGGCATTTTAATGACCTGAACTGGCGCAAATACTCTCCAACTCAACTTTTCATGCTCATTGACCGGCAAATGTCTATGCGGTTAAATCCTCACAGCGATTAACCCTTTGCAGGTTTTTGCAAGGAAACCAGATTGTTCTTCTCCCGAATCCTGAAAGCAACATTTTCAATTCTGGCAAAAAGTGCTTTTTCATCCAGGTTGAGTATTTTACGATCGCGCATCACAAACTTTCCGTCAATAATAACAGATTCCACATCTGCAGCTTTCATACTATATACAAGAAGAGAGTAAATATTATAAATCGGATGTGCATGAGGTTGAAGCATGTCAATTATTAATATATCAGCTTTTTTTCCCGGCTCAAGGGAGCCGATTTCATTTTCCATCCCCAGCACTCTTGCGCCTCCCATAGTTGCCATTTCAACAACAGTGAGAGCATCCATCACTGAGGGGTCATTGCTATTCAGTTTGTGAAGTATAGCTGCTGTATTCATTTCGTCAAACAAATCCAGATCATTGTTACTGGCAACTCCATCGGTTCCCAAACCCACCTTTACTCCGGCTTTTAAAAGCTCCGGAACGGGAGCTACACCACTGGCAAGTTTCATGTTGCACTCAGGATTATGGGCAACAGAAACACCGCGTTCTGCCAAAATACTGATATCTTCAGGTGTGAGATGAACTCCATGGGCTGCTATGACATTCTTACCCAGTACTCCCAGTTTATCAAGATAGCCGACAGGAGTTAATCCAAAATCTTTCAGTATTGCATCAAACTCTTTGCGAGTTTCAGCAACATGAATATTAAAAGGAACATTGTATTTATCGGCCAGGGCTTTGGCACTTTGTATTAACTCCGGTGAGCAACTGTATAGAGCATGGGCAGATACAGAAATGGTAATTCTGGGATGATTCCCCCACTTTTTAATCAAACCTTCAGCTGTTTTCAAACCATCTTCAGGAGTGGGGCTGTTGGGAGCCGGAAAATCTATTACGCTCTCCGAAAGCACAGCGCGCATCCCCACAGAATCTACCACATTGGCAATATCTTCAATGTGATAATACATATCATTGAAAGTAGTAGTACCGCTGCGAAGCATTTCTGCCAAAGCAAGTTTGGTTCCAAGGCCCACGTTTTCAGAGTTTACAAACTCCGACTCAACAGGGAAAATATAGTCATACAACCACTCATGCAAAGGCATATCATCGGCATAACCTCTGAAGATTGTCATAGGTACATGTGTGTGTGTGTTGATTAAACCCGGCATGATCATTTTACCGGAACCGTCAATAATTTCATTTGCAGTGTATTTTTCAAGGATATCAACTGTATTTCCAATTTCCAGTATACGATCATTTATAATGGCTATGGCGCCATCTGCAAAAACCTCATGGGTTGGATTCATGGTAAGTATCATTGCATCATGAATGATCAAATCTGCGTTAATTTCCTTTTTTTTATTCAACGATGATTGTGCCATATGTGTTCTTTGAAACAGTCAGATTAATTGAAGTTGATTTTTAACAATCAAATTTTAACTTGTTTTACTTCTTTTCAAAGGCCTTATTCCTAATAAACCCTGGAATTATAATTCAGGATGCTTTTCAAAAAAAGTCAGATTATCGTACAAATTTACGGATTAATACACAAAGCTATTTAAACTTTTAAATCTGATTTTAAGTATTTAACCGATATTTAATGGAAAGGAATAGTGGATTAAAACATCAAATTTAGTAATTTAGCAAATATATGGACTTACTAAATTGAGAATAAAATGATAGAAAGGATTAAAGAAACTGCTGATTTTTTAAAAGAAAAAACGGGATTCAAACCCCTTGCCGGCATTATTTTAGGTTCAGGACTGGGTGGTCTGGTAAAATCCATTGAAGTAAAACATAGCTTTGATTACAGTGATATACCCAATTTTCCTGTATCCACAGTGGAAGGCCATGACGGGAAACTTATTTTTGGCACCCTGGAAGGCAAAAATATTGTAGCCATGCAAGGCAGGTTTCACTATTATGAAGGATATTCCATGCAGCAGGTAGTCTTTCCGGTGCGGGTTTTAAAAATGCTGGGAATAACACATTTGTTTCTTTCCAACGCAGCAGGCGGCTTAAACCCTTCCTTCAATGTCGGAAACCTGATGATTATAAGAGACCATATCAATATGTTCCCTGATAATCCCCTGAGAGGAAAAAACCTGGATGACCTGGGAACAAGATTTCCGGAAATGGGTGAAACCTATAACAAAGGTTTAATTGAGAAAGCAAAAAAAATTGCAGAAAAGAATAGCATAAATTACCAGTCAGGAGTTTATATAGGTAGTTCAGGTCCAACACTTGAAACCCCTGCCGAATACCGTATGTTTCGTATCCTGGGCGCAGATGCTACTGGAATGTCAACAGTACCTGAAGTTATCGCTGCCCGGCATGCAGGTTTGATATGTTTCGGAATTTCTGTAATTACCAACATGGCCGTGTTTGATGAAGGAGAAGAGGGCACTTCTCATGATGAGGTGCAAAATGCTGCAGGAGAAGCAGAGCCAAAGATGACTTTAATTTTCAGAGAACTAATAAAATCGCTCTGATATCTTCTGAAAGTTTCTGATTTTATCTTTTTAATGATCCCTATTGTTTACCACAAAAACAAACCAAAATGAAAAAAGTCGTTTTACTTCTCATTATTTGCGGAATATTGTCTGGCAAACTTTCCGGGCAGATTACTATCAATCATAACGATATGCCATCTGCCGGTGATACACTAAGGTACAGTCTTACCACAAACCCGCAGCAATATAACTTCATTGAAACCGGCGAAGATTTCCTTTGGGATTTTTCCAATCTGATTCACCAGTTGCAGGGGCTTGAGGAATATGAGCTTGTCAGCAGCATCAATTTCCTTATGGCACTTTTGTTTTTTGGTACGAATTCAATTGCTACATCTTCTTTGGGCGACCTGCCTTTAGATAATTTTGACATTGAACTTGACGGTGTTTACAGTGTATATTTAAATTCAATAAGTCAATACAGCCAGTTGGGTTTTTTCGCATTGATTGAAGGCTTTGGCCTTCCTCTTAAATATTCTGAGAATCACATAATTTACAAATTTCCCTTAAACTACAATGATCAAGATACCACTTCCTTTTTTGGCCAGACCAACTTTGGTGACACCCTAAGCCTTACCCGAGAGGGATACAGGATCAATGAGGTTGATGGTTGGGGCAATATTATTACTCCCTACGGAGAATTTGAGACATTAAGACTGAAAAGTATCATTTATGAGTCAGACAGCCTGTTTCTGGAATCCTTTGGTGAACCATTTGTTGTAAAAAGAACAACCGCTCAATATTCCTGGCTTGCCAAAAATGAAAAAATCCCGATTCTGGAAGTAAGTTATACTGCTTTTGAAGCAAGTCCTGATAACCCTGTGCTGCGCATAAAATATCGTGATATTTACCGTGACCCTTCTGAGGCAGCACCACTGGCAGATTTTGCAGCTGATATAACTGAAGCCGAACCGGGTGAAGAAATCCAGTTTATCAATCTCAGCACCCCAGGTCATGACATCAACACCTATACGTGGTCATTTAGTCCTGACAATGTCATTTTTCATGAAGATACTGGTTACGAAAATGCAGAACCAAGGGTTTCATTTACTGAAGAAGGAACGTATAGTGTGATGCTTGTTGCCATCAACCAAACAGGAAAAGATACTTTACTCAGAGAAGATTATATTACTGTTTCAGAAAGCCAGGTTTCTGCTGAATTTCCTGAAATTGACACTGATTCTCCATCTGCTTATTTTATTAACCGTGGTGATATCCTGGTCATTGAAAAATTACAAGGTGTTTCTTTTCTCAGGATTTATGATTTGAGTGGGCGTTTGGTACAACAAATACATGCTTTGAATGAAAATAATTTACATGTGAATTTTTCCGGACAGGATACGGGCATCTATCTTATCAATTTTTATTATAGCAATCGAACAACTCTTCCTGTTACTCTCAAAGTTATCAAACCATGAGATATAATAAGTTTATCCTTGTATTTCTGCTTGCCAGTATTGTTTTGTTTTCTTGTAAAGGGAGACTGGAAAACCTTGATGATTTAGAAATGGAAATGAAAACCATGGGTTATAACGGAGATTTCCTCAGACCCTCTAATCCTTTGGTAATTGCTGCAATGGCTTTATTTGGCATTCATGATTACCTTGCTTTGAACAATCCGTCAAATTCAATTGCAGTTGTAAAGTTTAACAATGAAGACAACCTTACCGATGAAAAAATAGAAAGAATTCTCAATTTTGTGGTTAACAATTTATCCGGAGCGGACAAGGAAGAGGTTCTGAACAATATGCATAGACTTCAGGATAACAATCTCAGACATGGAAAATATATGATAATATGGGAAAATGATCGTCCGGATGATATAATCAAATTGGTTTCAGATATGTATTAAAAAAGTCTGAGTATCGAAATACCTGTTAGCAATAAAATTCTAACCAACTAAAATTAACCATTACAGAAAAAAATGCCCCGATAATCAAATTACCGGGGCAAATCTTTCATCCTATTAAATACTTATGCCTGAGCTGTGGGTCCTCCAAAACTCATGGGAATTTTAGGTCCTTCAGGACTATCCTTTATGGGGCCGTGTTTCTCCTCAAATTTTGAAATGTTTTCATTCAGTGCCCTCAGCAATCTTTTGGCATGCTGTGGGGTCATTACAATTCTCGACTTCACCCGTGCTTTTGGAACGCCGGGCATTAGTCTTAAAAAGTCCAGAACAAACTCTGTATTGCTATGGGTAATGATTACCAGGTTGGAATAAGTACCATCTGCTACATCTTCTCCCAGTTCAATATTGATTTGCTGGCCTCCCTGAGGCATTTTCTTTTCAGACATAATACTTGAGTTTTAAATGCTTAAATTCATTTAATTTTCTTCTTCTGCTTCAACTTTTTGCTTGGAAGCCATCAGAAGATTGTATTCTTCCATTGAGCCTACAATAATGTTTTCGTATTGGCGCAATCCTGTACCCGCTGGTATCAGATGACCTACAATAACATTTTCTTTGAGGCCCATAAGAGTATCAACTTTGGCGTTTACAGCAGCATCTGTAAGCACCTTGGTAGTTTCCTGGAATGAAGCTGCTGAAATGAAGCTCTTGGTCTGCAAAGATGCGCGTGTAATACCCTGCAATTGCTGCCTTGCTGTAGCTCCACGGGCATCGCGGGCAACAATAACTTTCTTGTCCTTGCGCTTAAGCATTGAATTATCGTCGCGTAACTTCCTTGCGGTAATAATCTGGCCTGGCTTAAGATTGGAATCACCAGGATCTTCGACTACTTTTTTGCCAAAGATCTCATCATTTTCTTCCATAAAGTCAATCTTATTTACAATTTCATTTTCCAGGAATCGGGTATCACCCGGATCTTCGATAGTGACCTTACGCATCATCTGACGCACAATAACTTCAAAGTGCTTGTCATTGATTTTCACACCCTGCATACGGTACACTTCCTGAACCTCATTAACAATATATTCCTGCACGGCTGTAGGTCCTTTAATAGCAAGAATGTCTGCAGGTGTAATGGGGCCATCGGAAAGGGGTGTTCCAGCTTTTACAAAGTCATTTTCCTGGGCAAGGATTTGTTTTGACAAGGGCACAAGGTATCGTTTTTCATCACCTGTTTTGGATGTTATTATTACCTCACGGTTACCTCGCTTAATCTTCTTACCAAAAGAAACAACACCATCAATTTCGGAAACAACCGCAGGATCTGAAGGATTGCGTGCCTCAAATAACTCGGTAATACGTGGCAAACCACCTGTAATGTCGCCAGATTTGCCAATAGCTCTTGGTATTTTGGCTATAATAGCACCGGTGGTGATTTGTGAGTTTTCACTGACAACAATATGCGCTCCTACGGGCATATCATATGTTTTTAAAACTTCTCCTTCGTCATTAACTATACTGACAGATGGGTTACGGGTTTTATCCTTACTTTCAATAATAACTTTTTCATAATAACCGGTTTGCTCGTCTGAATCAGTTCGGTAAGTAGCACCTTCTACCATATTATTAAAAACGATTTTACCGGTAAGTTCGGAGATGATAACAGCATTGTAGGGATCCCACTCACAAACAAGGTCACCACTTTCCACTTCCGAACCATGCTCAACATATAAATTAGCACCATAAGGAATATTTTGTGTGGTAAGCACCATACGGGTGTTTTTATCAATGATACGCATTTCAGCTGAGCGTCCGATAACAACAAAGTAATTGCGACCATCAGCTGCTGAATAAGGTACTGCTCTTAGTTCGTCAATTTCAAGTATACCTGAGTATTTTGCATTGATTTTGGAAGCAGTAGCAATATTACTTGCAGTACCACCAACGTGGAATGTACGTAATGTAAGCTGTGTACCAGGTTCACCGATGGATTGAGCAGCAATAACACCGACTGCCTCACCAGCCTGAACCATACGTCCGGTTGCAAGATTACGCCCGTAGCATTTGGCGCAAACTCCAAGCTTTGATTCGCAGGTAAGCACAGAACGTATTTCTACAGCTTCAATGGGTGAATCTTCTATGATATGACATATCTCCTCATTAAGTTCTTCACCTGCACCTACCATCAAATCACCGGAAGTTGGATGATAAACATCCTGAAGTGCTGTTCTCCCCAGAATTCTGTCAAACAGGGTTTCTACTGTTTCTTCATTATTTTTCAGTGCAGTAGCTGTTAAACCACGTAATGTGCCGCAATCGGTTTCTGTAATAATTACATCCTGTGAAACATCAACTAACCTTCTGGTCAGATAACCTGCATCTGCAGTCTTTAGCGCTGTATCAGCAAGACCCTTTCTGGCACCGTGAGTGGAAATGAAGTACTCGAGAACGGAAAGTCCTTCTTTAAAGTTGGAAAGAATAGGGTTTTCGATAATTTCACCACCTTTGGCTCCGGATTTCTGCGGTTTTGCCATCAGACCCCTCATACCGGAAAGCTGACGAATCTGTTCCTTTGAACCCCGTGCACCAGAGTCAAGCATCATATAGACCGGATTGAACCCCTGGTTGTCAGACGTGGTTTTGTCAATCAAAACTTTGGTAAGCTTGGCATTGGTATGCGTCCAGATATCAATAATCTGATTATATCTTTCATTGTTGGTAATGAAACCCATACTGTAGTTACCTCTTACTTCATCTACCTGGTTGTTTGCATCATCAATGAGGATTTTCTTTTCTTCAGGAACAATAATATCTCCGAGATTGAACGAAAGGCCTCCTCTGAATGCCATGTAAAAGCCCAGGTCTTTGATATCATCAAGGAACTGAGAGGTACGTGCAATACCAGTGGTTTTCATAATACCACCAATAATATCCCTAAGGGCTTTTTTGGTAAGCAACTGATTAATAAATCCATATTCTTCAGGTACAACTTCATTGAAAAGAACTCTTCCCGTTGTGGTTTCAATAATTCTTTCAACCAACTGGCCTTTTTCCAGTACTTTTGCCTTAACCTTAATAATAGTATGAAGATTTATAGCTCTTTCATTGTATGCAATCATAACTTCCTCCGGACCATAGAAAGTAAGTCCTTCACCTCTCATTGGGAACTCCGGAGTATTTTTTCTTGCCTTGGTCATATAATACAGACCCAAAACCATATCCTGCGATGGAACAGCAATTGGAGCACCGTTTGCAGGATTTAATATATTATGCGAAGCCAGCATCAGCAGTTGTGCTTCCAGTATGGCTGCATTGCCCAGTGGTACGTGAACGGCCATCTGGTCGCCATCAAAGTCAGCATTAAAAGCAGTACATACCAATGGATGCAACTGAATTGCTTTTCCTTCAATCAGCTTAGGCTGAAAAGCCTGGATACCCAAACGGTGCAGTGTAGGTGCACGGTTAAGTAATACTGGGTGACCTTTGAGAACATTCTCAAGGATATCCCATACAACAGGATCTTTTCTGTCAACAATTTTCTTGGCTGATTTTACAGTTTTTACAATACCCCTTTCAAGCATTTTCCTTATAATAAAAGGCTTGAAAAGTTCTGATGCCATTTCTTTGGGTATACCACATTCGTGTAGTTTCAACTCAGGACCAACAACAATCACTGAACGGGCAGAGTAGTCAACCCTTTTACCCAAAAGATTCTGACGAAAACGTCCCTGCTTGCCTTTCAAACTATCGCTCAAGGACTTAAGCGGGCGGTTTGATTCAGTTTTTACTGCATTGGTTTTACGTGAATTATCAAAAAGAGAGTCAACAGCTTCCTGCAACATACGTTTTTCATTACGTAAGATAACATCCGGAGCTTTGATCTCTATCAGCCTTTTTAACCTGTTGTTGCGTATGATGACTCTACGGTACAAGTCATTAAGGTCGCTTGTGGCAAATCTTCCGCCATCCAGAGGTACCAGAGGTCTCAGTTCGGGTGGAATTACCGGTACAACATCTACAATCATCCACTCAGCCTTGTTTTCCATACGTGAGTTTGCTTCACGGAAAGCTTCCACAACCTGTAATCGTTTCAGAGCATCCGCCTTTCTTTGCTGTGAAGTTTCAGTATTGGCCTTATGCCTTAAATCGTAAGATAACTGGTCGAGATCCAAACGCTGAAGCAACTCTTTGAGAGCCTCTGCACCCATCATTGCTATGAATTTGTTGGGATCATCATTTTCCAAAAGCTGGTTATCTTTAGGAAGTGTTTCCAAAATATTAAAATATTCCTCTTCTGTAAGAAAATCAAGGTAATTTAATTCGTCAGACTTTACGCCCGGATTGACAATCACATACCTTTCGTAGTAAATGATCTGGTCAAGTTTTTTAGAGGGTAACCCAAGAAGATAACCGATTTTATTGGGAAGAGAGCGGAAAAACCAGATATGGGCCACAGGAACAACCAGTTTAATATGTCCCATTCTTTCCCTTCTTACCTTTTTTTCGGTAACTTCAACACCGCAGCGATCGCAAACGATGCCTTTATAACGAATACGCTTGTATTTACCACAGTGGCATTCCCAGTCTTTTACCGGTCCGAAAATCCTTTCACAAAATAAGCCGTCGCGTTCGGGCTTATATGTACGATAATTAATGGTTTCGGGCTTCAAAACCTCACCATGCGACCGTTCAAGAACGGATTCAGGTGAAGCCAGGCTAATGGTAATCTGAGAAAAATTGCTTTTTACGTTGGATTCTTTTCTGAAAGCCATAGAAAGAAAGTTGATATTGTTGAAAAATGCAGGTCAAAAAAATATTTCAAGAGAAAACTCTTTCAGTAAACTCCCTGCAGGGCACAATAAATTGCCCTGAGGAAGTAGTGGTTTTATTCAAATTTTATATCGAGGCCAAGTCCTCTGAGCTCATGAACAAGCACATTGAATGACTCAGGAACACCCGGAGTTGGTAAATTATCACCCTTAACAATGGTTTCATAAGCTTTAGCCCGGCCAATTACGTCATCAGACTTAACAGTAAGTATTTCCTGGAGTATATTAGCGGCACCAAATGCTTCAAGAGCCCAAACCTCCATTTCACCAAAACGCTGACCACCAAACTGGGCTTTACCTCCAAGAGGTTGCTGCGTAATGAGCGAATAGGGTCCGATAGAGCGGGCATGCATTTTGTCATCTACCATGTGCCCCAGTTTAAGCATATAGATAATACCAACTGTAGCCGGCTGGTCAAATCGTTCGCCGGTACCACCATCATAAAGATATACTTTACCGTTTTCAGGCAAATTGGCTTTACGCATCAGCTCATTGATCTGATCTATATTTGCCCCGTCAAAAATGGGAGTTGCATATTTTTCTCCCAAAACCTGGCCGGCCCAGCCCAGAACGGTTTCGTAAATCTGACCCAGGTTCATCCTTGAGGGTACACCCAAAGGATTGAGAACTATGTCAACAGGAGTTCCATCTTCAAGGAATGGCATATCTTCCTGTCTTACAATACGCGCTACTATACCCTTGTTACCATGACGTCCTGCCATTTTATCGCCCACTTTGAGTTTACGTTTTTTGGCAAGGTAGATCTTGGCAAGCTGCACAATACCGGTAGGAAGCTCATCACCAACAGTAGCCGTAAATTTGCGGCGGTTGTAGGTACCAAGGATATCCTTATATTTTATGGAGTAGTTGTGTAGCAACTCTTTGATAAGCTCATTCTTTTGTTTATCAGTTGTCCAGTTATTGGGGTTAACTATGGAGTAATCCAAAGTCTGTAAAAGTTTTTGTGTGAATTTGGTGCCTTTTGGCACAACTACTTCTTTCAGACTATTACTTACCCCCTGCGAAGTTTTACCACTAACCAGAACGATGAGTTTATCAACCAGCTTTGCTTTAAGCTCGGCTATTTCACTGTTAAATTCTTCATCCAGCTTATCAATAATGATACGCTCTTTGGTTTTTGCTTTCTTATCTTTGAAAACCCTTGAGAATAGCCTCTTGTCAATAACTACACCTTTGGTTGCAGGTGGTGCTTTCAAAGAAGCATCCTTAACATCACCTGCCTTATCACCAAATATGGCACGAAGAAGCTTCTCCTCCGGTGTAGGATCGGTTTCACCTTTCGGAGTGATTTTTCCTATGAGAATATCTCCTTCATTCACTTCTGCACCAATGCGAATCAAACCATATTCATCCAGGTCTTTAATTGCTTCGGCACTTACATTGGGTATATCGCTTGTGAGTTCTTCCACACCTCTTTTTGTATCTCTTACGTCAAGCGAAAACTCTTCAATATGAATAGATGTAAAGATATCATCTCTTACAATTTTTTCAGACACAACAATAGCATCTTCAAAATTATATCCTTTCCAGGGCATGAAAGCAACCTTAAGGTTACGTCCAATGGCAAGTTCACCTTCTTTGGTGGCATAACCTTCACATAACAATTGTCCTTTAACAACTCTCTGCCCCCTGGATACGGTTGGCCTGAGATTGATACATGTATTCTGGTTGGTTTTGGCAAATTTAATGAGTTTATAGACCCTGACGTCATCGTCAAAACTGACCAGTTTTTCTTCGTCATTTCTTGAATAACGAATTACGATTTCTTCAGCATCTATATACTCAACCACTCCGGTTCCTTCTGCATGAATCAACACTCTGGAGTCTTCAGCCACTTTTGATTCAAGACCTGTACCTACAATTGGTGTTTCAGGGTTTAGCAACGGAACCGCCTGGCGCATCATATTACTTCCCATCAAGGCACGGTTGGCATCATCATGCTCAAGAAATGGGATTAATGATGCTGCAATGGAAGCAATCTGGTTGGGTGCCACATCCATAAGTTTAACTTTTTCAGGCTCCACGATAGGATAATCAGCCTGAAAACGAGCCTTAATCATTGCACTGGAAAAGGCGCCATCCTCTTTAATTGATACATTGGCCTGACTTATAATATTTTCTTCTTCCTCTTCAGCCGACAAATAAATCGGACCATTACTGAAGTTTACCTTACCGTTCTCAACCGGGAAATAGGGTGTCTCGATAAAGCCAAGTTCATTGACTTTGGCATACACGCATAGTGAAGATATAAGTCCGATATTTGGTCCTTCAGGAGTTTCAATCGTACACAATCTTCCGTAATGCGTAAAGTGTACGTCACGAACTTCGAACCCTGCCCTCTCTCTTGATAACCCCCCCGGACCCAATGCCGACATTCTTCTCTTGTGAGTAAGTTCGGCAAGCGGGTTGGTTTGATCCATAAACTGTGAAAGCTGGTTGGTTCCAAAAAATGAGTTAATTACAGATGAAAGTGTTTTTGCGTTGATAAGATCGGTAGGTGCAAACACTTCATTATCGCGTACATTCATTCTTTCCCTGATAGTGCGAGCCATACGGGCAAGACCAACACCGAATTGTGCATATAATTGCTCACCTACTGTACGAACACGACGGTTGCTCAAATGGTCAATATCATCAACATCAGCTTTTGCATTTACCAATTCAATGAGATATTTAACAATTGAAATGATATCTTCTTTTGTGAGAACCCTGATATCTATATCCGTTTCAAGGTTCAGCTTCCTGTTGATCCTGTAGCGACCCACATCACCCAAATCATATCGCTTATCTGAGAAAAATAATTTCTCTATCATTCCCCTTGCGGTTTCATCGTCCGGTGGATCAGCATTACGAAGCAAACGGTAAATAAATTCGACGGCTTCTTTTTCTGAGTTGGTTGTATCTTTTTGTAAAGTATTATAAATGAGATCATAATCGCTCAGGTTAATATCTTCTTTATGCAAAATGATAGTTTTGACACCTGATTCGATAATGGGTTCTATGTGTTCGTTTTCAAGAACAATTTCGCGATCAATAATAACCTCAGTTCTTTCAATAGATACTACTTCACCGGTATCTTCATCCACAAAATCTTCTATCCATGACCTGAGAACCCGAGCCGCAAGTTTACGGCCAACATATTTTTTCAGACCGGTTTTACTAACCTTAACTTCATCAGCAAGGTCAAAAATTTCAAGAATTTCTTTGTCACTTTCAAAGCCAATTGCCCTGAGAAGTGTGGTAACAGGAAGTTTTTTCTTTCTGTCAATATAAGCATACATTACATTATTAATGTCGGTAGCAAACTCAATCCAGGACCCTTTAAAAGGAATAATTCTTGCACTGTAAAGCTGTGTCCCGTTTGCATGGACGCTTGTACCGAAAAATACACCCGGTGACCGGTGAAGCTGAGAAACAACTACTCTTTCAGCACCATTTATAACAAATGTTCCTTTAGGTGTCATGTATGGAATGGTGCCCAGATACACATCCTGAATTATAGTTTCGAAGTCTTCGTGTTCAGGATCGGTACAATAAAGCTTCAATTTAGCCTTAAGGGGGACACTGTATGAAAGTCCTCTTTCAATACATTCCTGAATGGTATATTTTGGAGGGTCAATAAAATAATCCAGAAACTCCAGCACGAAATTGTTCCTTGCATCAGAGATGGGGAAATTTTCTGCGAAAACCTTAAAAAGGCCTTCATTTTTACGATTTTCAGGTGTAGTCTCCAATTGGAAAAAATCCTGGAAAGATTTGATTTGAACTTCGAGAAAGTCGGGATAAGGGAAATGCCTTGTGACAGAACCGAAGTTTACTCTTTGTTTGTTGATGTTTGTTGCGGCCAAGGTATGAAAGTTTGTTGTTAATAAAAACAATATTCACCAAAATAATATATATAGCAATAAAGATTAGACCTCTACAGCGAATAAAATTCGGCAGAAGCCTAATCTTTGGGATTGAATAAAGTTACTTTATCTCAACCTCTGCGCCAGCTTCTTCCAATTGTTTTTTCAGAGTTTCAGCTTCTTCTTTGGTGATTTGCTCTTTGATGGCTTTTGGAGCACTATCAACCAATTCTTTAGCTTCTTTGAGTCCGAGGCTGGTTAGTTCTTTTACCAGTTTAACAACGGCCAGCTTGGAGGCTCCGGCTGCTTTGAGTATTACATCAAACTCAGTTTGTTCCTCTGCAGCAGCAGCACCTTCAGCACCACCAGCTGCGGCGGCCACAGCTACAGGAGCAGCTGCAGGTTCAATGCCATATTCGTCTTTTAAAATTTGTGCCAACTCATTAACCTCTTTAACAGTAAGATTAACTAATTGTTCTGCGAAAGATTTTAAATCTGCCATTTTTATTGATTTTTAATAGGGTTTCTAATCTGTTTATTTGATTTTTTAAATTTTTAGGCTATTATTCCTTTTCGGAAAGAGTTTTTAATACACCTGAAAGGGTATTACCGCCTGATTGAAGGGCGGAAATAACATTCTTAGCAGGTGATTGAAGCAAGCCAATGATATCACCGATAAGCTCTTCCTTAGATTTGATGCTTTCAAGAATATCAAGTTGGTCATCACCAATATAGATTGATTCTTGAACGTAAGCACCTTTAAGGATGGGCTTTGGGCTGGATTTGCGAAATTCTTTTATCAGCTTGGCAGGAATATTTCCGGTATCGGAAACCATCAGAGATGTAGCGCCTTTCATAATATCATAGAGGCGCTCAAAATCCTTTCCGGATTTCTCCATGGCTTTCCTTAGCAATGTGTTTTTAACCACTTGCATAGAAACATTCCGTTTAAAGCAGAGTCTTCTAAGCTTGTTGACAGTTTCAACATCCAGTTCAGAAGTATCTGTCAGATAAAAAACTTCGTTATTTGCCAGCTTTTCAGTGAGCGACTCAATAACCTGAAATTTATCTTCTTTTCTCATAAGTTTCACCATCTTTTAGGCTAGAGCCTTTAAAGGACATAACCTAAGGGTTTATAAAGTAACTGATTTAGGATCTACTGCAATACCCGGGCTCATAGTACTTGACATGAATATGCTTCGAACATATGTGCCTTTTGCTGCAGCAGGTTTTAGTCTGATTATAGTTTGGATAAGTTCCTTGGCATTGTCAATCAGTTTTTCCTTTTCAAAGGAAACTTTACCGATGGAAGCATGAACAATACCATATTTATCCACTTTAAAATCAATTTTACCACCTTTCACATCCTGAACCGCCTTGCCAATATCCATGGTAACAGTACCGGCTTTGGGGTTAGGCATCAGACCACGCGGTCCCAGAACACGACCCAGGGCGCCCACTTTGGG
The DNA here is from genome assembly GCA_007693555.1 of Bacteroidota bacterium. Classification (GTDB taxonomy): domain Bacteria; phylum Bacteroidota; class Bacteroidia; order Bacteroidales; family UBA7960; genus SKVR01. The sequence continues at coordinate 24,744 of REDJ01000119.1, forward strand.
CATAACACTGGGCATGGTAATTACCACATCTACGTCTGTCCATCCACCTTTGATTTTATCAATGTATTCATCCAAACCTACGTAATCAGCTCCGGCAGCTTTAGCTTCTTCTTCTTTATCGGGTGTACAAAGTACAAGTACCCGTACTGTTTTTCCTGTTCCATGAGGCAGAGTTACAACACCACGTACCATTTGATTGGCTTTACGCGGATCAACTCCCAACCTGACATCAATGTCAACTGAAGCATCAAACTTTGTGTAAGTAATGTTTTTGACAACATCAGCCGCATCAACTAAAGAATAGACAGCATTCTTATCAAATTTAGCTAAAGCTTCTTTTTGGTTTTTCGTTAATTTAGCCATTTTAAGATTCCGTTAAGCTTTGATTTTAATTAAACAACCTTTTAATTGCCCTTACAGGAATAAAGGTTTAAAATGGAGGATTTCCTTTAATCCGTATACCCATACTGCGTGCAGTTCCGGCAACCATTCTCATGGCCGACTCTACTGTGAAGCAGTTCAAATCAGGCATTTTATCTTCAGCTATGGTACGTACCTGGTCCCATGTAATGGTTGCGACTTTGGTACGATTTGGTTCAGCTGATCCCGATTTGATTTTGGCAGCTTCTCTCAACTGCACTGCTACAGGGGGCGTCTTAATAATAAACACAAAGGATTTATCCTTGTAAACAGTGATAATAACGGGAATAACCTTTCCTGCTTTATCCTGTGTACGGGCATTAAACTGCTTGCAAAATTCCATAATATTCACACCTTTTGCACCCAATGCAGGGCCAACAGGTGGTGATGGATTGGCAGCTCCTCCTTTGATTTGCAGTTTTATAAGAGCACTAACTTCTTTTGCCATTTTAAATTATTTTTTAGTATAAAGGGGATCAAGATTAATCAATAACCTTGAAAAACCTATTCCTTCTCTACTTGCATAAAGCTAAGTTCCAATGGTGTTTTCCGACCAAATATCTTCACCATTACCTTGAGTTTTTTCTTTTCTTCGTTGATCTCTTCTATCACTCCGGTAAAACTGCTGAAGGGACCGTCGGTTACCTTTACGGTTTCTCCCACAATAAAAGGAACATTAAGTTCCTCATCCTTTTCAGAGAGTTCATCCACTTTACCAAGAATACGATTCACTTCATGCTCTCTTAATGGTACCGGTTCACCAGCTGAACCCAGAAAACCGAGTACGCCTGGCACCGTGCGGATAATGTGGGGTATCTCTCCTGACAGGATAGCTTCAATCAAAACGTAACCGGGAAAATAATTGCGCTCGGCACTGATTTTTTTCCCTTTACGAACCTGATAGACCTTTTCCATTGGAATTAGTACTTGCGATACATATTCCTCCAATCCAAGACGGGTGATTTCGCTTTCAATGTATTGTTTTACTTTCTTTTCGCTACCACTCACCGCCCTGACTACATACCACTTTTTTACTTGTTCGCTCATACTAAAAATAAGGAATTGATTTCCCGTTTTTTGCTACTGATTAAGAAGAATAAATATTAGAACATTCAGTCAGTAAATATCCGGTTCCTTCTCCGTAACATCAGAGAAAGAGCCTGTAAAGTTGCTGCAACACCCTGCTGAAAGCCATATCCATCAGATAAACCACGGCTGCGATTATAAGGGAAGCAATGGATACAACTACTGCACTATTCTGCAGATCATTCCAGGATGGCCAGGAAACTTTGTTAATAAGTTCGTCATAAGTTTCCTTGAAATAGTTTGCAACTTTTCTCATTATTGAAAATTGATTTAATGTTCTCAAGTATTTTAAGGTCTTGCTCACATCAAGACCTGCCAGACACCAAACATTCTAATATTATTAGCACGGGTGGTAGGAATCGAACCCACAACCAACGGTTTTGGAGACCGCTACTCTACCAATTGAGCTACACCCGTAGGAAAAGGGAGGCCCACTCAGGAGCCCTCCCTTTTTTAATTGTTTATCCGGAAGGTATTATTCCAGAATTTCTGTTACCTGACCCGCACCAACTGTTCTGCCACCTTCACGAATTGCGAATCTAAGACCTTTGTCCATGGCAATATCGCTGATAAGAATAACGGTGATGGTAAGATTATCACCAGGCATACACATTTCCACTCCTTCGGGAAGGAAAATTTCGCCGGTTACGTCAGTAGTTCTGAAGAAGAACTGTGGGCGATATTTATCATGGAATGGAGTATGACGACCACCTTCTTCTTTCTTCAGGATATAAACCTCAGCCTTAAACTTATGGTGAGGAGTTACTGAACCGGGCTTTACGATAACCATACCACGTGTGATTTCCTTCTTGTCGATACCTCTGAGAAGCAGACCGGCATTGTCACCAGCTTCACCTCTGTCAAGTATCTTGCGGAACATTTCCACACCTGTAACAACAGACTTGAGTTTCTCAGCACCCATACCAATAATTTCAACGGGTTCGCCTGTTTGAATAACACCTGTTTCAATTCTTCCGGTAGCTACTGTTCCACGTCCTGTAATTGAGAACACGTCCTCAACAGGCATAAGGAATGGCTTGTCAACTTCACGGGTTGGCTCAGGAATCCAGCTGTCAACAGCATCCATAAGCTCCATGATTTTTTCAACCCATTTGGGCTCATTATTAAGTCCACCAAGAGCTGAACCTTGAATAACAGGAATATTATCGCCGTCAAATTCATAAAATGAAAGCAGTTCACGGATCTCCATTTCAACGAGTTCGAGTAACTCTTCATCATCAACAAGGTCTACCTTATTCATAAACACTACCAGCTGAGGAACACCAACCTGACGTGCAAGCAGGATATGTTCGCGGGTTTGTGGCATAGGACCGTCAGTAGCAGCAACTACCAGGATAGCACCGTCCATCTGGGCAGCACCAGTAACCATGTTCTTAACATAGTCAGCGTGTCCGGGGCAGTCAACGTGAGCATAGTGACGATTTTCGGTTTGATACTCAACGTGCGCAGTATTAATAGTAATACCTCTTTCTTTTTCTTCAGGTGCATTGTCAATAGAATCAAAAGACCTGATTTCTGACAAACCTTTTTCAGCTAATACCTGTGTGATTGCAGCGGTGAGTGTGGTTTTTCCGTGGTCAACGTGACCAATGGTTCCAATATTCACGTGCGGTTTACTTCTTACAAATTTTTCTTTTGCCATATCTAACTGGATGTTTAAATTTTAAAAAAGGGATTCTATAAATTTTCAACTTTTACTTTAACCATTCTCTCTAGAGCCAACGACGGGAATTGAACCCGTGACCTCTTCCTTACCAAGGAAGCGCTCTACCCCTGAGCTACGTCGGCAATATGTATAACACAATATTACCTTTGAGCGGAAAACGGGACTCGAACCCGCCACCTACAGCTTGGAAGGCTGTCGCTCTACCGGATGAGCTACTTCCGCTGGTGATTGAAAGAGTGGGGGGGGAAGGATTCGAACCTCCGAAGGCGAAAGCCAACAGATTTACAGTCTGCCCCATTTGACCGCTCTGGAACCCCCCCGGGTTGTTTACAATACTTTTATGAACGAGCCGATGGAGGGATTCGAACCCCCGACCGTCTGATTACAAATCAGATGCTCTGGCCAACTGAGCTACATCGGCAAATCTTTTTCTGCTATAATACAGCAACTTAGTGCTAATATTCATTCAAAGAGCATAAAAAAAGCAGACCTTTTAAAAAGGTCTGCAAATGTACGAAAGATTTAAAAACTACCAAAAATTTATTTCTTTTTTTTAGGAAATTGGCAAAACCCAATATTTATCATGCTTTTACAAGCCCTTTACTTTTTGTTTATGACGGGTAATTTGCTTTCTGAGGGCATCAACCGCATTGTCAACTGCTTCCTCGAAACTTTTGGCCTGTTTTTTTGCAAAAAGATCATTGCCGGGTATTTGAATCCGGATCTCAGCAATTTTATTTTCATTTGTTGAAGATTGATCCAATTTGAGTGTAACATCACTGCCGATAACTCCATCAAATAAGTTACTTACTTTTGTAACCTTTTCGCGAACAAAGTTTTCCAGTTTGATATCAGATTTGAAATGCAATGAACTAATTGTAATTTTCATAATAAATCCTCCACATTTAAGCCTTTGGATGGGCTTGTTTATATATTGATTTTAACTTTTCTGCCGTACTATGCGTATAAACTTCGGTGGCACTCAGGCTTGAATGCCCTAAAATTTCCTTTATTGCATTGATATCGGCTCCTTGATTTAACATATGAGTTGCAAAACTGTGTCGTAAAACATGTGGGCTCCGCTTACCTGCGGAGGTGTGCCTACTAAGGTAGGAATTTACTACACGATAAACAAACTTGTGGTAAATTTTTTTGCCTTTGTCGGTTACAAAAACCGCATCTGTGATATTAAATCCAAAAATCTCCTGTTTCGCAGAAACATATCTTTTATACGTATCAGCCAATGGTCTTAGCATGGGTATAATTCTTTCCTTATTTCCCTTTCCTGTTACTTTTATCTGTAAATCTGAAACATCAACATCTTTGTGTTTTAAACTTACCAGCTCGGAAAGTCGCATTCCTGTTGCATAAAACATTTCCAATATCAACCGGTTTCTTATTCCTGCAAAATCCTGCGAAAAGTTCATTTCTTCAAAGAGCGTTTGCATTTTTTCTTCTGAAATAAATACCGGAAGTTTTTTAGATATCCTGGGTGCTGATACTTTTATCATTGGATTTTCTGTCAAATCTCTTTCCGACTCCAGATACCGGTAAAAGGATTTCAGTGAAGAAATTTTACGCTTTACACTTTTACCTGTTAAACCTGATGACATCAAACCTGATAACCAGGCCCGTATATGAGAAGAAGTTGCTTGTGCCGGAATTACATCATATTCATTTAAAATGAAATCTGAAAACTGATTGAGGTCGGTTGTATAGCTTTGCAATGTATGCGGGGAAAATCGCTTTTCAAATTGAAGATGATTGATAAACTCCTGTAATTCCATATAAAAAAGAAGAAACTTTTGCTAATTTACCAATAAAATGATAATAATTAAACAAAAGTTTCTTCCTTATATTGTTTATCCTAAAAAGAGTTAACTAGGCGTCAGCCTCATCTTTAAGTCTTTGAATGTATTTTGCCTTGATTTTTTGTTCACGACGAATTACCGAAGGTTTGGTGAATTTTTGTCTTTCACGCAATTCTTTCAAAATACCGGTTTTCTCAAATTTTCTCTTTAGTTTCTTTAAGGCTCTGTCAATATTTTCGCCTTCCTTCATGGGAACAATTATCATGCTTACCTCTTTTATATATAATATTCAAAAATAAATTTTATTATTATTTTGTTTTTACTTTTAATCAAACGGGCTGCAAAATTACAAATACATTTTTATTAATCAAAAATAAATTGAAAAAATTATTGCTTCAGTTTCCTTTCAAGGAAATCTGTCATATATCTGTAAAGATGCAAACGTGCATTCCCACCTGAAATACCATGATTATGATTGGGATATATCATCATTTCAAAATCCACATCAGCCTCGATAAGTGCTTTAGCCATTTCCATCGTGTTTTGATAATGAACATTATCGTCAGCCGAACCGTGCACAAGCAAGTAGGCTCCATTAATTTTATCAACATGATTTATGGGTGAGTTATCATCATAACCGTCAGGGTTCTCCTGCGGAGTTCGCATATATCTTTCTGTATAAATTGTATCATAAAATCGCCAGTTGGTAACCGGTGCTACTGCAATGGCAGCTGAGAAAACATCCGAGCCCCATGCAATAGCTAACGAAGAAATATAACCACCGTAGCTCCAGCCGAAAATTGCTATATTATTTTTATCTATATAGCTTTTCTCAGAAAGATACCGGGCAGCTTCAATCTGATCAAGGGTCTCATACTTCCCCAATTGCAGGTAGGTCATTTTCTTAAATTCTTCGCCTCTGGCACCGGTACCTCTGTTATCAACTGAAACCACAATATAACCCATTTGTGTAAGCATCTGAAACCATGCTCCGTTAAAAGCATTCCATCTGTGGGTAACTCTCTGTGAGCCCGGACCACCATATGCATACATAAATAATGGATATTCCTTTTCGGGGGAAAAATCAGAGGGCTTCATCATCCAGGCATTTAATTCAGTATCATCATTAATAGGGATGGTAAAGAATTCCGGGACAACAAATCCATAATCAGCAATGGTATTTTTTAAATCTGCATTGTCTTCAAGCAACCTGATTTTTGAACCATCAGCTGTATGAATAGTATATACAGGGGGTGTTTGTATGCGTGAATGATTATTGATAAAATATCTGAAGTTTTCCGAAAAAGAGGGATCATGATAACCCTTTTCAGTTGTCAGTTTTATTAAATTATTACCATCCAGCCCTATTGAGAATAAATGCCGTTCTTTAGGGTTTTCCTTACTTGATGTAAAATATATCAGTTTATTTTTCTCATCAATTCCCAGAAATTTCGAAACTTCCCAATTACCTTGTGTAATTTGTGTTACCTGAGTTCCATTCATATTATAATGATACAGGTGGTTAAAACCGTCTTTTTCACTGGAGATAATAAATGTTTTTCCGTCTTGTATAAAAGTCAGATCATCCGTAATATCAATATAATATTTGTTTTTTTCTTCATACATAAGTTTTGTCTGGCCGGTTTCTGCATCTGCCAGCAATATTTCCAGGAGGTTTTGCAATCTATTCATTCTGAATACAGCCAGTTGACCTGGGTCTTGTGTCCATTTAATCCGGGGAATATAGATGTCTGTTTCCTCACCGGTATCTATCTTTAAAATCGAATTTGATTTGAAATCATAAATATGAATAGTTACATGGGCATTTTCTTCCCCGGCTTTGGGATATTTAAATCTGTATTCATATGGGTATAAGTATCCATAAATTAGCATCATAAACTCTTTCACATGAGTTTCATCAAAGCGATAAAATGCAATCTTGTTGCCATCAGGTGACCATTGAAATCCAATTGTAAAACCAAATTCTTCTTCATAGACCCAGTCGGTAGTACCATTAATTATTTCATTATGCCTGCCATCATGAGTTATTTGTGCTTCATGACCTGATAAAAGGTCCATCACGAAAATATTATTATCTCGTACGAAGGCGACTCTGTTTCCATCGGGAGAAAAATGAGGTATTCTCTGCATGCCATTCTCAGAAAGGGGCATCAAAATCTGACTATCCAAATCGTAAACAAAAAACTCAGATATGGAAGAATACCTGTATATGGACTGAGTGTTGAAAGCAAGCAGTAGCTTATCCTCTACCGGACTGAAAAAATAATTATCTATTTTGGGAGTGTTACCTTCTGTATCTCTTAACATCCCATCAATGTCAATAATAGTTTTTACAAATTCACCTGAACTGTATTCATATTTATTAATTTTATGATTATTTTCCACCCTTGTATAATGCTCTCCGTCCATCATGCTTTTCCCAAGCCGGATTGAGCGTGGGACAAATTTTCGCTCTTGCCAGATTTCTTCAATTTTAATTTGTGAATATATGCTATCACTCGAAAAATAAATGCCTGAAAAGATAAAAATCGAAATTAGAAAGTTTTTAAGAAACCGGAGATTGTTTTGCATAACAGTAATATTTAGTTATGAAAGTAATTACATTTGTAAAATATGAAACGGCCAAAAATAATAATATTTGGCAATTAGGAATCTTCTTAAATGGATTTAATTCCGGGAAGCAAATAATCATTGGATTGAAAACAGTTAATTGAAAAAGCCTAATTTTACAGAGAGTTATTTTAATAGCTCAGAAATGTCAAATTCGTTTTTATAAAGGCTTAAAATTTCGTCAGTGGTTAGGGTTTCGACTTTTTCAATTTTATTATTGGTGGGCACATACCATACTTCAGCAAAAAAACCAAATAAAGTATATAATTTGATATCGAAGTACAGAAACTTTCTTACAGCAATTTCATTACCATGCTCAAAAACCAGGTATACCTTCTCTTTCAGTGGATATTTATCAAATTCACGGGCATCCATAAGCTGTAAAGTAAATCACATCAAAAATAATTAAAACTAGCAACATCCAAAAAGAATCAAATCAAAACCATTAAACAAAAGTGGTATGCAAATAAAACAAAATATTCCCAATGTTATTACCTGTCTAAACATTTTATCCGGCAGTATTGCTGTATTTTTTGCATTTGAAGGATTATTTCATCTGGCAGCAATTTTTGTGGGCATTGCTGCAATGCTTGATTTTTTAGATGGCACAGTTGCCAGATTACTCAATGCTTACAGCGAAATTGGCAAGGAACTGGATTCACTAGCCGACCTTATCAGCTTTGGTTTTGCTCCTTCTATTGTTTTATTGAGGCTATTGCAGGAAGCCCATGGAAATATTGCGGTAATTGTGCATCATATGGATATACTTCCTTTTGTGGCATTTTTTGTTACATTGTTTTCTGCTTTGCGACTTGCAAAATTCAATCTTGACCAAAAACAATCGGAAAGTTTTATAGGATTACCTACACCTGCAAATGCTATATTTATTGTCTCCCTGCCATTTGCTGTTTATTATGGTAACGAAACGTATTTTTTGCATCCGTTGTTTTTTGCTTTGCTAAATAATAAGTTGGCATTGCTTATACTTATTGCTGTATTATCTTATCTTCTTATTTCATCTTTACCACTTTTTTCCTTAAAGCTTAAATCGTTTAAAATCAAAGAAAATCTTATACGATATATTTTTCTTGTTTTCAGCATACTGCTAATACTTCTGTTTCAGTGGTATGCCATTTCCATTATTATCATTTTTTATGTAATTTTATCTTTAGCAGAAAAAGTTGCGAACAGGATATAAAAACATAATCTTTTAGTTACACCTTATTTTATTGAAATAATTTACTTCAGAAGAAAAAGGAAATATGGCAGAATTCCATGAACTTGGTAAAAGTGGCGAGTTACTAGCCGTGCAGCACTTTGTAAGTAAAGGCTACAAAATACTTGAAACCAACTGGAGAAAAGGTTCACTTGAGATTGACATTATTGCAATTAAAAATGATGTCCTTGTAATTGCTGAAGTAAAAACCAGGAGCACCAATTATTTTGGTGAGCCCGAGGAATTTGTAACTAAATCTAAACAAAAGAATCTCATTCGGGCAGCAAACCGTTATATTTTAGAGAAAGACCTGGATGTAGAAACCCGGTTCGACATCATTTCTGTATTAACCAATGGACTTGAACACAAGATCCATCATATTGAAGATGCCTTTTATCCTACCTTATAAACAGCATTGTTTATTTATTTACACCTTTTGAACTTTCAACTTTATTAACCGTTAAATTTTATTATTCTTTAAAAAGGTAAAAATAATTTTGTAAAATTTTTTAAAGAATTTCTAATTTCAATATTATTGTTTAACTATAAAAAATAAAGAAATGGAAAACAAAGTTATGCAAGAACAGGAAGTAGTAAGATTACCATTGATTGGCGACCCGGCTCCATCGTTTAAAGCCAAAACCACAATGGGTCCTTTGAATTTTCCGGAGGATTATAAAGGTAAGTGGGTGATATTGTTTAGCCATCCTGCTGATTTTACCCCGGTGTGCACCACCGAATTTATGACCTTTGCCGTAATGCAGGAAGAATTTCGCAAGCTGAATACCGAGCTTATTGGTTTGTCAATTGACAGCATCTATGCTCACATTGCCTGGTTGAGGACTATAAAGGAAAAAATTGAGTTCAAGGGAATGAAAAATGTTGAGGTTAATTTTCCTGTTATTGAAGATTTAAAAATGGATGTCTCCAGGAAATTTGGCATGGTACAACCCAATGCCTCTACCACTCAAGCTGTGCGTGCCGTATTCATTATGGATCCTGAGGCAAAGGTTCGTGCAATCCTTTATTATCCCTTAAGCACCGGCCGTAACATGGATGAAATCAAGAGAATGATCATTGCCATGCAGAAAGCTGACAAAGAGCAGATCGCAACACCTGCCAACTGGCAACCTGGTGATGATGTCATTATTCCTCCTCCTGGATCATGTGGTACCGCAAAAGAAAGGGTAGAAAGTCAGGATGAAAATACCTATTGCCTGGATTGGTTTATGTGTTTCAGAAAAGAAAAGAAATAACAAGATTGAACTGCATTTTCTATTAAGCGCCTTATAACAGGCGCTTTTTTTATTCTGATTTTTTTAAGTTTTCAATATTATATATGACTTTACTCCTTCTTACATTTACATATTATTTATGAACTCATCTTAAGTTCAGCATTTATCAACAAAATAGTTGCAATTGATATATTATTTTATATTTTTGCAGAGCTTTCAAAGCTTTTTACGTTATATTAACAAAAACTATTTGCTTATGAAAAAATTATGGACATTATTGATTGTTGTCTTTCTGGGAATTTCTGCTACACAAGCCGGAACATCCTATCACCTTGACAATGCAGCTATTGACGAAATGTTTGCCCGGGCTGAACTGGTTGACTTGAATTCTACATCACCTATGGCTCCGTTGGCAGATATGGGTTATGCCAATCAAACGTTTTTTGAACAAGACAAGGATCCGCTTGTAGCATTTCTGTTAAGCTGGTTTTTAGGTTATCTTGGTATCCACAGGGCTTACCTTGGCACATCCACGGGTACCATTGTTGGCTATATCCTTACACTGGGAGGTTGTGGTATTGTGGCAACCATCGACTGGATTATGCTTTTAATAGGTCTGGTAAATAACGATATAAGTCAATATATCGATAATCCCAGGTTTTTTATGTGGTAAACAAAGAATTCATTTGAGAATTAAAAAAGCTTTCGGCATACCACCGGAAGCTTTTTTTATAATAGAGCCTGGAAGTATTTTCTCTGACTGAAGCTGAGCTGCTTATTATTATTAAGAAGTTCCAAAAAATCTTTTCTTATTTCAACAGCAAGTTCATTTTTTTCGAGCAAGAGTAATATTTCATGATAATGGAAGAGATAAATAAGATTTTCGGGATATTCACCGACCAGCCATGCAGCATGCTGCAAAGCCTGAGAAAAATCCTGCTCCAATTCAAGAAATATTTTCATAAGAAAATAATGCGCTTCTGTCTTTATGACTATGTTATTGCTATGAGTAGCCGCTTTTAATTGTTCTAAACCTTTTTGCATATCTCCCCTTGGATAAAACAAAGCATAAACCATCAGAAAGGGATACCTTCGGCTTCCATAATCGGCCATGTAGTTATAAAGTCCGGATGTAAGATAAAAATCCGGATGAATATTCTCTCTTCCAAGGGATAATTCAAGATAATCTGTGCAGTTTCTCATATGCCTTAATGCCCTTAAATATTCTGAATTCATAAGTTCAATCCGGGCTTTTAAAGCATACAGGTTTATGAATTGAAAAACATCGTTATAATTGTAGTTTTTTGTTTTAACCAATTCTTTCGCGAGGCTCTCGGCTTTTACAAGGCTTGCCTGATAGTTTTTTTGTTGCAGTAAATCCAAATCATTACTGATAATCTGCCACCAATAATACTGAGCCCTCATCAAATGGGACATGTAATGTTCAGGAAAGTTTTTCTCCATGCGCCTGATAATTGAATCAGATACCTGGAATTGGAAATTATACAAAGTAATCATAGCCTTTTGAGCATCGCTTTTAACAGGATTTGCCTGTAAAGGACAATTTCCACTTGTCAATGAGATGAAACCCACAAACAATAAAAAGTATTTAAAACCCTTGAACATTTTGTTCTTCACTTAACTGATACAAATCTAAAACAAAATCTTTCAGCAATTCCTTGTGAGCTGCCATTCTATTAAGATTTCCCTGTTGTGCAAGATATTCAGCCTGCCTGATGCCTCCAAAATAAAAGGACTGAAACATTCCCAGGCCAATTACAAAGCCACTGATATATAAGTTGCTCCATGCCATATAACCGGCAAGTCCCAGTGAGGTGATTTGAGAGCCGGCGTTCAGAAGTCCTTTCCCCGGATAACCGGCATAAAAGTGTCCTGTTCCGGGAAGAAAAGTAGATAGCTTAGCCGCCCTGTCAGGAGACCTTTTTTCAGGCACACTGCATTCACAAAAAAATATGTCTAGTTTACCCATCAGGCTATCTGCTTTTTGTGGCTCAAACTGATTTAACAGCAACAATTCAATGGTTTTATCCCGGGCAAGGTCCCAATCCTCAGACATAATTGCGGCCAGCGAATAAAGGAGCATCACAGGCGGCGAATCATAGAATTCGGGATAAAAATGTTGAATTTGCCCTAAAACACCGATTGCTGAAGAATAATTTGCTGACATATAATCACAAAAAGCCATTTCATACAAAATCTGCCGGTGCAGTTCAGGAAACCGGCTCAAATGTGCTGAACGTTGCAAGTCTCTTCTTGCTTTCGAAAAGTCTCCCCTTTGTTTCAGCGCCTGAGCTCTTCCCAGATTTGCTTCCATCCTTTGCCTGGCATCTCCTGAAAAAAAATATGCCCTTTCAAAAGCAATGGCTGCCTCAAAAAAATTACCCTGAACGAATAATTCTTCAGCCTCTTTTATAAACTTCTCAACCTGACTTTCGGCTCTGGTTTCATGGGAAAAGTTTACGCAGAGGGATATGAATATCAAGCAAAATACGCTGATCCATTTCATAGTTAAATTCATTTTTGACCCGTTGAACAGAAATAACACTGCCCCATATATTACCAATATAAAAAATTCCGGATAATCCTGCTGAAATAAGAAAAAAAGGATTGCTGCTGCCCAGCCTGTTATAAAAATCGTAAGTTGCTGCAAGCATTGCACCTACATATAAAAAACCGGCAATACCTTCAGCAGTTTTTCCTGCATATATTCTACCCATACCCGGCACTGCTGCCGACATGAGTCCTGCCAGAAAAGGAGAGCGATTTGGGGCACTCTTAATCCTTTCATAATAATTGACCAGTTTTTCTTCTTCTGCAGCCATAAAACTCAATTTACCTGTGAAGCCGGCAGAGTATCTCTGAAAATCGTCCAACCGCCTGTCCAAAAGTGATATGCCTGCCAGTTGAAAGTTCTTCATTTCTATTATTTCCCTTGAAAAGTTGTCATCAAAAAGATTTAATCGTGCCAATGATTTTTCTCTTTCCCCAAGGTAGGTAAGATTATATGCTGCAAAGAAATTTGACTTCTCAAACCATGAGCTTTCCCTGCTTACCATTGCAAGATACCAGGCTGAAGCTTCCAGGGCTTTTTGGTTATACAGCGTCCATCCTGTAAGGTAATATATAGTATCCTGCTGTAAAGAGTTATCTGATTGGAGATTTTCGAGCAGAAACAGGGCTTCATCATTATTCTGCCTGCCAAGCAAATGGTTAATAAATTTGAGTTCTTTGCTTATTTCTTCTTCTGTTTGCGCAAAAACAGTCATATTGTTTTGCAAAAGAAAGAAAAGAAGAAAGCATAAACCCGTAAATTTCATCATTATGCCTATTTATAAACATCAGTTTCTTCTCTGACTTTCCCGCTGTTTTCATCTATCATCAATGGATGCACATCCAATGCAGAGATTCGGTTGCAACGCATAAGTCTGTCCGAAGTTGTAAAGATACCCTTAACCAATCCATACCGGTAAATCAGATCTCTGCTAAAATTTGAGCAATTATGCACATACAGGCATTCGGAGGGCAATTGGGGAGAAATAAAGCGTTGATAGGTATACATAAGTCCCCCAAATAAAAGACTTACGGGGTTGTTTCTGATGAAAAAGTTATCAGATCTTGTGCGCATAAATTTTACATCATGCGAGTGTAAATGCTTTTTTTCATCAATCTCCTTATCAAAAAGCATTGAAAAATCTGAAACAGGAGGCGAAGCTACGGAAAAACTGATTGCTCCTGCAATTAAAATAATTACAATTACATATTTAGTTGCGAAGTTTTGCATCGGAAGGTATTTCAAAATTAAACCAGGGACTCAAAGCCTGATGATTTACTCTGATATCCGAGAAACGTATACGATTGATTATTGAATCATTGCCCAGGTAATTAAATTCGGTAATCAGGGTGGGCAGATATACATCACCAATGTATTGAAATTCGGAATAATATACTTTTTTTGCCAGATTTCTCTGGGCGTCATAGTAGCCCGCATATATGGGCTTGAAGTTTTCGTGAACCAGTTCTATCCTGTTAAACAGATGATAAAGTGATGCCGGAGGAAACCATTCTGTTATTACCAGTCCGTCTTCAAATCGTGTACTCATTTGATGGAAACCTAAATCTGTAAGCCCAAGATCTTGTGTTTTACCCTGCAAAAAAAAATGAATCAATCCCGATTCTGTAGAGTATTCAACTCCCTGTTCATAAGAAACAGTATTTTCTTTTTCATTGTAAATGCTCACTTCACCCTTGTTATTGGTTATCATAACCTGATGTGCAGGTTGAATATAGCGTGAAATCATACGGCCATCACCGGCAAGGAAAAACAATTCAGCTTCTACTCTTACAACCTTACCGCGATGCAGACTTTGACTTTCCATGTGCATCATCACTCTCTCCACAGTCATACTATGAAAAGAAGTCAATAAAAATGAGAGAACTAACAGATGGATTAACAACACTGGTTTTATTCGCATAAATATAATTGTATGATTTGTTATGCTTGAGATGCAAAAATAAAAATAATAATGAGAAAAGCCTATGATGTAAAAAGTATGATGTATGATGTATGATATAGGGTTTTGAAAGCCGAAGGCTAAAAAACCCGTTTATACGGGACTGGGAACCGAAGGTTAAAAATCCCGCTCATACGTGGTTAAATTGCGCTAGAGTTTTAGTACAATTCTGAATGTGGTGCCTTCAGGTGAAGATGATTTAACAAAGATTTTGCCTTTATGATAGTTTTCTATAATACGCTTGCTTAAAGACAAACCAAGTCCCCAGCCACGTTTTTTACTTGTAAAACCGGGTTGAAAAATGTCTTTGAATTTTCCTTTTGGGATACCCTTTCCGGTATCTGAAATATCAATATAAACTTTTCTTGTATTTTTATAAATGTCAACACTAACAGAACCATTTCCCGACATTGCATCCACAGCATTCCTGCAAATATTCTCAAGAACCCACCCAAAAAGATTCAGATTTAATGGAACTGCAGGATTTTCATCAGTATGATCATTCAAATAAAATTTCACCTTTTGTGTGGTGCGGGTTTTCATATAATCAATACTCTCTCTTACAGCATCTGCAATGGGATAGGGTGTAAGTTTAGGAGCAGAGCCGATTTTTGAAAATCTTTCAGTAATGTTTTCCAGCCTTCCTACATCTTTTTGTATTTCACTTATTGTGGTTTCATCAACCCCTTTATCTTTTAATAACTCTACCCATGCAATTAATGAAGAAATTGGAGTACCCAACTGATGGGCTGTTTCCTTCGACATCCCCACCCATACCTGGTTTTGCTCAGCATTACGGGCAATACTGAAAAGAATATAGGCAACTATAAGAAAAATTCCTATGGCAATAAATTGTGCAATGGGGTAATATCTTAACTGAGTAAGCAAAAAAGAGTGCGTATAAAAAACATGACATGTTCCATGCAGAGGAAGTTCTATAACCAATGGCTCGTTTCTATCGGCCATGGCATTTATGGTTTGCTGAACGTAAATACTGTCATTAAGATCTCCGTTGCCAATATTTCCAGCAGCAATAATGCGGGTTTTGGCGCTATCGGTAATTATTACCGGAACATTGGCAGAATTGATAACAACTTCACTGAGAAAAGAATCTATGAGATCATCCATAACTTCTTTCATACTGGTGAAAAGCCAGGAATCACGATAAAAAAGTGAGTCTACCTGACCTTCAATTATGAAAATGGGTATGGGATCATATTCTGAAAACATTTGCCTGAGTTCATCTTCAAATGGCTGTCCATCGAGAAATTCAGACTCATCGCCCTTACCAAAAACATTTCTGTGAGCTGTTATTATATTATCAGGATTAACTACAACTACAGGAATAGTTGTATTGTCTTCCAGTATTCTCATGTAGAATTCTATATCCTGGCCATTATCAATAATTTTCCGGGTAGCTTCAGCCCATAGCATTACACGTTTGCGCTCTTCCTCCCGCATTTGTTCAAAAAACTCCTCAGTAACCAGGACAAGGTTAGCCCTGCTTTGCACAGCATCAGCCCAAATACGGACTTTTTGAAGCTCATCTTCTGCTATCTGATTTACCAGAATATTGGTATAGTACAACGACAGACCTACTATTGCAGCTGCAAAACCCAGTAAGTAAACCTTCCATCGTTGCTTTTTACTGTATATATCCAAAGTGTAAAATTTTTCGTTGCTAAAGTAGAATCAAATTTACTAACCTTCAAGCATTGAAAATAACCGGGAAAGAATTCTCCCAATTAAGGCTTATCCGGATTATTAAATTTGTAACGAATCCCTTGTTATAATATTATTCTTTACTTGCAGCATAAACAAATCAAATCAGCAATTATTCCTTTTCCAGAATTTCTTTGGCTTTAATAATATCCTGCAAATGTTTTTCGCTGACCTGGGGATAACTGAGATTTAACTGTTCCAGCTTTTCTACTATAATATTACTTATTACCAAGCGCATATACCATTTTTTATCTGCGGGAATAACAAACCAGGGGGCAAGTTCGTGTGAGGTCTTTCCAAGCATTTCGCTATATGCCAGCTGGTATTCATCCCAATGTTGCCTTTCATCCACATCGCTCATAGTGAACTTCCAGTTTTTTGCAGAATTTTCAATCCGGGAAAGGAAACGTTGCTTCTGTTCTTCATGAGAAATATTGAGGAAAAACTTTAATACATGGTAACCATTATGTACAAAATACTTTTCAATATTTACAATATCCTTGTAGCGTGTATTCCAGAACTCCGGATCTTTATGTAGTTTATTATGATAAAAAGGTAAATTTTGATTGGCCAGCAACCTTGGATGAATCTTTGCAATCAGCACTTCTTCATAATAGGAGCGGTTAAATATCCCAATATTACCCCTTTCGGGCATGGCTTTAAAACAACGCCACATGAAATCGTGGGCAAGTTCTTCACTTGAAGGCGCCTTAAAACTTTTCACCTGACAACCTTGTGGATTAACCCCTGACATTACATGTTTAATAACACCATCCTTCCCTCCCGCATCCATTGCCTGCAATATAATCAATATGCCATGCCGGCCCTCGGCATATAGCATACTTTGCAGTTTTCTAAGGTTTTTTATTTGCTCCTGAAACTCTTCCTGTGTATCTTTTTTGGAAGTATAACTCTCTGAAAAATAAGGACTAAAGCGTGAAAGGCCGTTACCCTGACTATACAGAAATTCTTTTGAATGAATCATACAATCATAACTTTAAATAAAAAGCACTTGAAAACAAACCCTGAAGATAATCATTTCAACCCGGATAGGTATAATATTATTTTTTGTTACACTTTGTTATATTCAAAAAAATTAACAAAAGGTTTGATACAAGAAAAACAGTTTAATCTTCATCCCATTCTATGACAAATTTTCCTTTTTCACGCTTACGGATTTCTTTTTGTTCCTTTTCCCGTTGCGAGAGGTTATTGGGAACAGTATCGTTTACAGGACCATTTGAGCCTGAAGCAAATTCTCTTCTGAACACCTCACGAAGGTTTTGTCTTTCCTGCCTGAAATCTTCTCTCAATTTTTCTCTAACACCCCTTCTGTCGTAACGAAATACCGGGTCGTCAATTGTTCCGCCAACAGCAAGAAACAGCGTAGTGCGCCCGAGTCCGTCATCTATTATATCACCATATTGCTCTTGTGGATTGCGGTTTTGACGATTGCGCCCGGCAAGCAAGTCAGATAAAAGTACCTGAAGTCTGTAATCAATTTCATTTTGAAAGGTATGTTCTCCTGAAAGTTTTATATTGATAGCATTGGAGTTGATTTCCATATCAGGAATGATAATGTTTTGGCCTTTGATGCGAATCTGGTTTTCGAGTGTAGAGAATTTAACCTGGTTCAAATCTCCTACCCTAATAAATCGGGAGAGCGCTACCATGGGCTTGTAATTTATCAGCTCGCCATTTTCAACTTTAATATTTGCTGTTGTTTCCAGCGAATTCCAGTCTATTTCCAGAAATGGTGTCCATTGGGAAACAAAACTGGCCTGAGCTGTAATTAAGCCCCTGAGATTCTCATCCTTGATGCCTTCCTGTCCAAAATTTCCCATCTGATAAAACAAATCATGAACATCTACATCAAAAAAAGAAGCATCGCATCCTATAACAAGATGTTCCGCACTTTGGCCATTGATATATCCTGATACATTAATGTGTCCTTTCATTGCAGCAAATGATACATCACTTGCATAAAATACCTGGTCATGCATACTAATTGTTCCCTTTACATTACCAGCCTCAAACTTTCTGAATGCAAGCTGATCAATATCTGCCTTTAAATTAAAGATGATTTTATCTGGTAGGGTGAGCCTGTAAATGGTATCGCTCTCACTGACATTATGTTGAAGCAATTCATTAAAATTAATATTTTGGGACTTCAGGCTGGCATCAACAATTAATCTTTCATTTTCAACAAATAACCAGGGTATCACATTGCGAAAATATCCGCTCATTTTAAAATTACTGGATGATGCATTACCTGAAAAATGATTAATAGCAACATCATTGTTGTTAAAAAGGAAATCGGCGTAAATACTATTATAATCCAATGGATCATCTTTAAGTCTGAAACCCATGCCTTCAGCCCTGATAGTGCCTTTAACCCGGCTGGCCATAAAGTTTTGAGCATTGAATGAAGCTTTTTCCCCTAACTTACCTCTGAATTCTAAATCAATTAAAAGCTCACCATTGACCTCTGTTATGGTATCAATTTGTAAAACCCTTACCCAATGATCGGGTTTTATATCTGAATAGAGCTGAAAATCAAGCAAAGGTTCACGTAAATTAATCAAAGTGCCTCTTCCCGAAACTTCTCTCTTATTAAGTTTTGCCTTAAGATTGGAAATAATAAGCGAGGACGTTTCGGTATTATGCCGGTAACCATTGTTAAAAGCAGCATCAATGTAAATATCTTCAAATCGCAGTTTGGTTTTCCTGTGATACATTTCACCGGAATGTATTCCAAACTTTGCATCAATTCCCGGATTTAACCCGGAAGAAAAAGCTCCCCGGATAGAAGCATCAAAATAAAAATCGCCTTTACTGCGGTATCCTTCAAAATATTTTGCGTAATTGGATGGAAGGTCGCGAACAAAGTCATCGAATTTTAATTTCTCTGCGAATATATTAAGATCAAGCAAGGTATTATCACCTGAAAAATCAATAACTCCTTGTGCAATCAAATCATGACTCCCCAGAGTTATATGACCTTTACTGAATTCCAGTTTATTGTTATTGTAAACGTTCAGGATAATGTCAAGGTCAAGATTCCGTTGTCCAATCATGAAAATCTTATCTATAATCAATTCATCAAGGTATAAATCACCATTGAATTCCAATGCATAAACAGCCTGGTTAAAATCACCTTTTAAGCGCGCTCTGTGAATTAATACACCCACTTTGTGATGGTTGGCCAGGTCGGTAAAATCATATTGCACCTGGTTGAAAATGACACTTTGCAGTTGAAAATTGAATTCACCATTGCCTGTTTTAGTATCATCTGAACTTTGCCAGAAGGTAAAATTATTGGTATTGTCTTCAAATAATTTCATATCCAGATTTGCCCTTGCAATTTCAATCTGCTTTACTGTATAATTTTGACGGATGAGATCAAAAATGCTGAAACGGAAGTAAACCTGCCCGGCAGAAAGCAGTGTATCTTTTTGCTCTGATGATTCGAGCATTGTAACATTTTGAAGGGTGAGCGAAACCGAAGGAAAGTTGCGGAAAATATTTACTGACAAATCATCAACAAAAATTTCTGTTTGAAGGCCTTCGTTGATTCTTGCCAAAAAACTTTCTTTTACATTGTCCTGATATAACCATACAAGTACACTCAGAATCACAACCATTACCAGGGTGAAAATCAAACCGGAAATGATTGCCAGCCGGGTAAAGAGCCAAATATTATGTTTATTATTTTTAAAAAAAGTGATCATGTAATAAAACGGATGCAGATATTACTAAGTGATACGTTATTAAAGTATTTTGGTTGCGCAGAAAACCTCTTCCAAGTGATAAAAAATCCAAAAAACGGATGATTTAAAACGTATTTATGTCCGCTTTAAACAACCTGAATATTTACAATCCGAAAAGAAAGGGAATTACACTCTTAAAATTACTTATCTGATCATTCTCAGGAAATTTACTTCCTTATCTGTCAGATATCTCCAATGTCCCCTGGGAAGGTCTTTTTTTGTAAGTCCGGAAAAAACTACCCGATCCAGCTTCAAAACTTTATAATCAAATTTCTCAAATATTTTGCGCACAACCCTGTTTTGACCAGAATGTAACTCAATGCCAACCTGGGTTTTATCATCTGCTTTTCCTGCATATTCCAATGCATCAGGTACCACTGATTCATCGTCCAGATTGACACCTTTTGCAATCTCCTGCATATCAGCCCGGCTGACCGGCTTGTCAAGGACCACATGATACAACTTGCGAACCCCATACCTGGGATGTGTTAGTTTTTTTGTAAGCTCACCATCGTTGGTCAGAAGCAACAAACCTGTTGTGTTTCTGTCAAGTCGACCTACCGGGTAAAGTCGCTGGTTGCCCGCATTTTTGATCAGATCCATAACTGTTTTTCTGCCTTGTGGATCATCTGCACTTGTTATGTAATCCTTAGGTTTATTTAGCAGAACATACACTTTCTTTTCAGACGTAAGTCTATTCCCATCGTATACAACAACGTCAGTGGGACGAATTTTCGTGCCCAGTTCATTTACTATTTTTCCATTTACAGTAACTACACCTGCTTTAATCAGCGTATCAGCTTCCCTGCGTGAGCATACACCCGAATTGGCAATGAACTTATTCAGCCTTATCATGTCATCTGACCTGACATCTGAAGGTTTTGATGACTTTTTAAAACGTGGTTTAAATTCTTTTTTGTCAGAAGAAGTGTTTTTCCTTTTTGTGAAACCCGATGTTCTGCCTTTGCTTTGCTCTCCGGTTTTTCTTTTTTTCCCGTTTCCTCTGAAAGATTGATTTCTCATTATATCGTTTTTAATGGGTAAAGCCTGATTTTCAAAATAATAAAAACTATAAATTGATAGATTTAATAACCATATTACATCAGGCAACTGAAATACACACATTAAAAAAGGGACATTGTTTTTTTAATGTCCCATTTTTATCTGTTTCAGGTCATTTTTTTTCAAAATCCCCAAGTTTTTCAAATGATTCATCAGCCTTTCCCATCATTTCATTGAGAAGTTCGGTGAAATATTTTTTTTGTGCACTACCCTTTAATTCTTTATCGGGATTATTAATTTTATGAATCAAATCATTGCGTGTAACAATAATATCATCAATAATCTGGTCAATTTCTTCCTTTTTTGCTTTATCCTCATTAAGCTGATAATGTAAAAAACAAGTTTCTATCACTTCCTCCAAAAGAAAATTAATATCTTTCTTTAAGTCTTTTATATTTGCCATTTCTAAAATTTTAAAATTGTTTGCAAAGATAAAAATTAGCCTGAATAATAAAATAAATTAAAGTGGTACAATATCTTCTATTTTTCCTGCTTCTTTATAAATATTAATTATTTGCTCGGCACTGAACATATTTTGTTTAGCTGTAATGCTGATGTAATTCCCTTTCCTCGATTCTTTTCTGTAAATCACAGCCTCATCCTTAAAGAGTGCTTCTACCCGTGCAATCTTATCCATTTGGGCGGGGACAATAAATTTAAACATATAATTTACCGGCCAGATTTTATAATAATTGAGTTTTTCCCTGAGCGAATTCCAGTCTTTCATTTTTTGTAATTAATAAAATATAATGTCCCTTAATTTGTACAAATTATTAAAGAACCAATAATAAATCAGCTGCGATCTAAACAATACCAATCGATAATTATTTTATTGAGAAATACCCAATAATTCAAATTCAAATATCAGGCATGAGTTTCGGGGAATCCCAAATTGCGCATAAGGACCATAACCCAAAGCGGAAGGAACCAATAGCATACCTTTGCCTCCCTCACGGAAAAGGGGAATACCAATCTGCCAGCCTCTTATGGTATTAAACAGTCTTAATTGAGCACCATTACTGGAGTCAAAAACTTTATCATCAAGTAAGTAGCCGGTATATCTGATCATAATCAGTGAGTTTAATTCAGGATGAGAACCGGTTCCTTCTCTCTCTACAACATAAAATAAACCTGATGGATGTTCTATTGCATCAAGTTCATTTTCTGCAATAAATTTCAGTAAACTTTGACGGTCACGCTCAGCAATTTTATCCGGATCATCAGACTGACAACTCCAAAAAGACAAACCTGCTAATATGATGATAAATACCAATACAATTCGGGTCAGACTCATATATATTTAATTTTTTAGCTTTTAACCTGGCTTATTTACTATAATGATTAATTTGAAAAATTATTATTGCAAAATTACGAAAAACTGCAATACTATGAGGTAATGTTATATTATGCCTGCTTTCTCATAAATCACAAAAAACTATCATTCTGTTAAATTTTGAAAATAAATACAGGGTTATCTAACTTCCAGATTTAAACAAGGCTTTAAAATTAAATAGTCAGGTAAATTTTCTATTTTCATTAAGATTAATTTTTCTTTAAAAAAATGCAGTAACAGCAACGGATATTGCAACTTTATCCAAAAATAATAAGTGTTTACCTCAATAAGAAAATATGTATCTTTACTACTTGTAAAATAGAAAAAGTAACTATACCTTAGGCCCATATAATTAAAACAAAATAAGTATTTCCACCGCTAAACACCTGGTTCTGTTTTACAAAATCAATCACCTGCTTCACAAAAGGGAGGTTTGTTGGATTTAAGATTATATTTTATTGGTTTATAGGGTTTTCACCTCAATTGTCAAAACAAATTTCAAATGGTTTTTCAAAGAAAAATATCATTTGAACCTAATATTTCCAGATTTATTCTTTTGGTCTGGCTGATTTTTGCATGCTTTTTAACTTATTCGCAGGAATCCGATAATTACCCTGTAACAGAAGGTATTTGCGCTTTTTCGCAAGGCCATTGGTTTGCAAACCCCGGGATAGAATGGCCTTTTGATGTAAATATCGGCGGTCATTATTATACACAGGAAGAAGGCAGAAGATTCTTTCCTACCGGTGGAAATACTGTAAAAAGGGCATTTACACAAATCGCCTCTTTGTATTTAAGCGAAACCAATTTAA
This sequence comes from Bacteroidota bacterium, assembly GCA_007693555.1. Classification (GTDB taxonomy): domain Bacteria; phylum Bacteroidota; class Bacteroidia; order Bacteroidales; family UBA7960; genus SKVR01. The sequence goes on from REDJ01000119.1 coordinate 48,061, forward strand.
GTCTATTCCCTCTTCTAGCGAACAAGGTAAACATCATTGAAAACTTTTTTTCTCAATATGATAAGATTGAACCACATAATCTCCCGCAGGGAAATTATGAAATAGGAAATGCTGCCGGTTACATTGGCGACTGGATAGAGAAAAACAACTGTGAAGATACTCCATGCTATATTGATCCTGAAAATATTTCAATAACAGTTACAGATATTACATGCGGAGAGAGCTTTGGTAGTATTTACGTGCAAATGAATGGAGCAAAGCCTTTTTTCATCAGTCTTGTTTGGGGTTGTGAAACAAATGCTTACTCCACGTTTACACATTCAAAAACACAGGCTGCCTACTTCACACATCTAATTGCCGGTTTCTACCAAATAACCATTATTGATGCAAATGGTTGCGTATTCAGCCAATGTGTTGAAGTAAAAGAGATTGACCCTATGGATATTACCATTACGGTAACAGATGCTTCTTGTCCAGGTTATGATGATGGTAATATTTTTGTTGAAATGAACGGAGCCAAACCTTTTAATATTAGTCTTGAATGGGGCTGTAATAAAAACCTGGAAACAGAATTTACGGAGGTAAGAACTCAAACAGCATTTTACAGCCATCTGTTTGCCGGTTTTTATTTAATTACTATTACTGATGCAAATGGTTGTGTCTTTATAGAATGTGTTGAAGTAAAAGAACCTGATCCTCTCGAGGTTATTGTTGAGACAGATTGGACAGATTGCTTTGAAGATGATGCTGGTGAGGCCACATTGACGATTTTAGGAGGGTCTATGCCTTACACCCTGGAGTGGCCGGGGCAAGAACCATTTGAAATTGAGGGGAATACCCATACAATTTCAGGTTTATCAGTTGGTACACATATAGTAATTATTACAGATGCAGATAATTGTATCACTGAAATTACTTTTACTATTGAAGATTATGGTTATCCGATAGTTTTGGAATTGGATCATACTGATTTAACTTGTGAAAACTGTAATGATGGAACTATCCATGTAAGTATTTCAGGTGGAGTAAGTCCTTACAATATATTTTTACATACCGAATGTGACCTTGAAACTGACTTGAGAGCTAAGTTCGCAGATAAATCTGTAAATGCATATTATACAGGACTACATGCAGGTTGGTATATGATTACCGTAATTGACCAAAAAGGCTGTTTGGTAGCAGAATGCGTTTATATTGGTGTTGATGAGTTTTTAGTAAATCATATACTGGAACCCGCATGTTATGACAATACCGAATTGGTTAACATAATTCTCGAAATAAATGATAGTCAAAGAGAATTTAATTATGAATGGTCAAATGGCTCAACAAGCAAAAACCTTTGGGGAGTTGAACCGGGTCATTATTCAGTTTGGATTAGTGATATCGATTACAATATTACCTATTACTATGAGCTTTATGCCCATTCTTTCGAATGCATAGGGCAAAATAACCAGAGATTGAATGAACAGCATATACTTCATAACTCAAACTATAATGTTCAAACCAATATCAGCATAAAAGCTTACCCCAATCCATTCCACTCTGAAATAACTTTTGAATTCCGTATAAGACATAATACAAATGTTTCCTTAGAACTTATAGATATCAACGGAAAAATATTGTCTGTGATTTTTTCAGGTGAAGTTTTGGCAGATGAAAACTATCAAGTTAAGTATTCAGCAAATTTACTTCCAGAGGGTGTTTATTTTTACAGATTAATTACTGCATATAGCATCCATTACGACCGTATTATTTTGAACAGATAAATCCAAAATACGGAACATATTAAAAAAGCCTTCCTAAATCCAGGAAGGCTTTTTTTGAAGAGAAGTACAGCAACAATTAATCAACATTATCATGAAGGAAGGAATTATTGGATTTTATTTGTGTTTTTCCTTCTTCATCAATGAGAGTGTACCTTGAAACATGTGATTCAGAACTTGCCGGAACTTTATTCAGAGAAACATTTTTTCTTACATATGCGGGTTCCTTTTCAACATCCTGTAAGCCCTCCGGTGTCTTTAACTTAAGGCTTAATTCCCTCAATCTTTGCTCTCGCTCTATCGCCTTTTTTCTTAAGTCATAATCTTCTAACGGAGGCTCTGATTTTGTATCGGAACTTTTACTATCTGCTTTAATTTTTCTTATAAAACCATGCTCCTCATTATTTGTATCAGTTGAATGATCTTTTTTACCAGAATGTGTATCAACGTCAAAATTAAATATGTAGCTTGATTTTTCTGATTCATTTTGAGAGCCAGAGCCTGACTTGCCGGTACCGGATTTGCGTGTAAAAAGTTTCATTTCTCCCGACTCGTCATTTTCAGTTTTTTCATTATCCTGTTTGTTATCAGTGGTATCATCCAGGGTCCTTACTATTTTCTTTGCCGGTTTTACCTCAAGGTTAAAACCCAGGTCGGAGTTTTCTCCAAATCCTGTAGCAACAATTATAACATTGATTTTATTTCCCAGGTTTTCATCTTTTCCATAGCCCCAAATGATATCGGCAGTAGAACCTGCCTCCATCTGAATATAATCAGTTATCTCAGTTATTTCATCCATAAGGATTTCTTCCTTGCCACTGACAATATTGAGCAGAACATTGCTGGCTCCTTTTATGTTGTTATCATTGAGTAAAGGCGAAGCCAGAGCCATTTCCACAGCTTTACTTGCACGGCTTTCTCCTTCGGCGCTGCCGCTACCCATAATTGCCACGCCGCTGTTTGACATTACAGTTTTCACATCGGCAAAGTCAACATTTACCCCTCCGGTAAGTGTAATAATTTCAGCAATACCTTTGGCGGCCGTGGTTAAAACATTATCTGCTTTGGAAAAAGCATCGGTAACAGAGAGGTTACCATAAAGCTCACGTAATTTATCGTTACAAATCACAATGAGCGCATCTACATTTTCTTTGAGTTCTTTAATACCCTCTTCAGCCTGCATTCTTCTTTTACGGCCTTCAAAAGCAAAGGGAATGGTAACAATACCCACTGTAAGAATACCAATTTCCTTTGCAGCCTGGGCAATAACAGGTGCTGCACCGGTACCTGTGCCACCACCCATACCTGCCGTAATGAAAAGCATTTTGGTGTTTTTTTCCAGTATTTCCTTTATTCTGTCAATGTCTTCTATAGCGGCATTTTTACCAACAGCAGGAATACTGCCTGCTCCCCGACCTTCGGTTAGGCTGACACCCAACTGAATTTTGTTGGGCACCGGGCTGTTGTCTAAAGCTTGGGAGTCGGTATTACATACTATAAAATCAACACCTTCAATCCCTTGACTGAACATGTAATTAACAGCATTACTACCCCCTCCACCAACTCCTAAAACTTTAATATCTGATGATTGGTTTTTTGGCAAATCGAAGTTTATCATATCTTTTTTCATAATTCTGGTTCTAAGGTAGTTAATTAAGGAAAAATTGATTTATTATATCTAATTAATTTATCAACAGGATTTTAGCTCAAATTGTTAATAATTACAGGCTAATCCGAAGTGTCATTCTCGAAAAATTGCTTGCCTCTTTGCAAAATCATATCAAAGAAATTTCCTTTGGTTTTTTCTGAATGATTGGAAACCTGTGAGGTATTTTTTCTTTTTTGTTTCTCTGCATTGAGAAATCCCTGAATCACAAGACCTACACCGGTAGCATGCATAGGCTTGGCAACTTCATCAGAGGGTGCTTTGGCAAGATGCTCTCCCGGATAACCAATACGGGTGTCCATACCCGTCATGAAAGAAGTAAGTTGTGCAATATGCTTCAATTGGCTGCCCCCACCTGTAAGTACAATACCTGCAATGAGCTTGTTTTCAAACCCTGAATTTCTTATTTCATAATACACCTGCTCTATGATATCTTCGGTGCGTGCCTGAATGATATTAGCCAGATTTTTCAATGAAATTTCCTTGGGTTCTCTCCCCTTCAGGCCGGGAATAGAAACAATTTCTTCATCTCTGTTTTCACTGGCCAGTGCTGAACCAAAGTTTACTTTTAATGCTTCAGCCTGTGTTTTTATAATAGAACAACCTTCACGGATATCTTCAGTAATTACATTTCCACCCAGTGGGATTACGGCTGTATGTCTAATTATATTGTCCTGAAAGATGGCAATATCAGTTGTACCTCCCCCGATATCCACAAGTGCAACACCGGCTTCTTTTTCTTCAGCACTCAAAACCGCTTCAGATGAAGCCAGGGGCTCAAGGATAAGTTCAGAGATTTCAAGCCCTGCTTTAGATACACATTTTTCAATGTTCCTGGCTGCTGCCAGTTGTCCGGTAATAATATGGAAATTTGCTTCAAGGCAAATACCAGACATGCCTATTGGAGCTCGAATTCCTTGCTCATTATCAATAATATAATCCTGGGGTATTACATGGATAATCTCCTGTCCGGGTGGTAATACCAGTTTATACATATTATCGATAAGAAAGTCAACATCCTTTTGGTCAATTTCATCATCGATGGTGTTGCGCATAATGCTTCCCCGATGTTGCAAACTGCGGATGTGTTGCCCTGCAATCCCCACATTAACCAAACGTATCTCTACCCCCGATTTCTGCTCTGCTTCATTTACAGCAGCGCGGATAGAATCAACCGTATGCTGGATATTGGCAACAACACCCCGGCTTACACCCAGGGATGGACTCTTGCCAAGTCCAAGGATTTCTACTTTTCCGTATTCATTTTTTCGTCCAACAATACAGGCAATTTTTGTTGAACCAATGTCTAAGCCTACAATAATTTCAGATGGTACCATAGCAGCATTTATTTAGAACAAACAATCTGGTTTTTAAATTTTAAATTGATTCTCCTGTAACTATTCCAACCCACATGGGTGAGCCCATTTTGATAGAATACCAGGAGTTTGTTGAATTTTTCTTCAATATCTTCAGCCTTTCCAAACTCAATGACATGTGACCCGTTTTTGGGTATCAGTTCAAAGTCACCGTTTCGGGTAACATAAATCTGATCAATCCACGCATTCCAGAAAGAATTATTTACGATAAAATGTATAAGTTTATTCAAATCATACAATCGCTTTTGAGAAGATGTGAGTTCCTTTGATGATTTAAAGCTTTTAATATCAGTATTGGGTGAATAGCGTGCAGAAATATGACCTGTTACTATAATGACCCTTGCAGTGTATTGGTTAGAGACTTTCATCAATCGCCCGTTGCTGTCCAGATAAAAAGATTCGTTATGAGCATTGATAATTCTTGCAATGGGTTCACGTTGTATTGCGTTTACCCGTATACTTCCATCAATCGTTCTGTAAACCTGACTTTCCTCAACATAGTACATATTGCTCACCAATTCTTCAATATTTCTTAATGATACGTTTCTTAAAGGCTGTCCTTCAAGATTTTTATAACGTTCAAATACTTTTTCAATAACATCTGAATTATCAATAAAATAATGACTACCCATTACATGTACATGAAAATCACGACATGCAATACCCTTGTTGCTTTCCACTGCAAAACCAAGCAGAATAAAAATACCTACAGGTATAGTGACATAAAATACTATGACTGCAATTTTTTTTATCATGCTTTTAGCCTTTCTTTTAAAGGTGTCACAAAACGCTCTATATTACCTGCTCCCATTGTAATAATTACATCAGAACGGTTTTTCCCTATAAATTCTATCAGCTTTTCATCTTCAATCAATATTTTTTCATTTTTGCTGATTTTTTCAAAAATTAAATCTGAGCTTACTCCTTCCAACGGCAATTCTCTTGCAGGGTAAATATTCAAAAGAATTACCTGATCCAACATGCTTAGTGCTTCAGCAAATTCATCAGCTAAATCCCTTGTTCGTGAATAAAGATGAGGTTGAAAGATTCCGGTAATTTTTTTGGCCGGAAAAAACTCTCTTGCTGCCTTTACACATGCAATGATTTCATTGGGATGATGGGCATAATCATCAATATACACTAAATCCGGCCGGTTAATATGAACTTCAAATCTGCGTTTTACTCCTTTGTATGTAGCCAGTGCTTTGCCAATGTCATCCCAGGATACACCTGCAATCAATGAAGCGGCAGAGGATGCAACAGCATTTTCCAGATTATATCTGCCTGGGATACCAAATTCAAAGCAATAGCGGTTGTTATTGTAAATCAAATGCGCAAAATACTTACCTGCTTTCAGTTTTGTTTTTTCTAATCTAAAATCAGCCTGTTGAGATATTCCGTAGGTTTTTACATTTGCCCTGACAGAAATACGATTTCTGATTGACTCATGCAGGATCAGATGACCAGCCTCATAGATTTTCTCAGCAAATTTGCTGAATGATTCTTCCATGGCTTTCAAATTGCCATATACATCCAGATGATCTGCATCTATAGAGGTAATTATGCCAATCTGTGGGTTCAGGTGTAAAAATGATCTGTCAAACTCATCCGCTTCGGCTATTATCCAGTCAGATTTATCAGAACCCATAAAATTGGTATTGTAGTTTACACTGATACCTCCCATGAAAGCTGAAAAATTTTTCTTCGCGTGCCTGAAAATATGTCCTATAATGCTCGTAACCGTTGTTTTACCATGTGTGCCAGCAACTGCAATAGTGGGTATCTTTTCTGAAATCATACCTAAAACCTCTGCCCGCTTAAACATAGGTATATTTCTATACCTCAGGTACTCAAACTCCTTGTTAGTGGCCGGGATAGCAGGAGTGTAGACAACCAGATCCAATACAGCAGGTATTTCTGAATTATTTTCATTATAATGAATTTTTGCCCCCTCCTTTTCAAGACTGTGGGTAATATCTGTTTCCGTTCTGTCATAGCCGGCAACAGATTTTCCAAGCCAAAGGAAATAGCGAGCCAGGGCACTCATTCCAATGCCTCCGATTCCGAGAAAATACACGCTATTTACTTTGTTTATATCCATTTATTTAATTCTTCACAAGAGACATTGCCATGCTCGCAATATTATTTGCAGCATCGCGATAAGACATTCTGGCAATGTTTTCTTTCAATTTGAAAATTTTATCTTCATCAAAAATCAAATCTATAATAGCCGGGCCTAATTCTTTTTGTGCATCTTTATCTGTAACCAAAACTGCTGCATTCAGATTCACCAGGGCCATCGCATTCTTTGTCTGGTGATCCTCAGCTACATTGGGTGATGGAACCAAAACAGAAGGCAACTGCAGTGCACAAATTTCACTTACAGCAATAGCACCTGCCCTGGATACAACCAGGTCGCAGGCAGCATATGCCAAATCCATCCTGTCAATAAATGCAGAAACAACAATACCGAACTTTTCCATTCCGGTAACTGCTTCCCAGGCCGTTTGATAATAGTTTTTACCGGTTTGCCAGATCAGCTGAACATCATTAAATACCAGCAATTTAAGACTGCTCTTCATGGCTTCATTCATTGAAAGTGCACCCAGGCTACCTCCAACCATTAACACTACTTTTTTGTTGATGGAAAGGTTAAAATAAGCAAGGGCTTCCTGCTTTTTGCCTGGAGCTTTTAATATGTCATTCCTGACCGGATTTCCGGTTAAATAAATTTTATCCTTAGGGAAAAACTTCTCCATTCCTTCATATGCCACACAAATTTTATCCACTTTTTTGGCAAGCAACTTATTGGTTAGTCCGGCATAGGAATTCTGCTCCTGAATCAGCGTTGGAACTCCCTGTTTTGCGGCAGCTCTGAGTATGGGCCCGCTTGCATATCCTCCCACACCTATAACAACATCAGGCCGGAATCTTTTGATGATATTTTTAGACCTTATGAGGCTGTCAAAAAGTTTAAACGGTACCAGCAAATTTTTCCATGTAAGTCTTCTTTGTAACCCTGCAATATTTAATCCGACGATATGATACCCTGCTGCCGGTACTTTTTTCATCTCCAGTCTGCCTTTTGCCCCAACAAACAAAATCATGGCATTATAAGCTTTTGATCTGATTGCATTAGCAATAGCAATAGCAGGAAAAACATGTCCTCCGGTTCCACCTCCGGCTATGATTACTTTCAGATTTTTAGGTTGGGACATACTCACCTCCTTCCTTAGTTTCCAACTCCAGTTCCTCAACCTTCCTGCTCACACTTAAAATAATTCCTATCGCAAGGCTTGTAAACCACAATGATGTTCCACCCATGCTCACCATGGGAAGTGGCTGGCCGGTTACAGGAAGTAACCCCACATTTACAGCTATGTTAATCATGGCCTGGAATACCAGGCTGAAAGTAAGACCCGCTGCCAGTAAAGCACCAAATGTCCCCGGACTGCGATGAGCAATCCTTACCCCCCTGAATAACAATATCAGGTATAACAGTACTATGATAAAACCTCCGATCAACCCGTATTCCTCAACAATAATTGCATAGATAAAATCAGAATAGGCCTGCGGAAGAAAATTCCGTTGCGAAGAGTTGCCCGGCAATTTTCCTGTTACACCTCCGGTGGCTATTGCAATTTTTGCCTGGTCAACCTGGTAGGTATCACCTACATCTTTGTTTACAAAGTTTTCAATCCTGCTCTTCCAGGTGTAAAGACGACCGGTATCAGGAGAATTTAACAGAACAACGATAAATACACTCATCAGAATCATTCCCATAAATAAAAGTGCCAGGATATATTTCATACTCACCCGGCCAATAAACATAAGCACCACCGAAGTTGCGAACAAAATAATTGCAGTGGAGAGATTGGCAGGCATAATAAGTGCACAAACCACAATAACCGGTAGTATAATGGGAAGAAATGCAGACTTCAGGTCCTTTATTCTATCCTGTTTTTTTGTGAGCATCCTGGCTATATAAATAATCAATGCCAGCTTGGCAAAATCTGAGCTTTGAAAAGTAATATTTATCACAGGGAGTGTAAGCCAGCGATTTGCTTCGTTGATATTTGTACCAATTAAAAGAGTAAGAACAAGAAGAGGAATGGCTATAAAAAGTGCCAGTTGTGATAGTCTTGAATAATAAGTATACTTGATTTTATGCGCCACAAACATCAGGAACAATCCCATTACCATAATTATAAAGTGCTTAAACAGGTAATATTCAGTGTTACCGGCCTGATACCTGTAAGCCAGTGTACCCGTGGAGCTGTATACTGCCAGAATGGAAAACAGTGATAAAAAGGCTACAACAAACCAGATAACCTTATCACCTTGTAATTTACCCAATATGGCTTTCATTCCTGATTGATTTTAATTTTTAAAAAGTATTCTGCTTTATCTGTTACTCAAAATCATTTAAAGGTCGTAAACTGCTTTTTTAAATTGTCTGCCACGATCTTCAAAGTTTTCAAATAAATCAAAACTTGCGCAGGCAGGCGAAAGCAATACCACATCGCCTTTTTCGCCCAGTAAATAAGCTGCTTTTACTGCATCTTCTGCACTCTCAGTCTCAACAATGTCTTTAATAACAGATGAAAAAGTTTCTTTAACCCTGCTATTATCTTTACCCAGACAAACAATTGCCTTCACTTTGCTTTTTACAAGTTCCATAAGCTGGGTGTAGTCGTTTCCCTTATCCATTCCACCCATAATCCAGATTATGGGTTTGTTGATACTTTCAAGGGCATACCAGGCTGAGTTAACATTTGTGGCTTTGCTGTCATTGATAAACTCAATGCCTTTCACATACGAAACATGCTCCAGCCTGTGTTCAATATTTTCAAATTCAGTAAGACTTTGTTTGATGACTTCCTTCCGGATATCAACCAACCTGGCAGCAATTCCCGATGCCATGGAGTTGTAAACATTATGCTTACCAACTAGTGCTAATTCTTTTATTTCCATTTTTAAAACTTCCTTGTTGATTTGAATTACAAGTAAATTATTGTTCTTTATGTAAGCCCCTTCGCGGGGAATAAATTTTTCAGTATATGGATACAAGCAGGATTTTATATCTTTTTTCTTTATTTCTTGAACTATTACAGGATCATCCTCGTAAAAAATAAAATGATCACTTTCAGTTTGATTTTGCAGTATTCTGAATTTGGATGCCGTATATTTCTCAAAACTGTTTTCGTAACGATCAAGATGATCTGGTGTAATGTTCAACAATACCGCTATTTCTGCTTTAAAATCGAACATTGCGTCAAGCTGAAAACTGGAGATTTCAAGCACATAATAATCAAAATCATTTTCAGCAACCTGCCAGGCAAAGCTTTGCCCCACATTGCCGGCTAATCCCACATGGTATCCGGCTCTCTTTAAAATATCGTAAATCAGCAATGTGGTAGTGGTTTTACCATTGCTCCCGGTAATACATATTTTGTATGCATCTGTATATCTGGCAGCAAATTCAATTTCAGAAATAATCCGTATACCTTTCTTCCTGGCTTTTTTAATAATTGGCACATGATCAGGAATTCCCGGACTTTTGACAATTTCATTTACAGATAAAATCTTCTCTTCAGAATGCTTTTCTTCTTCCCACTTTATACCATGATTTTTAAGAGCGTTTTTATATTTTTCATTGATCCTGCCTTTGTCTGACAGGAAAACATCAAATCCTTTTTTCTTTGCCAGAATAGCGGCACCTACCCCACTTTCGCCTCCGCCCAGTATGATTATGCCAGGGCCATCCATTTTAACTACCTAACTTTGAGGGTTATGACTGAAATCACTGCAAGAATGATCCCGACAATCAGGAACCTCTGTACTATCTTTGCCTCATGATAGCCCAGCAACTGAAAGTGATGATGCAACGGGGCCATCTTAAATATCCTCCGACCTTCACCAAATCGCCATCTGGTAAACTTAAACCAGCTCACCTGCATCAATACAGATAAACTCTCCATAAAAAAAACTCCGCACATGATAGGAATCAAAAGTTCTTTTCTGATGCTTATGGCAAAAACAGCTATTATTCCTCCCAGTGCAAGGCTTCCTGTATCGCCCATAAATACCTGTGCAGGATAAGAGTTATACCATAAAAATCCTACACATGCTCCTACAAATGCAGCTATGAAGACAACCATTTCACCCGTATTGGGTATATACATAATATTCAGGTAATTAGAAAATATCACATTGCCTGAAACATAAGCCAATATCCCAAGAGTCACCCCAATTATAGCCGAGGTTCCTGTGGCAAGCCCATCGAGCCCATCCGTTATATTGGCCCCATTGGATACGGCAGTAATAATAAGTATAACTACAATGATAAATGCCAGAAAAACCCATCTCTCATAACCCTCACCCATCCATCTGACCAATACAGCATAATCAAATTCATTATCTTTTAAGAATGGAATGGTTGTTTTGGTTGATTTTACGGATTCTCTCTGCACCTCATCCTGGGTTCTCATACCCGCATCAATTTCAAGAAGTGCATCAGTGCTTACAAATTCAAACTGGGGTATAACATTTTCCCGAATAACAACAGAATCATTAAAATACAAAACACTGCCAACAATGACTCCCAGGCTGATTTGACCCAGAATCTTAAATTTTCCGTGTAATCCTTTCTTTTCTTTCAAAAAAACCTTGATATAATCATCAATGAAACCTATTCCACCTAACCATATAGTGGAAAAGATGAGAAGCTGTATATAAACATTATCAAGCCTGGCAAAAAGCAGCGCCGGAATAATGATAGAGGCAATTATTATTAATCCTCCCATGGTTGGGGTGCCTTGTTTTTGCATCTGACCTTCAAGACCCAGATTACGTATGGTTTCTCCCACCTGCTTCTTTTGTAAATACCTGATAATTCTTTTGCCAAATATCATGGAAATGAAAAGCGAAAGTATCAAAGCACTGCCTGCCCGAAATGAAATGTATTGAAATAACCCTGCTCCGGGTAAATCAAATACTCTGTCCAGATATGTAAAAAGATGATACAGCATAATTATATATAGTTCAGGCCAATGCCTCTTTTAAAATCATTTTATCATCAAATGGGTGTTTTACACCTTTAATTTCCTGGTACTTTTCATGTCCTTTACCTGCTACCAGAATAATATCGTCCTCTCTGGCCATAGCTGATGCGGCCTTTATTGCCTCAGCCCTGTTAAGAATCACGACCGCCTTTTTGCTACTTACCGGGTCCAGCCCCTTTTGCATATCACGGATAATAGCTTCCGGTTCCTCAAAGCGTGGATTATCAGAAGTAAGAATAACCTTATTGCTATATGTTGCTGATATAGAAGCCATCAAAGGACGTTTTGCAGTATCGCGATTACCTCCGCAACCAACTACCGTTATTAAATTTTCAGAACCTTTTCGCAAGGACTGAATAGTCGTTAGAACATTTTCCAGGGCATCGGGTGTATGCGCATAATCAGTAATTGCTATTATCTTTCCCGGACTGATAAAGTAATCAAACCGCCCTTCCACGGGTTCTAAGCTGCTTAATGCTGTTAAGCTTTCATCACTTTCAATCCCCAGCAATCTGCTGCAAGCATATATTGCCAAAAGATTATAAGCATTAAATTCTCCTACCAGCTTACACCATACTTCACGTCCTTCAATATTCAATACCAGCCCTGTGAGCTGATTTTCAATAATTTTAGCATGATAATCAGCCAGATTCTTAATACCGAATGCATATTTTTTTGCTAAAGTGTTTTGCAACATTACCTGCCCGTTTTTATCATCCAGGTTTACAAGGGCAAAACTTTCACGAGGAAGATTATCAAAAAATGCCTTTTTGGTATTTATATATTCAAGAAAGGTTTTATGATAATCCAGGTGATCATGCGTAATATTGGTAAAAATACCCCCGGCAAATTTCACATCCGCAACGCGGTTTTGATGAATGGCATGAGAACTTACTTCCATAAAACAATACTCACAGCCCTGCTTAATCATATCATGAAATAATCCATTCAATGCAATAGCATCAGGTGTTGTGTATAGTGAATCGAGTTCATCATTACCTATTTTATTACAGATGGTTGAAACAAGTCCGCACTTATAACCCAGCGAATTCATCAGTTTATGGAGCAGGCTTGCAACTGTAGTTTTGCCATTTGTTCCTGTAACCCCAATTATTTTGAGATTTGCAGAAGGGTTGTCAAAAAAGTTTGAGGCAATAACTCCTAAGGCTTTACTGCTATCATTAACCTTAATGAAACTTATCTTTTCGGGCAGTTTTTCCGGGAATTTCTCACATACAACCGCTACTGCCCCTGAGTCTAAGGCCTGCGAAATAAAATCATGCCCATCAGAATTGAGTCCCCTGATGGCTATAAAGAGATCACCTTCACCCACTTTGCGCGAGTCAAAAACAGGATTTCGGATTTCAATATCCGTTGACCCTGCAATTTCCAGCAGGTCGCATTTATACAATATTTCGCTCAAAAGCTTCAAACTCAATTTATTTTATGACAATTCTATGAATATTACACTACCTTCATTTATCCGGGTTCCGGGTCGCATGCTTTGCGAACGTATCACTCCCCGGCCTGCAAAGCGCACTCGTAAGCCGGCATTTTCCAGAATGTACATGGCATCTTTCAGTCCCATACCAACAACATTGGGCACCAGATTGGGTATCATTTCTCTTCCTGCAACAATTACAGTATCTGTGCCTGAAGGAGAACTTCCTGCCCAGTGCATATCGTCATTGAATATGACATTACATCTGAATATGGAATAAATCTCTACAAGATCATCTTTGCTGGCAGCTCTTATGGCGGGAAGGGATGCCAGAACAGGCTCCATATTATTTTCCACCGGGATATTCAGATTGCCGGTCGCATAAATCTTATCGGCAATTTCTTTAAATACCGGTGCAGCTACCTGGCTGCCTGTATAAATCCAGCCTCTGGGATTGTGTATTACCACTATTATGGAATAAACGGGATCATCAGCCGGAAAATAACCAACAAAAGAGGCTCTGTAGGCAGCTCTTCCATCTGTTCTGTAACCTCCTCCTGCTGCTGCAATCTGCGCTGTACCTGTTTTACCTGCAATGGAATAAAATGGTGATTTGATATTGGATGCTGTTCCATTATTCACAGTTTCTTCCATCATTTCTTTTACAATCCCCAGGGTGTAACCGGAAGCAATAGAACGATTGAGAACCTGGGGATGAAATCTGCGTATGGTTCTTCCGGTTTGCCGCACTTCATCCACAAACATGGGTTTCATCAATCTGCCGTCATTTGCAACAGCATTATACAATGTAAGAATTTGCAACGGAGTAAGTGAAACATTGTATCCGATAGACATCCAGGGTAAGGTAAGACCTGACCAGGAAGCATCACCCACTGCGGGTATATAAGGATTACCTTCTCCTCTGATCTCAACTCCCAATGGCTCATTTATACCCAATGCATTGATCCTGGTAATAAAACGCTGTGGATTGCGTTGATAATTTTCATCAACCAGCCGGGCAAAAGCCACATTTGAAGATAAAGCAAATGCCTCTTTTACAGTAATTGTTCCATGACCGCCTTCACGCGAATCGCGCATTGTACGTCCATGAAAACTTATTCTACCGTCACCGGTTTCCACTATATCATCGGGAGTTACTTTACCATCTTCCAACAGGGCAATCATGGTTGCCAATTTAAAAGTGGAACCTGGTTCAGTACTTTCTCCTATTGCGTAATTGAAGGTTTCATCGTAACGACCGCTGGAAGTCCGGGTTAAATTGCTTATAGCTCTTATCCTGCCTGTTTTAACTTCCATGATAACAACTGAACCATGTTGTGCCTGGTATCTCTCCAGTTGTTTTCTCAGTGCTGCTTCAGCAATATCCTGAGTATGAATATTTATCGTTGTAATGATGTCTTTTCCGTTTCGCGATTTGATTTCATTTTCATCATTCAATGGCATCCACTGCCCACCACTTATTCGCTGCATAAGCCTTTTCCCCTGAATACCTTCGAGGTATTCACGGTAAGCTCCTTCAAGACCCACATAAACACCTTCTCTTTCATAGCCAATGGTTCGGGCAGCAAGTGATCTAAAAGGCATTTCACGACGGCTTCTTTGCTCAACAATCAGCCCCCCTCTGAATCTGCCAAGACGAAATATTGGAAATGTCCTGAGTTGGGTAAGTTCATGATACGAAACATTGCGCTTTACCAGGAAATATCTCTCCTGGTTGCGGCGAGCCTGCATCAGTAGACGCTTGTACTCGGCTCTTGAACGGTCGCGAAATAACCTGGAAAGATAAAAAGCCAGAGAATCAATCCCGGCATTGAAAACCTCATCGGAAATGACATTGCGATGCAAATCCATCCGGATTTCGTAAATCGGAACACTGGTTGCCAGCAGTCTGCCGTCATCTGCAAGAATATCTCCACGTATGGCATCAATATCTATGTATCTCATAGTGGAGTTTCTGGCCAATTGTTTCCATTCATCGCCTTCCACAAACTGAATGTACACAACCCTGAAGAGAATTAATGCACCAAAGCCTACCGTAAGAAAGTAGACCAGGTATATTCTCCACAATATGTCTCCCTTGTTCGTATCCACTAATAGTAAGTTTGGTTTTTTGGTTTGTTAAACTTCAGTTTCGTCTTCCTCCTGCTATTCTCAGAAAAAAGCTCTTTCTGTCATTTTGTGATTCCAGAATTACCGGCGGTACAGTAGATTCAACAAAACCTCTGTCGCGCAATCTCCTGGCTATCTCAGACTGATTACTCAGGTACATAAGTTCAGCCTTGTTTGAAATATAAATGGTTCTCAACTCTGTGACTTCATTGCGAAGTCTTTCAATTTGTCTTACTTTTTTTTCCGCATAATAAGTGTTGGCAATCAGCATTACTGCCAGAAAAGCAAGAAAAATTAAAAATGGCATCAAATCAGCTGATTTGTCATTTGTAAGTATACTGCCATCTAACAGAGAGCGCAAAAAACCTGAACTTTTCCTTTCAGACTTTTCAGCGTTTTTTTTCTTTTTTTCCTGTTTTTTATATGTGTTCTCAGCCATAACTCAAGCCGTTTTTTCTGCAATTCTCAGTTTAGCACTTCGGGAACGAGGATTTTCATGCATCTCATCTTTATCAGGAATGATAAATTTCTCTACAGCCTGCAGTGGAGCAATGATGTTCCCAAAAAAATCTTTCTCCAGTTCTCCCTCAAAATTCCCTGCTTTAATAAAGTTTTTCACCAGCCTGTCTTCCAGCGAGTGATAGGATACTACAACCAATCTACCTCCTGGTTTCAATACTTCTACACTTTGATTCAAAAACTCTTTAAGTGCATCCAGTTCATTATTCACTTCTATCCTGAGGGCTTGAAAAACCTGCGCAAAAAACTTATTCTCCTTACCTCTGGGAGCCAGTTTTTTTAAAGCATTTTTTAACTGCTCTGTTGTTTCGAAGCCTTCATTCTTACGGACAAACTCAATCTCTCTGGCTATTTTATGTGCAATTCTGAGTTCACCATATAGTTTAAAAATCTCAACCAACCGGTCATATGAGTAATCGTTTATCACCTCTTTTGCAGACAATTTGCTTTGCTTGTCCATTCTCATATCAAGCGGACCTTCAAATCGCGTAGAGAAGCCCCTTTCGGCCACATCAATCTGCCATGATGAAATACCCAGGTCTGCAAGGATACCATCTACAGGTATCAAACCATATAGCTTCAGGAAGTTTTTCATGTACCTGAAATTCTGATTGATGAATAGAATTCTTTCATCTTCAGGTACGTTCTTCTCAGCATCGGTATCGTGGTCAAATGCAATGAGTTTTCCGTTTTTCAATTTTTCAAGGATCAATAAAGAGTGTCCGCCTCCTCCAAAAGTTGCATCAATATAAGTACCTCCTGTCTTAATATTCAGACCGTCAATGCATGCATGCAATAAAACGGGCCGGTGGTATGTCATGCTTCTGGTTCCTTATTGTTTATTCGCCCCATAACTTCTTCAGCCAAAACTGAGAAATCTTCAGGCTCAACACTCATGGTACTTTCATATAGTGTTTTAGACCAGATCTCTATTCTGTTTCCAAAGGCAAACAGCACTATTTCTTTCTCAAGATCAGCGTAATCCATTAATGGTTTTGGTAAAAGAATACGATTGGATGAATCGCAACTTAACTCTGATGCTCCCCGGTAAAAATATCTTACAAACTCGCGGTTTTTTTTGTTATAAAGATTGAGGGAGTTAATCTCCCTTGTGATTTTTTGCCATTCGCTCACCGGGTAGAGTGTAAGGTTTTTCTCAAAACCACGATTAATGACGAATCGTTCCTGATCTCCGGGCAAAAGCTGCCTGAAAAGACCTGCAGGTAGCATGAAGCGGCCTTTTGCATCAAGTTTGCATACGAATTCACCAAAGAGATTTGCCATTTTTTTACACTATGCCATTTTGAAGGTGTAAATATAATGGAATTTTTCCCACATTTTCCCACTTTTTGACACATTGTTAATAACTTTTTCCAATAAAAACAAGGGTTTCAGGAATCATCCTCTTATTTATAGCTGATTATCAATACGTTAAAAGTTTTTAAATAACATATCTGTAAATCTGTTTTTTAGCACCATTTGTGGTAAAAAAATGACACACACCTTTGCTGACAGCAAGATAAATTTTTAAAAAATTATCTTTACTTTTGCCTGTTAAGGCAGTAATAAACAAACCCCAAATGTCGGATACCAAGAATCAAGGGCAGGCTTCGTCAGAACCTTTTGAAAAGTTTGTAGATGTAGATGAAGTGTTCCGTAAAAAAGGCGGAAGGCTGTATCCTGTTATTCCCAGGTTTTTAATCCGGTATCTTAAAAGAATCGTTCATGAGGATGAACTTAATGAAGCGCTTTATAAGTTCAGGAACAAATTCGGCCTTGATTTCATTGATAGTATACTTACTGAAAGATTTACAGCCGAGTTCGAGGTCATAAACCCTGAAAATATTCCTTCTGACGGCCGTTATATTGTAGCATCCAATCATCCGCTGGGTGGGCTGGATGGGATGGCTTTAATGCACGTAACAGGCAAAAAAAGAAAAGATATTAAGTTTATTACCAATGATATATTACTTGAACTGAAGAATTTACAGGATTTGTTTGTACCTGTAAACAAACATGGGAGAAATACAATAGAAAATGTTCGTTTAATCGAAGATGTTTATGATTCAAATGCAATCATTCTGGTATTCCCTGCCGGACT
>REDJ01000125.1 GCA_007693555.1 Bacteroidota bacterium
TAAACTTATCCATCAAAACCTCTGCTGCACCGCCAAGCTGACCCTGTGCTCGGTAGTCCTTGCATCGGGGCGGAATGAGCCATAGATATAATTCGACAGGTTATAAACTATCTTTACCTCCATGGCATTGGTTATCTTGTAACTTGTATTCATTTGAAGCTGAATTCTTTGATCAGCAGTATGTTCATTGCGTTGCACTCCGGTGTAGGAAAGCATTACGCGCGGTGTAAGTTTTTTATCCAGTAAGCGGTAGCGGGCCATAAGCCGTATATTATACAAGTTCAATTCGGTGACTGGGGTGGTATTCTCAAGATACATCCCCATCAAACCCAGGTTCAGGGGCATTTCTCTGAAGACGATATTATAATTACCCGTAAAGCTCATGGATTGTGTTGTATTAAAATCGCCGGTAAAGACATTGAATTCGTCAAAAAACTGAAAAGTGGTACCCATTCCAATAATATGAGTTGCCTTTTCTCCTTGCAACTGAAGCGAAGGGCTGATGGTAAACATATTCTGTATCATTTCCACCTTGAGTGTATCAAACAAAACATTATTTCGAAAACCAAAATTGGAATAGTTGGAATTGAATGAAAAGGCATCACTTATCCGGGCAAAAAGATTGACATTGGCAATAAAACGCCGGGTTGATTCGGCTGTGGTATTTTGAAGGTTATTGGTACGAATACCTGTTGTACCGTTTACAATAACTTTATTTTGGAAGAGATTCAGGTTCGATTTAACATTATAATCAATGATATCGCGTTCCATGGCACGAAAACCCACGGGTTCATAACCCGGACCTATGTAGCGCACTTCCAGTCCCAAACCCACAACATCTGACTTCCAGTCTATGGAAGAGATGTTGGAAAAATCGGTATACGTAGAGCCATTAACTTCCAGAAAATTTTCAGCTATGGGGGTAAAATCGTTCTCAACAAATACTCCCGGCCCGAGCAAATCGCGGGTAAAAGCAGATGCTGCGGTTTCAGTGGCAAAGGTAACGGAAGGAGACAGCTTGATTTGCAGAACGGGCGATATTACAATTCCTTCTTTGGGCTGCAAACCCAAAGGCCGTTGCTCAACAGACTGAATATCATCTTTTATTCTGACAAAATTGAGAATAAAATGCGTGCCGTCAGTTTGTCCATAACCCATGCGCGAAGCCAGTATGCGCTGCCGGTAGGCACCGGCGATATTTTCAAGGGGATTGGCATTGATGGCAATCTGGGAAGTACCGTAATGGGTGGAAAAAATAAATTTACCCGGATTCAGTTCCAGTCCGGCACCAAAAACAGGAATATCTCCTGTGGTAAGTGCAGAAAAAGACGGCGTTTGGGTGCCTAACCAGGCCTGCGCCCATTTATACCTGGGATTTATATGAATGTTGTTGCGCGGATTACGAACATAATCAATCAAACCTTCTTCGGGTATCTGAGGCAGATGATAGGATGCCTGCCCCATACTTATATCTACTCCTATGGGCATTGAAAAATACTGGCCTGCAGATAATGTAGCATGGGCAGAAAAACGACCCAGATTGTTGGGATAACGGGGACGGAAGGTTTCATAATTTGTAGCAGACGCATCATAAAAATCATAGAAAATCCCCAACCTTCCGCTAAAATTTAAGAAATCAGTTGATTGGGAATAAAAGGGATTTATGCACACAAAAAAAATCAAAAATACAAGTAAACTTCGCCGGATATACAACATGTGGTTTTGGGTAAAGGATAATCGGGAGATTCTAATTGACTAAGTGGGTTTATTTTTATTTAGACTAAATCTAAATTATAAATAATATTTAACATTTATAAACATTTGTTAAAAAACATGCGCAACATACGCAGAAACCTTCACCACCCCGGATATTATTGTTTGAAAAAATCCCTTCTGCTTAATGATTTTACGACACTTGAAAAAGACCTGCTTTTTCAAGAAAAGCAAATTGTATATTTCTGGTATTCAGAATTTAAAGCTGCTAAATAAAGCTGATAACTCTCAACCTTTGAAAGTTTTTTTTAATCAATTTCTTTTTTTTTATTTGAGGTACCATAAAGTTTTCAACACTGTGTAAAATTTCCACAAGCACAAATCTCCGGGTAAAAATATTTCGCTTCAAATTAGTCAAATGCCGAAACCCAGTTAAATCAAGATATTATATTTAAACAACAACCAGGAATGCAATAAACTGTAATAAGCCACGAATTCATTATATTTACAAATGATTTCTTTTTCTAAAACCATTATTCTTTAAATATGAACTACACCCAGGCCATAGAAGAGCTTGAAACCATCGTGCAGGAAATTGAAAGCGCTGAAATAAGCATAGATGAGTTATCAGAAAAGGTAAAAAGAGCTTCCGAGCTTATACGGTTTTGCAGAAAAACATTAAACTCAACCGAAGCGGAAGTGCAAAACATCCTGAAAGACTTGAAAGATGCCGAAAAAGGAACAAAAGAAAAACCGGAATAGTTGGAGATTTTTCTTTTTAAAGTATGAAAATTCCTTTCAAATCAAGCATCGAAATCTCATTATTCATATAATTCAAATCTATCTGGTTTTCTTTTTTTGATTTTTTTGATTCCTTTGTTTATGAGAAAGCCCAGTGCTGCAATTATCGCTATAAGGATTAAATATGACCACACATATAAAGGTACCCCGGCTTCTTCCACAATGCGCCCCTGTGTTTCTCTGTAAACATCCGGTATAACGGGCAAACCATCTTCACCTTTTTCAAATGAAACAGCATATCGGGCCACGGCTTCCCAAACCTTAAATTCACGCTCATTTTCATACAGGATAGTATTCTCCAGGTCAAGCGGATTGCCATCTTCGTCCTTAAGTACCAGGGCTAGCCTGGGCAATATCTCACCTATCATTGGCAAAAACGATGTGAGGTAATAATCCGAAACCAGGTGAAACAAGCGCGGGTCATCCCTGTCAAGGAGAGCATATCCATCTTCATGCTGAACACCTTCACCTGTAAATATTTTCACATCCTGAACAGAGCGGTAAGCAGGCACCGGTATATTGGCAAAGGGAATTGTAAGCCATGCAATCCTTCCGGGATCATAAGTGTATTTTAATCCGGATATTTGCAGGAAGTAAGTATCACCCATCAGCTTTGACAACAACCCGGCTACTTCCAGTAAATTATAAACTTCTTCTGCTGTAAAATAAACCGAAACCATTGGATACCCTGGTCGTTTATCGGGGCCTGAGCCTAATCCTGCAATGGTCACAAGGTCCAGAAAAGAAACTTTCCCCTCCGACCAGGGCATGACACCGGGAATGATATCTCCCCTGATTACCCCATTTGCCTGAATGGCAAGATCAACCCGCCGGCCTGTTACTTTTTCAGCTTCAAGGCGCATGGCATCAACTACAAAATTACCAACAGTAGTTTCTGCAAGGTTCTGGTGTTTTACCACAGGAAAATCTGAGTGCATAATATGGGCATAAATATCGGTAAATAGGTTGTCACTAAACTCAGTTACAAAATCATTCAGCCTTTTTGTGTAATAATTAATGCGTTCAGTAATTTCAGGATCTTCCGGTACATTATGATCGAGCGGAATCAGGTAGGGTAAATTGTTATCATCATTGAGTAAGCGCACTCTGCCGGTTGAACTGTTGAACTCCAGCTCAAGCATTCCAAGATTACGAAGATAATGACTGCTGTGCAGCAGAATTGTGTTACTGATAATCTCTGGTTCAAGAGTCTGGTAGTGATCATGGCCACCCAACAGAATGTCAATATTATTTACCTTTTCAGCCATTTCCCGGTCTTCCCGAACTCCTGAGTGTGAGAGCGCAATGATAACATCGGCACCCATTTCACGCAGTTGGTCAACCTGTTGCTGAGCAATTGATATGGGATCAAATATAGTTACAGGTTCTGCATAAGGGGCAACTGAATAGGCATCGGTGCCGAGTAAACCAAAAAGGCCCAGTTTTAATCCATTTTCAAGTTCCATGATTTTATGGGGAAGAAACCCGATATCCAGTAAAGAGTGACCATCCGGGATATTCAGGTTCGAAATAATCAAAGGAAGTTTCTCATGTGCTTCAGGATATCCGGCTCTGTGAAAATATTCAGTCAGGGCATCCGGACCATAATCAAACTCATGATTCCCAATGGTGGTGGCATCATATCCGATTTGCATCATCAGTTCGATTTCCGGAGAATAACCCTCCAGAATAAGCCAGGCATAAGGTGAGCCTCCAATAAAATCACCCGAAGATAAAAGCAAAACAGGCTCGCCGGATTTTTCAGCTCTGATTTGCTTCACAAGTCCTGAAAGTCTTGCAAATCCGCCTAATGTCGGATTTGAAATTTCAGGATGATAGTCCACTGCAGGAAGTGGGGTAAGCACACTGTGCTCGTCGCTGGTATGAAGGATTGTAAAACGTTGTTCCTGAGCTGATATTTTCCCTGAAAAAAGAATTAGTGAAATCACCAGACTAAAGGTGGCCAGTATTTTATTTTTCATGGTTAAGGTTTTGTGAAATAATTGGATAAATATGCAAAGTATTGATTCTGCATATCAAAGTAAAGAATTTTTTCCGAATCTTATTTAAACTCTGCCTTAAGCTTTTAAACAAAGGGTAAAATAAATGAACAATCCTGCAGTTTAACAATTAATTAAATATGAAATAAATAACAGGAAACCATATTAAGTATGATATTCAGAGTTCTTTTATTATTAGTTTTTTCAGGTCTTTTAAGTCAAAATCTTTCCGCTCAACTTGTCAATATTGAAAAAAGCCGCAAGGAAGCCAAACCCGGCTTCCAGGGGCACATCGATTTAAACCTGATGCTTACACAAAACACCCGGCAAATTTTTGAAACCGGCACCTCGGCACATGTTCAGTATCACAAAGACCGACATACTGTGCTGCTTCTTAACAATATCAGTTTTATGCGTGTTGAGGGCGACAACCTTATCAATAACGGGTTCCAGCATTTGCGTTACAATTACACGCTGGGAGAAGGATTTGCCACTGCCGAAATTTTCACACAGCATCAGTACAACTCCATCCGCCTGCTTCAAAGAAGATTTCTGCTGGGAGGAGGGCCTCGTTTTAAAGTTTTTGAAAGTGATAATCTGGGTATTTACATTGCTCCACTGGTAATGTATGAGCATGAGCTACTCAATGACGATGATGAAACCCGTACTGATAAATTTAAAGGCGACTTGTACGTTTCAGGCACATTTGCTCTGGATGAAAGAATCAATTTTTCACATACCACATATTATCAGCCCGATTTTGCAAAGTTCAATGAATTCAGGATTTCCAGCGAAACCGGATTGGAAATGAAATTCAATGACAGTTTTTCATTTCTGGTTACATATAACCTGGCATACGATTCACACCCGCCGCAGGACATTCCAAAGCTTTTTTACACTTTGAGAAATGGGATAAAATATAGCTTTTAAGGGTTTAGGGGTTGAGAAGTTTATGGGTTTAGAAGTTTAGGGGTTTAGAAGTTGATGAGTTATTCGTTATGATTTTTGAGTAATCCTTGTGGTGATGTTTTTTCTTTAATTTTACAGTCTGATTTTTTAAAAAATAATTTATGCAGGAACAAAAACCCAGGGATATCATCCGGAATATTTCATTTATTTATTGGGCCATGCTGTTGGGTCTGGTAACATTTATTGTGGTTACTTCGCTTTTTGTGAGCAATGTCGGCGAGGTTATCATTTCTGACCCCCAAACGGCTTTCATTCTGAAAACGGTTTTGATTTTAACTCTTATCGTAATTGCCCCAATCAGTTATCTGGTACCTCAAAGGAAGATCAACAGGATAAAAAAAGATCAGAAACTGAATGTAAAACTGGCAGCCTACCATATGGCCAGTCTCATAAGGTTTGTGCTTATGAATTCTGCAGGAATACTTATTGCGCTGGGATTTATGCTTACCGCCAATACCAATCTGATATTTCTGCAGGCAGTAGTAATTTTATTTTTCCTGATTTATAAGCCCAGCCCTTTTAAAATTGCCTCAGATATGGACCTCGACGAAAAAGAACGCCAACAGATCATGCCTGAATAAATTTTCGAACTTTTTAACCCGGATTTGTTTTACTATCATAGAAACATTTTTAACCATATCAACGTAATGAGTATTAAAGAAAAAGAAAAGGAGATCATTGAAGAATTTTCTCTTTTTGATGATTGGATGGATAAGTACAATTACATCATTGACATAGGCAAATCTATTGATAAGATTGATGAGAAATACAAGAAAAACCAGTATCTGATATCAGGTTGTCAGTCGCAGGTATGGGTGCATGCTGAATACAAGGATGGAAAGGTTTATTTCAAAGCTGACAGCGATGCACTTATAACAGCTGGTATAGTGGGGCTATTGATGCGTGTAATGTCGGGGCAGCCAACTGAAGAAATTGTTAAATCAGATTTAAGTTTTATTGATGAAATAGGGTTAAAAGAACATCTTTCTCAAACCCGCAGCAATGGGCTGGTAAATATGATCAAGCAAATGAAGTTGTATGCACTTGCTTTTCAGGCCAAACACAAAAATTAAAAGTAATATCATGGAAGATTCAATCAACTATATGGACCTTGAGATGCGCATTGTTGATGCTCTCAAAACCGTTTATGACCCTGAAATACCTGTAAACATCTATGACCTGGGCCTCATATATGAGATAGATGTAAAGGACGATAATTCCGTGCTTATAACTATGACGCTCACAAACCCAAACTGTCCGGTAGCCGATACTATGCCAAACGAGGCGAAGGAGGCCGTAGAGTTTGTGGAAGGCATCAAAAAGGTGGATATCAAAATGGTTTTTGAACCCGAATGGAACAAAGACATGATGAGCGAGGCCGCCATGCTGGAGTTGGGCCTGCTCTGATAATACCTGTTTGATTTTTCGCGTTTATTCGGGAATAACGAATTGCCCTGTAAATAGGGGAGTGTTAAACTGGTTTTCCTTGAGAATAAAAATAAAAGGCCGGTCAGCTATAAACTCTTTAGGCTCCTCAACTTCGGGAATGAGTGCCGTGGTTGTCACAATTACTGCAGTAGCTGCTGCTGCCTCAGTACCTTCTTCGTCAATTTCAAAAAATACCTTTTGCAGGATAGCGCTTATAAACAGATCGCGCTGACCTCCAATCCGCGAAAAATCAGCCCTTTCATCAAAAGCTTTTTCCATACCCATTTCTTTCAGGTGATCAGATAATGAAAATTGCGATTCGAGTTTGAATTTGGGAATTTCCATATAAACCTCTTCCGGTCTTATGTTTTCAATAATCTCTTTATATCTGTCAGCATCAGGGATGTAATCAGCAATTTCAACTACATTTCTGTCTTTGGGAAGTATAATGAGCAGTGAAAGATGGGGGCTTGTATAGGGCAACTGCATTACTTTTATATCATCCAGCTCAAGATAAGGAATACGGCTTTCACGCTGGGTCATAAACTCTGTTTGACGAGGATGACCATCAATGGCATAAAATTCCTTGTCAATATTTTTTTCTTCTTCAAATGGATGACGCCATGCCGACTTTATATAAATGGCATTGGCAAGCACCATACGTGTCAGTTGATCAAGTGTACCCTCAGGTATCAGATTTTTGATCCTGTCACGTGTCATTTCTTCGGCCCACTGATTGATCCTTTGCTCTGCCTGCCTTGGGTTTCCAACAAAATCCATTTGCTCAAAGGCTCCACCGTGATATGTCTGTACATCATTCAGGAATCTGTCAAGAATGGGGTAAGTTTGCTCCACAAAAACCCTGTTGGCAAGATTAAAATCAAGCAATGTATCGGCTTCAAGCAGGCCAAAACCTGAGAAATATTTAAAATAATTCGTATGAAACAAATCTGCATCCAAATCAAACCCGGTAAGCCTGGCCATTTCCTCACGGGTTTCCGACATTGCTCCGCTGTAAGTCAAAGCAAGAGCCATATTCAGAGATACCGGTGAGAAAGAAATATTTTGCAGAGCATGCTGTTTGCTGAGTTTTTCAAAAAGCTTAAATGAAAAACCGGTCATTTTATGAGTCATATCGTATGTATCGTAAGGTTTAGGACGCAAGGCCGTATCAGGTTCACGGGGTTGTTGAACAGCTTCAAGCCGATCATGAACTTCCTCTGCAATCTGTTCTGTATCTTCAACTACTTCAACAGGAGCCGGTTCAAGAGTCCGGCAAGAGTTTATAAAAAAGTAAAAGCCTGATAAAACCAATATTGCAATTATTTTTCTGCTATACATAATTCTTTTTTTTGCATAAAGGTAATTAAAATAGAAAATCCCTTCATCGCTTTTTTGGCAGGGCTGTTTTTTTGTTTGGAAAAAGATTGTATTTTTGAGCCATCAACAAACCAAATAATTATCATTTCATAAATCGATATTTAACATGAACTTTCCCGATGATTTAAAGTACACCAAGGACCACGAGTGGATCAAGGCAGATGGTGATGTAGCTACTGTTGGCATTACCGATTTTGCTCAGAATGAACTGGGCGATATTGTATATATTGAGGTAAATACAGTGGGTGAAACCCTTGAACAGGAAGAAACTTTCGGAACCATTGAGGCTGTAAAAACCGTTTCTGATCTTTTTATGCCTGTTTCCGGCGAGATTATTGAGTTTAACGAAGAACTTGAGGGCAGCCCGGATGTTGTAAACCAGGATCCTTACGGAAATGGTTGGATCGTAAAAATTAAACTCAGCGACCCTTCTGAACTGGATGCACTACTGGATGCTGAAAAATACAAAGAGCTTGTTGGGTGAAATTCCTGGCTTTTAACATCAGAGCCTTAGGATTTATGAATTTTAAATATTTACTTCCGGGAATAGTCTGGATTATTGTAATACTTGCAATTATAGCTATTCCCGGAAGCAGTATTCCCAGAACATCGTTATTTGAAATCCCTCATTTTGACAAACTGATACATTTTGTAATGTTCGCAATACTAAGCATATTGCTTGGTTTTGGCTTTTTCAGGCAGCAGGAAAATTCAATTTACTTCCGGAAGCGTTATACGTTTGTATTGGTTTTGTGCGTTATATATGGAGGAGCAACAGAAATAATACAACATCTTTTTGTTGCGGGAAGAAGCGGTGAGTTATGGGATTTTGCTGCCAACACAGCTGGAAGTTTTGCCGGAATACTATTATTTTCATTGCTGACAGGTAAACCCGGAAAGCTGAAATAGACAATCAAATAAATTACAATTCTTTGATTAGTGAAAAAATTTGTATATTAGCAAACCAAAATCATTATAAATCACACAGGCTAAGTCTGTATAAATCAGCATTAAACACATGGATTCAAAAAAAACACCCAAGGCCGATCTTGAAAGCAAAAAGCGTATCTTTTTGATGACCGGTCTTGTCATAGCACTCGGAATCGTTCTGGTAGCTTTCGAATGGAGAACATACGAAAGAACCGTTATGGATTTGGGAATATTGGAGGTTGACTTCATTGAAGAAGAGGATATCCCTATTACAAGGCCCGAAACACCTCCACCACCTCCTCCTCCGGAGCCCTCGCAGGAATTGATCATTGTTGACGACGATGTGGAAATTGAAGAAGAGTTTATGATCGATACTGAAGCTACAGTATTTACAGAGGTGCAGGAATTCACACCGATAATTGTGCAAGAGGAAGAGATTGAGGAAGAGCAAATCTTCACAATCGTAGAAGACCAGCCTGGCTTCCCGGGAGGAGATGCAGCACTCATGCAGTATCTTACCAATAATCTCAGATACCCCACAATGGCGCGTGAAGCCGGTATCCAGGGTACAGTATTCGTTACCTTTGTTGTTGAGCGCGATGGAAGCATTACCGATGTAAGAATTCTCAGAGGTGTTGGTGGAGGTCTGGATGAAGAAGCCGTTAGGGTTGTAAGAAACATGCCCAGATGGACCCCCGGCCGTCAGAGAGGTCAGGCTGTAAGGGTACAGTTTAACCTGCCTATACGATTTGTATTGAACTAAAAAATTACTGGATATATTTACTTAAAAGCTGCAAAAATTATCTTTGCAGCTTTTTTTATTTTTGCTTAGCTAATCTTACTCCATACCACTTTATGCCTGAAAAGTTTATTTACATGTGCAGCCATGGCTTTGTTCTCAGCAAGCTTTAAATCAGGATCCTTTTCAAGGATCTCCAGAGCCTTTTGGCGGGCATATTTTAATATCTTTTCATCTTTGCTTAAATCTGCAATTTTCAAATCCAGAATTCCGCTTTGCTGAGTGCCATGCATATCACCCGGCCCACGAAGCTGCATATCCGTTTCGGCAATTACAAAACCATCATTGGTGCCAACCATTGTTTGAATCCTCTTTTTTGCTTCGTTGGAAAGCTTTACTCCGGTCATGAGAATACACCATGACTGGTCAGCTCCACGTCCTACCCTGCCCCTCAGCTGGTGCAACTGTGAAAGACCAAATCTTTCAGCACTTTCAATAACCATAACACTTGCATTGGGCACATTGATACCAACCTCAATAACAGTGGTTGCAACCATGATTTGCGTTTCGCCCCTTACAAAGCGCTGCATTTCATAATCTTTATC
This sequence comes from Bacteroidota bacterium, assembly GCA_007693555.1. Lineage (GTDB taxonomy): Bacteria > Bacteroidota > Bacteroidia > Bacteroidales > UBA7960 > SKVR01. The sequence continues at coordinate 10,566 of REDJ01000125.1, forward strand.
CTGCGATTTCATTTTTCCATGTACAATACTCACAGCGTATTCGGGCAAAGGAAATGCCCGCACAATACTGTCATAACCATCCTGCAGGTCTTTCAAATCAAGCTTTTCAGATTCTTCTATCAAAGGATAAACGACGTATATCTGTCTGCCCTGCTTTATCTGATCCCGCATAAAGCCGAATACCTTAAGCCGGTTGGAGTCATACTGATGAATAGTCTTTATGGGTTTTCTTCCCGGAGGCAATTCATCTATTACGGAAATATCCAGATCACCATAAAGCGTCATGGCAAGCGTGCGTGGAATGGGCGTAGCTGTCATAACCAGCACGTGTGGCGGAATGATATTTTTCTTCCAAAGCTTCGCCCTTTGGGCAACTCCAAATCGATGCTGTTCGTCAATAACCACCATTCCCAGGTTCTGAAACACCACTGTATCTTCAATAAGTGCATGTGTACCAATTAAAATCTTCAGACTGCCGTCAGTAAGTTTGGCTGCAATTTCCTTACGTTCCGATTTTTTTGAAGATCCTGTCAGTAACCTCACTTCTATATTGAGCCCTTTGAGCATTTGGGTTACCGATTCATAATGCTGGTTGGCCAGCACTTCGGTAGGCGCCATAAGGCAGGCCTGAAATCCATTGTCAAGTGCTATGAGCATACTCATGACTGCCACAATGGTTTTTCCACTGCCCACATCACCCTGCAACAGCCTGTTCATCTGTTTGCCGCTCAGGGTATCGTTGCGGATTTCCTTTACAACACGCTTTTGCGCACCTGTAAGCTCGAAGGAAAGATTGTTATGATAAAAGTTGTTGAAATGCTCCCCTACATTTTTAAAGATTTGACCATGTGATTCGGTTGTTCTCAGATGTTTTATTCTGAGAATATTCAGTTGAATGTAAAATAATTCATCAAATTTAAGCCTTGCTCTTGCCCTTGCCAGGAAATGTGCATTTTCAGGAAAATGAACATTATATAATGCCTGCCGGATATTCATCAGCCTGAGTTCATCACGCAGGTATTGTGGTAGAATCTCGTTGATATAATCTTTTACCTGCGGGATCAGATTTTTTATCAATTTGCTTATTCCTCTGCTGTCCAAACCCTTTGATTTCAGCTTTTCGGTTGAATTATATACCGGTTGCATAGCCGACTTTTGATTGATGGCATCAGGGCTCACAGGTTCAACCTCAGGATGGGCAATATTGTATTTTCTTCCAAAAAGACCGGGCCTGCCAAAAACAATGTATTCCTGGTCATGCAGAAACTTGCCTTTCAGCCATTTAAAACCATTGAACCAAATCAACTCAAGAGAGCTGCCTTTTTGATCGGTAAGCGTGGCTGTCATGCGCGTAGTTCTTCTGTGTCCGTGCAACTGAATATTGCTGATATACCCCCTTATCTGCACATAGGGCATATCCTCTGTAATCTCGCTTACGGTATAAAACCGGCTTCTGTCAATATATCGGAAAGGATAAAAATGAAGCAGATCTTCAAAGCAAAAGACCTGGATTTCTTTTTTCAGCAAATCAGCTCGTTGGGGTCCGACACCTTTTAAATACTCAATGGGGGTTTTCAGTATATCAGAAGACATGCCTTATGTTGTAGCTTAAGGCATAAAGTTAAACAATGAAGTTGAAATAAAAAACTCTCTGACCAAAGAGGTGTTTATTTGATTTAAATTTTACTTGCGTTGATTTCAACTTTCAGAATGAAGAAATAACTTTTTTCATCCCTTGGCAGAAACTGGTAAATCAATTTATTGCGGGTTTTCCTGGCAATTTCTATGAGGCCCAGACCGGCACCTCCCTTTTCCGACAGCTTTCCACGGGTAATCTGTTCCTTATACATTTGCTTAAGCTCTTCACGAGTGGCAATATTTACCTGTTCAACATTTTTCTGCAGTTCAAGTTTTCGGGCATTACTAACCTTATTGGATGTTATAACGAAGTAGTTGTCTTCTTTTTTCCCAATCATGAACAATCCCTTTCCTATATTATACTTATCGGCAATTTCATCGGAATGTTTAGCCATATTCTGCAGGGTTTCCACCATAACGGAATATACCTTTTTTATGGTTGAACGTTTTTCATCTTTCCGGTCCATATCCTCCTCAGCCATGGAAATAAACATTTTGGTTATCTGATGATGAAATTCGCCAAGATAGACGATGGAAATTCCGTTTTCCGACATCTCATCATAAACGTTTAAAACAGATTTTATAAATCCTACATTGAGCTTTTCGTTCATTGTATATTTAATAGGGTTTTCATTGTTCTTAAACAAACATATTTTTCTGTTAGCGAAATGCTAAAGTATTTAAAAAACTGATTTTTATGTTCCGTAATTCGCCTAAAAATTTCAATAAAACAAAATATTTTTTCAATGAATGCTTTACCATTTTACTTGTTGAACTTTTCTCAATCCAATTCATTTTATTTATGTGTGAAACAATTCCCACAATTATTTTCCCTAATTTTGTGAACTTAACAACTATAAATGCCTGATGAACCTCAATGAAATAAAGGCACCTGTTGACCATCATTTACAGGAATTTGAGAAGCAATTTCGCAACTCAATGAAAAGTAAGGTGCCCTTGCTTGATAAAATTACCCGATACATTGTAAAGCGAAAGGGGAAGCAAATGCGTCCCTTATTTGTATTTTTTAGTGCCGGATTGTGCGGCGAAATTTCCGAAAGAACCTATCGCGCAGCCTCACTCATAGAGTTATTGCACACCGCCACACTCATTCATGATGATGTTGTTGATGATTCCAACGAAAGGAGGGGTTTCTTTTCGCTGAATGCCTTGTGGAAAAATAAGATATCGGTTCTTGTGGGTGACTATTTGCTTTCGCGGGGTTTATTGCTGGCATTGGACAATGATGACTTCGACCTGCTGAAAATTGTGTCTCGTTCGGTCAAGCAAATGAGCGAAGGTGAATTGCTGCAATTGGAGAAGGCACGCAACCTGGATATCAAACAGGATGTGTATTTTGAGATCATTCAAAAGAAAACCGCTTCACTGATCGCCTCGTGCTTTGAATGTGGTGCCGCATCGGCCGGTGCCGATAAAGAAACGCAGGAAAAGCTCAGGCTCATGGGTGAGTATACCGGAATTGCCTTCCAGATCAAGGATGACCTGCTTGATTACAGTAATGGTAAAGACACAGGTAAACCCTCCGGAGGAGATATCAGGGAACGTAAAATGACCCTTCCACTCATACATTTACTGGATCATTCAACCTTCCTGGAAAAACGAAAGATTATCAATATTGTAAAAAACCATAACCAGGATCCGGATAAAATTGCAGTACTTATTGATAAGGTAAATCAAAGCGGAGGCATTGACTATGCCCGGCAAAAAATGGAAGAGAACCTGCAAAAAGCTTTTGATATTCTGAATACCCTGCCCGATAGTCCCTGGAGAAAATCTTTGCGCGATCTTGTGCAGTTTACCATCGACAGGCAAAACTAACAAAATGAAAAGCAGGCAAAGCATCCGGGCTAATTAAGTTTTTTTTTAAAATGAAGAATTTATGACAAAAATTTCCGATCGTTATCTTGCACTGGATGTATTGCGTGGCATGACCATAGCTTTTATGATACTGGTAAACACTCCCGGAAGCTGGCTGCATGTTTACCCACCCCTATTGCATGCCGAATGGCACGGATGCACACCCACCGACCTGGTTTTCCCATTCTTCCTTTTCGTGGTAGGGGTTTCCATGTTCTTTTCCTTCTCAAAATATGACCATGGTTTAAACAAACAGTCTTTGCTGAGGGTAAGCCGAAGAGTGATCCTGATATTTGTCATCGGTCTTTTTCTCAACTCCTTCCCGCAATGGATGACCAACTATTCTGAACTGCGCATCATGGGTGTACTTCAGCGTATTGCCCTGGCATATGGTTTTGCCGCAATCATAGCACTGGCCGCTAACCGCAAATGGATCATTATACACAGCGCATGGATATTACTTGCTTACTGGGGAATATTGTGGATTTTTGGAGGCAATGACCCCTACAGTCTTACCGGTAATGCTGTACTTACCTTCGACAAGGCCATCCTGGGAGAAAGTCACATGTACAAAGGATTTATGGAAAACGGTGTGCGCGTGGCCTTTGATCCTGAAGGACTGCTCAGCACAATACCAGCCGTAGTTTCTGTATTGATAGGCTATCTGGCAGGTATGCTCATCAAGCGACAATCCAATAAATCGCAGGTGATCAAACAACTGGTCATCTACGGGGCCATCTTTACTGCAGCAGGATATGTTTGGGGATTTGTATTTCCCATCAATAAACCCATGTGGACCAGCTCATACGTGTTATATACTGCCGGACAGGCAGCTTTGCTTTTTGCTCTCCTGATTTATATTATTGATGTGAAGGGATACAAAAAATGGTCGAACTTTTTCATGGTGTTCGGGGTAAATCCGCTCTTTATTTTTGCACTCTCAGGGCTGTGGGCAAGAGCGCTTTGGTTACTCATCCGCTGGAAAGATGCCGAAGGCAACATAGTAACAGGCAGCGGCTGGCTTTACAATAATATTTTTGTTCCTCTGGCAGGAAACCTCAACGGGTCGTTACTGTATGCCATTACCCATGTGGTGTTTTTCTGGCTGATCGGTTACATTTTATACCGTAACAGGATTTTCATCAAGGTGTAATTTCCTGAACCATCCGCTTATTTAGTCTAAATATGTATTAGGTGCGATTAATCAAATCGCAGCTAATATTTTATATATTTGTTTGAAAATCAAAATATTCTTTTTTACATCCCAATCAAAACCTATCTCATTAATAACCCTCAAAATAAACTAACCATGAAGAAAAAACTTACTATTTATTTATTGTTTTTTGCCGGTATTATTTTTATCTCGCTTACGCCCCATACAGGCGATAAAAACAGCAGCCAGGCGCCCATAGGCCGCACCGGCGCACCGGGCGAAAGCACCTGCGCAGGGTGCCATTCAGGGGGTAGTTACACAGGTGAGATCCTGTTTGACCTGGAAGATGGTGAAGTCACAGAATATACACCCGGTGAAACATATACCATTGTGTTTACTGCCGATTATGACGCCCCGCGCTTCGGATTTTCCATTACAGCACTGGATGCAGATAATCAACCGGCAGGCGATTTTACCGTTCTGAATGACGATAACACATCCAAGGCAGTTGCAGGTAATAACCGCCAGTACATCGGCCATAAAAATGCCAATGACAACAACGTATGGGAGTTTGAATGGACCGCACCCGCATCGGATGTGGGCAATGTTACCTTCTATTATGTAATTAATGCTGCAAACGGAGATAACAGCACAGGAGGAGATTACGTTGAACTGGGAACCACAAGTATTGCCCCCGGCGATGAACCCGAAACATTTGAAGTTATTTTCAACGTGGATATGTCCAGTGTAGCCGAATACTTCAATCCTGACCTGGATGTGGTTTACATTACCGGCGATCTGCTGGGCTGGGCCGAACCCGGCGATGAACCCGAACTACAAACCATGACACGCATTGATAATTCTTTTATCTTCACCCGAACACTCCAGCTCGAAGAAGGAGAATACCAGTATAAATATTTTCTCAATGAAGGATGGAGCGGCGGAGAATGGCCCGCGGATCCCAACAGGGTTATTGCTGTAATGGAAAATATGACAATTAATGATGTTTGGGGACTTATGCCCGGGCCTGATATATTTTCACTAAACTTATTAATTAACCCCGAAGATGCCGGCACAGTTACAGGCGAAGCTTCTTTCCTTGCCAATGCCATAGCACAGATTTCTGCAACCCCTGCAGAAGGTTTTGTCTTTATCAACTGGACCGACGAAGATGATGAAATTGTAAGTACTGAGGCCGAATATCAGTTCAACATGCCGGATAGTGACCTTGCGTTAACTGCCAATTTTGATGCTGGAAATTTTGTGGATGAAACTGAAGAACTGCAGGTTAATGTTTTCCCCAATCCCGCGCAGGATCACTTTACTATACGTTCTGATTTTCTCATCAGCCATGTCACGGTCACTGACCTGAGTGGCAGAGTGGTTCTCAGTCAGCCTGTCAATCTTTATGAAACCCGTATAGATAATCCATTGAATACCGGAGTATATATTGTAAGCATCACAACCGCAGAAGGGGTGTTTGTGAAGAAGGTGCAGGTGAGGTAGGGCGGATTATTTAATGGGTTTAGGGGGTTTACTTTTTGCCTCACGCAGAGGGTGCGAAGGAGGCGCGGAGAGCGCGGAGTCTGTAAATGATTGAAAATATTGTTTTGGCAAAAATATCTGCCTTTTACTTTACTACTTCATACCAAACACCTTAACATGAAAAACAAACTGTATTTACTAATCCTTCTGATGCTGGCAGCTTCAGTTTCACAAGGTCAGAATATTGTGCTGGAATTCAATGCCAACCACACTTGTACTCAAATTAACCTTGACAGTATCCGGATAGAAAACCTTACACAGGGTGACAAAATGGTCCTGCATTACCCGGACAACACTGCGGTTTTGGTAATTACCGACATCGGAGATTTTGACACGAAACCGGGGCATCTTTTTGTTTCACAAAACTATCCCAACCCATTCTCCGCCCTGACTTACATTGATGTGTATCTGGCTATGCCCAACGTGGTATCTTTGAATGTATATGATTTAAAAGGGCGCACTATTGCCAGGTGTGAAGATAAACTGGAAGAAGGTATGCACCGGTTTTCATTTTCTGCCGGAGCCGAAACTACTTAAATTTTAAATGTAACTTCCAGCAAACAAGTTGAAAAACGAATCATGCTGCAAATGGGCACGACAGGACCTGCAGTTTCAGAATTAAGCTACATGGGTTCAAGTGCGGATAATGTCCCGAAGACGGCCCTAAAATCCTCCGGTTTCAATTTTACCCCGGGAGATGACCTGAGATTTACAGGTTATGTAACCGACATTGCTGGAAATATGGATTACGGTGTCATTGATGATGCCCCGGAGGCCAGCACAGAATATTTGTTTGACATTGCCAATACCCCACCTGACCAACCTTCGGAAATATCAGGCGAAATTGATGTACCTGAGAATGCAACAGGATTGGTGTACGAGGTTGACGAAACTGCAGGTCTGACTTATCTGTGGACTGTTCCGGACGGGTGGGAGATAACACATGGACAAGGCAGTCATGTCATTATTGTAAATGTAGGTAGCGAAGGTGGTGAGATCACAGTAAAAGCAGAAAATGACTGTGGGATAAGTGAAGCAAAAGTGCTTTTTGTTGATTTAAATTCTACAGTTACAGACATTGACGGCAATGTTTATCGAACTGTTATCATTGGCGACCAGGAATGGATGGCGGAGAACCTGCGTGTTACGCACGATGCCAGTGGAAACGACATAACCCGCTATTGCTATGACAACGATGAGACAAACTGCGAGCTATACGGCGGGCTTTACACCTGGCATACAGTAATGAACGGGCAAAGCGGCAGCAATAATAATCCCAGTGGAGTCCAGGGTATTTGTCCTGCCGGATGGCATGTTCCCAGTGTTGAAGAATGGACTGAGCTTATTAATTATGTGGCTGCACAGGGCTACCCAAACATTAACAATTTACAACACGGTGCTGGTAATGCACTCAAATCCTGCAGGCAAGTTGAATCACCTTTGGGTGGTGAATGCGATACATCAGAGCACCCGCGATGGAACTCAAATCTTTCTAATTTTGGCTTTGATGAGTTTGGCTTTTCGGCCTTACCTGGAGGCTGGTATAGTAGCACCGGAAGGTCTATTGGAAACCGCAGTGATTGGTGGACCTCTACTGATTTAACATCCACCTTATCCTGGAACATTGCCACAAGCTCTGCCTCCAGCAGTTTTGGCATCATCAACCGCCATTTTTCCTCAGGTTTTAGTCTACGCTGTGTCCGTATTGTTCCATGTTGTAACTTAAGCCTTAAAGTCAAACCTTCCGGGTCAGGAGGTGCCACAGGTTCGGGCGGGTATGAAGCAGGTGAAGAGGTTAGTATTTCAGCAATTGCTAATGAAGGATGGGCTTTTTATAACTGGACAGGCGATACTGAATATCTGGATGACCATAATGAAGTAAATGCAATTGTTACCATGCCCTCTTACAATATTACGCTTACGGCAAATTTCCAAATTGAACATTTTCCTGACATAATCTACGGTGATGGTGTAACTGATATTGATGGAAACGAATACACAACCGTGATAATCGGCAACCAGGAATGGATGGCAGAAAACCTTCGTGTAAGCCGATACAATAATGAGGATAGTATTCTCACCGGATTAAATATTGCTGAATGGTCAAACACCACTGAAGGTGCATTTGCTATTTATCCTCATGCCAATATCAATGGATTAAACTCAGATGCAGAAGTGGTATCAGCCTATGGAAAACTATATAACTGGTATGCTGTGGATGATCCAAGATATTTATGCCCGGATGGTTGGGATATGCCACGTGATACTGATTGGACTCAGTTGGTTGACTATGTTGTTAATCAAGGTTTTCCAAATGAATTCAATATACAAAACGGGGCAGGCAATGCATTAAAATCCTGCAGGCAGGTTGGCTCTCCCATGGGTGGTGCTTGTAACACATCAGAACATCCCCGTTGGGAGTTCACTTTCACAAGTCATGGATTTGATGAGTTTGGGTTTTCTGCCCTGCCAGGTAGTTTCCGGAATAGTGGTGGTAGCTTCTCCTCAATAGGTGGAGCAAGCTATTGGTGGAGTGCCACTCAATCAGGCTGTACGAATGCATGGAGTCGAGCCATTATGGGAGCCGGAGCTATTTTCCGTGACGACCACTTTAATATGAACAATGGGTTAAACATCCGCTGTTTCAGAGATATTAACGATTCAACATCTTTAAGATTAAATCTTAATATCAGTCCATCTTGTACAGGAAATGTAACAGGAGCAGGAAAATATGAAGTAGGTGAAGAGGTCAGCATCACAGCAGTTGCTAATGGTGGATGGGCTTTTTTAAATTGGACGGGTGATACAGAACATGTAGATGACATAAATGCAGCGAATACTATCGTGACCATGCCTAATGATGATGTTACACTCACAGCAAACTTCCAGGTTAATGTTGGACCTGGTATTATATATGGTGATGGCGTTACAGATATTGATGGCAACGAATACACATCCGTAATTATTGGTGAACAGGAGTGGATGGCAGAGAACCTGCGTGTAAGCAAATATAATAACGGTGACTCCATTCCCACTGGTTTGAACAACTCTGAATGGATAAACACCACAGAAGGTGCTTTTTCTATTTATAATAACGATGAAACTTTACTTGAAGCCTATGGCAAATTGTATAATTGGTATGCAGTAGATGACGAAAGAGGTTTGTGTCCTGTAGGGTGGTATGTTCCGAGTGAGGACGAGTGGGCTGAACTTTTAAATTATGCACAAGCACAGGGATTTCCAAATAATAATATAACCAACGGAGTAGGAAATGCACTCAAATCATGCAGACAAATTGCTTCACCCCTTGGTGATGATTGTGAAACTTCTGAGCATCCAAAATGGCTCTCACATATCACACACTATGGATTTGATGAGTTTGGGTTTTCAGCACTACCGGGCGGTTACCGCGGGAGTAACATAGGGAGCGACCTTAGCAAAAGAGGCATTTGGTGGTCTTCTACCGAAATCTCATCTGAAAGTGCTTTGAGCAGGAGGGTTACCATTTTACACAACTACAGTTACGTGGTACCCAGCAACGCTAGTAAGTTATTCGGTTTTAGCCTGCGTTGTGTAAAAGACAATGATTGAAAATATTGTTTTGCCAAAAATATCTGCCTTTTACTTTACTACTTAAGACCAAACACCTTAACATGAAAAACAAACTGTATTTACTAATCCTTCTGATGCTTGCAGCTTCAGTTTCACAAGCTCAGAATATCGTACTGGAGTTTAATGCCAACCACACTTGTACTCAAATTAACCTTGACAGTATCCTGATAGAAAACCTCACACAGGATGACAAAATGGTCCTGTATTACCCGGATAACACTGCGGTTTTATTAATTACCGGCATCGGAGATTTTGACCCGGAACGGGGCATCTTTTTGTTTCACAAAACTATCCCAACCCATTCTCCGCCCTGACTTACATTGATGTGTATCTGGCTATGCCCAACGTGGTATCTTTGAATGTATATGATTTAAAAGGGCGCACTATTGCCAGGTGTGAAGATAAACTGGAAGAAGGTATGCACCGGTTTTCATTTTCTGCCGGAGCCGAAACTACTTAAATTTTAAATGTAACTTCCAGCAAACAAGTTGAAAAACGAATCATGCTGCAAATGGGCACGACAGGACCTGCAGTTTCAGAATTAAGCTACATGGGTTCAAGTGCGGATAATGTCCCGAAGACGGCCCTAAAATCCTCCGGTTTCAATTTTACCCCGGGAGATGACCTGAGATTTACAGGTTATGTAACCGACATTGCTGGAAATATGGATTACGGTGTCATTGATGATGCCCCGGAGGCCAGCACAGAATATTTGTTTGACATTGCCAATACCCCACCTGACCAACCTTCGGAAATATCAGGCGAAATTGATGTACCTGAGAATGCAACAGGATTGGTGTACGAGGTTGACGAAACTGCAGGTCTGACTTATCTGTGGACTGTTCCGGACGGGTGGGAGATAACACATGGACAAGGCAGTCATGTCATTATTGTAAATGTAGGTAGCGAAGGTGGTGAGATCACAGTAAAAGCAGAAAATGACTGTGGGATAAGTGAAGCAAAAGTGCTTTTTGTTGATTTAAATTCTACAGTTACAGACATTGACGGCAATGTTTATCGAACTGTTATCATTGGCGACCAGGAATGGATGGCGGAGAACCTGCGTGTTACGCACGATGCCAGTGGAAACGACATAACCCGCTATTGCTATGACAACGATGAGACAAACTGCGAGCTATACGGCGGGCTTTATACCTGGCACACGGTAATGAACGGGCAAAGCAGCAGCAGTAGCAACCCCAGCAATGTGCAAGGTATTTGCCCTACAGGCTGGCACGTGCCCAGCATAGCGGAGTTCTACGAGTTACTCGACTATGTGGTTTCTCAAGGCTATCCAAATGAGAGAGGCAATCCTAACAGTGCTGGCAATGCCCTAAAATCCTGCCGCCAGGTTTCTTCCCCCCTGGGTGGTGACTGCGATACATCTGAGCATCCCCGCTGGGAATCACACGACACACACAATGGATTTAATGAGTTTGGGTTTTCTGCCCTCCCGGGGGGCTTTCTCTATACCTATAATAATAACAATATATACACAAGAATTGGCGAAACAGTAAGCTGGTGGGCTTCTGAAGAGGTTACTATTACTACTAATACTTACGGGAAAGTTATGAACGTTGGTCAAGAAGGCAACGTGCGATTAGGTGATGGTTACCATAATTTATATCATTGGTCCCTCCGTTGCGTCAGGGATAATTGATTATTTGGCTATTTAATAATTTGCAAAAATCAACCCCCGATGTTTTTTAACGGGGGTTTTTTGAA
>REDJ01000060.1 GCA_007693555.1 Bacteroidota bacterium
CGGAGGTGATGGCGACGGCGACGGACAGGTACTGCTGCAGGATTTGCTCAATGTTTTGAATCCGCAATCGGGCCAGTCAGGATACAATGCAGGCGACTTTGATCTTGATGGCCAGGTATTGCTGCAGGACTTGTTAAATATTCTGAATCCAAATAGCGGAATTGGTACTCAGGTGCCTTGATTTTTGATTTTAAAAATTGTTTTTATAATGGGTTAAATTAATTTCTAAATTCAGATTTTTTATTGACTAACGAACAGACTCTTCTGAAATCTTGTTTTTGTAATTAGAAAAATCAGGCTTCCATTATTGTTTTGGAAGCCTGATTTTTTATGAGAATTATATTATTTCCTGAATTTTGGCAAGTTCTTCATTTGAAAAACTGAGATTTTTCAGAGAACCAAGATTATTTTCCAACTGCTCAACACTGCTTGCGCCAATGAGTACAGAAGTAACTCTATGGTCTTTTAACAGCCATGCTATTGCCATCTGGGCTATACTTTGCCCGCGTTGTTGAGCTATTTCATTGAGTTTCCTTACGATTTCCAGTTTTTCAAGGGTTACCTGGTCGGGTTGGAGAAATCCATGTGTTTTTCCTGCCCGTGAATCTTTCGGAATGCCCTGCAAATACCTGTCGGTTAGCACTCCCTGTGCAAGGGGAGAAAATGCAATGCATCCCATACCCAGGGTTTCAAGTGTATCGAGCAGACCGTCTTCCACCCACCGGTTGAGCATGGAATAACTTGGCTGGTGTATAATGCATGGTGTACCCAGTTTTCCAAGGATATCGGCTGCCTGACTGGTTTGTTCAGGAGAGTAGGAAGATACACCTGCATAAAGCGCTTTCCCTTGACGTACAATCTGATCCAAAGCCATCATAGTCTCTTCCATGGGTGTATGTGGATCGGGGCGGTGATGGTAAAAAATATCCACGTATTCCAGGTTCATGCGTTTCAGACTCTGGTCAATACTGCTTATGAGATATTTTCGCGAACCAAAATCACCATAGGGTCCGGGCCACATATAATATCCGGCTTTGGTTGAGATAATCAATTCATCGCGGTAGGATTTTAAATCAGAAGAAAGCATCTTACCGAAATTCTCTTCTGCACTTCCCGGAGGCGGGCCATAATTATTTGCCAGGTCAAAATGGGTTATGCCTGAATCAAAAGCTCTGAGTACAATTTTTCTTCCGTTTTCAAAAACATCAACGCCGCCGAAATTATGCCACAGACCAAGTGAAATTACAGGCAGCAACAGGCCGCTGCGGCCTGTGCGGTTATATTTCATGGCTTCGTATCTTTTGGAATCGGCTTTATAAATCATTATTATACGATTTTGGTTTGTTTGATACAAATCTAATGATTAATAGGACCAATAAACAGCAAAAACAACAAAATTTAACAAGCCTTAATTAAATTGAACCATAAACCGAGATTTCCTTTTTCTATCTTTGCCCACAAAAAAGTCAGGCTTAGGATTATGTCAGGTTTTCTAAGGTATTTCGTATTTTTTCTTGTTATCGGATACTTGTCCCAGGATGCATTGGGGCAGAATAATCGCAGGGAATTACAGGCAGTAAGAACTGATAATCCTCCTGTTATTGATGGTAAACTCAATGAACCGGAATGGGAGAAAGCACCTGTTGCCACAGGCTTTCATCAGTATGAGCCTCACAACGACAGGCCCGCAAGCTTTGAGACTTTTGTAAGGATATTATACGATGATGATGCATTATATATCGGTGCCCGTATGATGGACCCTGAGCCCGAAAAAATTCTTACTGAACTGGGCCTGCGGGATTCAGGAAACAATCTCAATGCAGACCTTTTCTGGCTTGACATCAATCCTTTTGATGACGGGATCAATGGATTCAGATTTCAGGTGTCGGCCTCAGGTGTTCAGACTGATATAAACCTTTCAGGAGCAGGCAGTTCACGGGGTGATGTAAATTGGGATGCCGTATGGTTGAGTGAAGTTAGCATGGATGAACATGGTTGGGTGGTTGAAATGAAAATTCCTTACTCCGCTTTACGTTTTCCGCGTAATGACATACAGAAGTGGGGAATTAATTTCTGGCGTGAAATTCGCCGGACCCGTGAACAGTCAAGCTGGAATTTTGTGAATCGCAGAATTGGTGATCCGCTTGCTTTTCTGGGGTTGCTAAATGGAATAGAAGGAATAACTCCACCTTTGCGATTATCTCTTTTCCCCTATTTATCATCATATCTTGAAAAGAATGGTGGGGGAGATCAATGGGGAAGTTCATTTATAGGAGGAATGGACTTAAAATACGGAATCAGCAACAGCTTTACCATGGATATGACTCTGATACCTGATTTCGGGCAGGTACAATCTGACGCACGGGTATTGAATCTTTCTCCTTATGAAGTTAAATACGATGAAAACCGCCAGTTTTTCACAGAGGGAACAGAGCTTTTTGGAAAAGCAGATATATTTTACTCCCGTCGCATTGGCAATTTACCCCGGGGGTTTGCAAATGCATATAAGGAACTTAACGAACATGAAATTGTAGCAGAGAATCCCCTGGAAACCCGATTGATAAATGCCACCAAAATTTCAGGACGTACATCAGCAGGATTGGGATTAGGCTTTTTCAATTCAATGACAGCTCCAAGCAGGGCTAATATAAGAGATACTCTTACAGGAATGGAAAGAAGCATAACAACCCAACCTTTTACCAATTACAATGTATTTGTAGCCGATCAAAGTTTGCAAAACAATTCCTTTATAAGCTTTATCAATACAAATGTTACCGGCTCACAACCTGGATATGTTGCAAATGTGAGTGCAACGGAATTCAGGCTCATGGATGCAAGTAATATGTTCAGGGTGAGTGGAAATGCAGCTTTAAGTCAGCAGTATCATTCGGGTGAAGAAAATACCTTTGGTTACAAGTATGATATTACAGCCGGCAAAGTAGGAGGGAAGTGGCAATATACATATAACCGGTTGGTTCTGAGCTATACCTATGATCCCAATGATCTGGGCTTTTTATCTTTCAATAACCTGGTGATGGATAAGGTTAGTTTTTCCTACAACATCTTTGATCCCTTCTGGCGATTATGGAACCTTCGCAATGAAATTTCGGTTAATTATAACAGATTGCATACTCCTGACACCTTCACTGGTTTCAACATACAATACAGTATGCGTGCACTTTTTGATACCAGGTTCTTCTTGATTTTCAGGACTGATTACCGCCCGCTTGGCAACCGGGATTATTTTGAACCACGTGTGGCCGGCAGGTATTATGAAACTGATGCAGCTTATGACCTTTTTGCTTTATATTCAACCGATTACAGAAAAAGGGTTTACCTCGACGGTGATGTAAGTTATTCGCGCAAAAAGTCAGAAGAAATCAGGCAAAAGTATGGTTTTGAAGTGCGTCCAACATTCCGGGCCAGTGACCGTTTAAATATGACCTATGGTTTCCGTTACCAGGGTATAAATAATGATATTGGATTTGTTGGCTTTGCAGATGCTGACAAAATTCATTTTGGATTAAGGAATACCGATACTTTTACCAACAGAATCAGAGCCTCCTATATTTTTACCAATCACCTATCCCTTAGCTTCAATTTGCGACACTACTGGTCATTGGTTGAATATTCGGGAGTTTATTACAGCTTGCGTGAAGATGGACGACTTGACAGTCTTGACGAGGATCTTGATGTGAGAAATATAAATTACAATGCATTTACGATTGATATGCTCCTTACCTGGCATTTTGCACCCGGAAGTCAGTTAACTTTTGCCTGGAAAAACAACATTGACAGCAATATAGCCAATATAACCCGAAGCTACACGGATAATCTCAGAAACACCCTCGAACAGCCGCAGATTAACAGCTTTTCGATCAGATTATTATACTATCTTGATTACCAAAAAATAAGAAAAGCTTTGTCCTGATAAGGTATGATTAATAAGAAAAAAACCGGCACTATTGTACCGGTTTTTTTTAAATTATACAGGTTATTGTTAACCTATTTTAGCAACCAGGTCAACAACCCTGTTGGCATACCCATATTCATTATCATACCATGAAAGTACTTTAATGAATTTTCCGTCAATAACCTGTGTCATAATAGAGTCAAAAACCGAAGAGTGAGTATTGCCTATGACATCAGTTGATACGATAGGATCGGTGCAATATTCAAGAATACCTTTTAGGGGACCCTCAGCAGCTTCTTTCATTGCAGCATTGATTTCTTCTTTGGTAACTTCTCTTGCAAGTTCAGCGGTAAGGTCCACAACCGAACCATCAGGAGTGGGAACGCGCATGGCAAAACCATCAAGTTTACCTTTCAATTCAGGAATCACCAAACCTACAGCTTTTGCTGCTCCTGTGGTGGTAGGGATAATGCTCATAGCAGCAGCACGTGCACGACGAAGGTCGGAGTGAGGTGCATCAAGAATAATCTGGTCGTTGGTATAAGAGTGAATTGTGTTCATCAAGCCACGTACGATACCGAATTTATCATGCAATACCTTGGCGAAAGGAGCAAGGCAGTTTGTTGTACATGATGCATTTGAGTAAATCTTATGCTCGGGTTTGATATCATGGTCATTAACACCCAAAACAACAGTTGCATCTACATCGTCTGCCTTTTTGGAAGGAACACAAAGAACAACTTTCTTTGCTCCGGCCTCCAGGTGAAGATTGATTTTTTCGCGTGTGCGAAATACACCGGTGGCTTCAACAACCACATCAACTCCATGCTCTTTCCATGGAATATTGGCAGGGTCTCTCTCAGCATAAACTTTAATTTTCTTACCATTTACAACCAGGTCATCACCGTCAACCTCAACAGTACCGGGAAATTTCCCGTGTACGGAGTCGTATTTTAAAAGATGAGCAAGTGTCTTGCTATCCGTAAGGTCATTAACTGCAACAATTTCCATGTCGCTTCTGTCAAGCGCAGCCTTTAATGTTAGTCTTCCAATTCTTCCAAAGCCATTAATGGCAACTTTAATTTGTCCCATATCAATAATTTTTTTAAGGTTAAAAAATCAGAGTGCAAAGGTAAGCATTTTTGATGGATATATCCATTGAATTGGCGATTAAGTAAGCATTAATTTTTTATTTATATTTCATCTCAAAGATTATCAATCAATGATTTAATTATCCTAATTTTGATATTTGAAAAAATATTTTAGTTGCCAGGAGTTCAATATGCAGGTTGAACCGAAAAATTAGATATATATGGAAGATTTCAATCAGTTTTTTGCACAGGAGTTTCTGGGTAATTCAATCAGGGATTATGCCTGGTTTGTTTTGATTATCCTTGCAGGGTTGATATTCAAACGTTTTGTTTCAAAGGTTTCAAATCGTTTGTTTTTCAGACTATTTAAAAGTTACTCAAGGGACATTCAGAGTGATAAGTTTGTTGAGTTGATGCATAAACCTGTTGGTTTTACCATCATGGTGATTGTTGTTTACATTGCTTTTAGTCATCTTAGTTTTCCTGAACATTGGGAGATGGCTCCCAGGGATAAATTCGGAATCTGGATGATTCTTGATAAGGGGTATCTGGTTCTGCTTTACTCTTCCTTTATATGGATATTCATGCGGCTGACTGACTTCCTTTCCCTCATTATGATTCGGAGGGCAGAAGAATTGGAGAGTAAGTATTCAGGGCAGATCATTCCATTCTTTATAGATTTTATAAAAATAATCATTGTCATCTTTGGTGTTTTTATCATTCTGAGTTCCATTTTTAAAGTAAATGTGGGCACTCTGGTTGCAGGTCTGGGTATTGGTGGTCTGGCTATTGCCCTTGCGGCCAAGGAAACCCTTGAAAACCTGATGGGCTCATTTACCATTTTCCTTGACAAACCTTTTGTAGTTGGCGATATGGTGAGAGTTGCGGGAATAACAGGTGTAGTTGAAAAAGTTGGATTTCGCAGCACGCGGCTCAGAACACTGGAAAAAAGTTATGTTACTCTTCCCAACAAAAAAATGGTAGACTCGGAGTTGGACAATCTTACATTGCGTACTTTCAGAAGATCCAATTTTACAGTTGGGGTAACCTATTCCACAACCCCTGAACAATTAAAAGCTATTGTTGCTGATATTCAGGATTACATTGACAACCATCCCAATACCAACCAGGAGGGTAAAATAAGATTTCATGATTTTGGCCCCAGCAGCCTGGATATTATGGTGTTGTTTTTTGTGGATACTATGGACTGGACTACCTATCTTGACGTAAAACAGGAGATTCTTTATAAAATAATCGAAATTGTAAAGAAGCACGGGGCAGATTTTGCATACCCATCCACAAGCGTTTACATTGAAAAAAACCTTAAACCCGGTTGATATTCCTTTGACGTATAGTATAGTTGACAAAACATTTATTAATTTTGCACCCATAAAATAAAAAAGACTTTTCAAAGTTATTTAAGCGAAAACCCAAACAGGAAAATTTACTTATACATGTTAAAATCGTTATTACTACAGGTTCAGTTGGGTGGGCAGACTGCCGACACCCTGGCCTATGATGGCCCTGCTGAAGAAACACTCAGCTTTTTCTGGCTTGCACTCAGAGGTGGAATCGTAATGATCCCGCTGTTGATATTGAGCATCATTGCAATTTATATCTTCATTGAAAGATATTTTGCTATCAGCAAAGCATCCAAAGAAGAGTACAATTTTATGAATAACATACGTGATTTTATTCATGATGGACGCATTGACAGTGCCAAATCCCTTTGCCGCAACAACAATTCTCCGCTTTCGCGAATGATTTCCAAAGGAATTACCCGTATTGGCCGCCCGTTGAATGATATCAATGCTGCCATTGAAAATGTGGGTAAGCTGGAAGTATCCAAGCTTGAAAAAAATATCGCATTTCTTTCAACTGTTGCAGGTGCTGCACCCATGCTTGGCTTTCTGGGGACGGTTATGGGAATGGTCAGGGCGTTTTACAACATGTCGATGGCCGGAAACAATATTGATATTTCCCTGCTTGCAGGTGGTATATACGAAGCCATGATCACCACCATTACCGGTCTTATAGTGGGTATCATAGGTTATATTTGTTACAACATTCTGGTGGCCCGTATAGAGAAGGTTGTTTTTATGCTAGAAGCAAGGGCAACCGAATTTATGGACCTGTTACATGAGCCGGCAGCTTAAACCTAAAATGACCTGATTATGCCTATTAAACTGAGAAATCCCAGGAGAGCAGAGTTCAACATGGCATCCATGTCGGACCTGGTATTCCTGTTGCTCATATTTTTCATGCTTACTTCCACACTTGTGGCTCCCAATGCCATTAAGCTTTTGCTGCCAACAAGTGACAGCCGTACCATGGCAAGGCAAACGGTTACAGTGTATATCAATGCTGAGAATAATATTTTTCTGGAAGAAACACCGGTTGATTTGGATGCTTTGCAGATTGGACTCATAAGAGCACTGGGCAATCAACCGGAAGGTTCCGTAGTATTGCGTTCCGATCAAAGTGTAGCGGTGCAGTATATTGTAAGTGTCATAGATGTTGTAAACAATATCAACGGTATGTATCAGACGAATCATAGAGTAATTCTGGCAACACAACCCAGACGATAATATGGAAGAACCCAAAAAAAAATATGATAACAAGGCTATTGCAGGCACGGTGATGTTTCACCTTGCCTTGCTGTTGCTTGCAATCATATTTGGTTTATCCACACCGTTGCCTTTACCCGAGGAAGAGGGTGTACTGGTAAATCTGGGTTATATGGATGAGGGCATCGGAACCCGGCAGCCCCTTACTGCATCACCTCCGCCACCTCAGCCCCAGCCTTCGCAGTCGGTACCGGAAGCAGAGGATGTTGTCACGCAGGATACGGAAGAAAGTATTGCCATACCTGATTCTCCCCGTCCAAGGCCCGAAAGACCCCAACCTGAAGAACCGGTAAGAGAGCCAACCCGGCCTCAGCCTGAAACAGCACAACAACAACCTGAGCCTGAACCCGAGCCGCAGGTTGACCCACGCGCAATTTTTCCCGGCCGTGACCGGCGCACTACCGAAACCCAGACACAGGGCGAAACAGGACAAACCGGAAACCAGGGCCGGCCAGATGGTACCACCGACGGAACTTCTTTCCAGGGAGGTGGGCAGGGAAGCGGAATTGATTACAGCCTCACAGGCCGCAGAGCCAACCATCTTCCCATTCCGGAATATACCACACAATCGCAAGGCAGGGTAGTGGTTTCCATTACCGTAGATCGCAACGGGCAGGTTACAAGAGCTACTGCCGGGGCAAGGGGCACAACCACAACTGACAGAGTGCTCTGGAGTGCTGCGGAAGATGCAGCCAAAAAGGCGCGTTTTGATGTGAAAAATGATGCACCCGAGCAACAAACCGGTACCATCACCTACAACTTTATCAGGCTTAACTGATGAACTATCAGCAAACCCTTGACTTCCTGTATGCACAACTGCCCATGTTTCATCGCATCGGGCCGGCTGCCTATAAAGCAAACCTTGATAATACATGGGCCCTGGCTAACCATCTTGGAAATCCTGAAAGAAAATTCAGAAGCATTCACATTGCAGGCACCAATGGAAAAGGTTCTGTGGCTCACCTGCTGGCATCTGTTTTCCAGGAATCGGGTTACAAAACAGGGCTTTGCACGTCACCACACCTCAAGGATTTCCGCGAACGTTTCAGGGTAAATGGCGAAATGATGCCCGAAAGCTATGTTACCGGCTTTGTGGAAAAACACATGGAGTTTTTTGAAATTATCAAACCCTCCTTCTTTGAAATGACCATTGCCATGACCTTTGCATGGTTTGCTGAACAAAAAGTGGATATTGCAATCATTGAAACGGGTTTGGGCGGCCGGCTTGATTCTACAAACATTATTCAACCCGAATTATCCGTAATTACCAATGTTGGTCTTGACCATGTTAATCTGTTGGGTAATACAATTGAAGAAATTGCACGGGAAAAAGCTGGTATCATAAAGCCTGGTATCCCGGTGGTTGTCGGAAAAACCCGCGAAGAGGCCATGAAAGTTATCATTGAAAAGTCTCTGGAAACATCTTCTCCAATTTATAAGGTTACCGAAAATTATTGGGTTGACGTATTTGAAATCTTTTATCTGAATGGGGAGCGTCTTTTGAAAGGGAAACTCGTAAATGATAATAATACTATAGACTTTGAATGCCCGCTCAGCGGCACCTATCAGTTGGAAAACATTTGCACTGTTGCGCTTTCGGTTGATATCATAAACCGCTATAGTAGTTTCAGCATTTATGAGAATGCTCTGAAGAACGGCCTTAAGAATGTTGTGAAAAATACCGGTATTCAGGGTCGCTGGCAAATCCTGTCAGAAAAACCATTTGTAATCTGCGATACCGGTCATAATACCGACGGTATTGCCAGTGTACTGGAAAATATCCGGATGATTCCCCATTCGCACCTTCATTTTGTATTGGGCATGATGAACGACAAAGATATTCAAGGCATATTAAACATGCTGCCCGTGGAAAATACTTCCTATTACTTCTGCAGGCCTGATGTGCCACGCGGTTTAGCTGTAAAGGAATTACATGAAAAAGCCCTGCAGGTGGGCCTGAAGGGCGAAATGTTTAATTCCGTAATTTCAGCACTGAAAAAGGCAAAAGCAAATGCCGGTGAAAAGGACCTGATATTTGTCGGGGGCAGTACTTTTGTTGTAGCTGAAATTGTTTAGCGAACCAAAGAAAATTTTTGGTTCATGCGAACGAGTATCTGCTCTTTGGTAAGGAGTGAGTTGGGCATTACGAAATCCTGGCAAAATCCGACCTCCTCAATTATGGTAAAACGGTTACAGTTTTTCCATTGTTTTTCTTCTCCAAGACAATAAAAACATTTGTACCTGAGCAGTGTATCTTCAGGCATGTGTATGATGCCTTTGAATAAGTTGCAATTATTTGCATAATGACATAGTTTGCTCATAATTTCTCTCATGTTTTGCGTTTAACCTGATTATGTGTACGTTAAACCAAACAGAAAGGTTATAATTAATTGCAAAAAATATGATATGAATTATATTTAAGGAAGTAAAAAGTGTTTACTCAACTGCCTGATAATACTTCAGATGTAATTCCTGGCCGTCAAAAACAGCATAGGAGAAGCTTTTTACCCATTCACCGGTGTTGATGTAGCGGCAACTTGTGTTAATTTTGATATCCAAAGGCAGATGCCGATGGCCGAAAATAAAATAATTATAAGGTTTTTTATTGCTTATTTCTTTGCAAAAATGAATGAGCCTTTCCTTTTCCTCCCCCAGAAAAACCTCATCCTTATTGCCATTGGCCATGCGGCTTTTTCGTGAAAAAAATAAGGCTAAACCGGTTCCGAAGCCAGGATGCAACCATGAAAACAATTTTTGGGAGATCCGGCTGGAGAATATTTTTTTTATGAATTTATAACCGTGGTCGGCCGGGCCGAGCCCATCGCCATGTGCAATATAAAACAGCTTTCCGTTGATTTCTCTTTCCTGGGGTTTTCGGTGCATTATCACACCCAGTTCTTTTTCAAAGTAGGAAAAAATCCACATATCATGATTGCCCGTAAAATAGTGCACAGGAACCCCGGAATCCGTTATTTCAGCAATTTTTCCAAGCAGGCGAACATAGCCTTTGGGTACTACAGTTTTGTATTCAAACCAGAAATCGAAAATATCACCAAGCAGGTATATTTCATCTGCATCTCCTTTGATTTCATCAAGCCATTGCACCAGCATTTTTTCCCTTTTCAGGCTTGATTCCCGGTCGGGGATACCCAGATGTGCATCTGAAACAAAATATATGCGGGAAGCTTTCTTCAAAATGATTTTTTTGCAAAGATATAAATTACATACTATAACCCTGTAGATTTAAAAACATTACTGTAGGGTTAAACTCCTTGCAACTCCCCTTTTTTTATTATCTTTAACGACCGGATGTCTTTTACAAGGCAGGAAGACTGAAAGACTCAGAACTATTTGAAAACCAGAAAATATTGTTGCAATCACTATTGAATTAGAAATGTAACACCCATTCTTTTTTTACTCAAGTGTACTTTGGAGAAAAAATGCGGAAAGGATATTCAAAACGAACATAAAAAATATTAACTATGAAAAAAGTATTGGAAAAGCTTCATAAACTCGACCCCAAAGAAATTGAACCGAATATATTGAAAACTACGCTGAATCGGTTTGACTTTGCCCAGGTAGATTATCTGCCTTATCTGGAGGGAAAGAGTTTTGACGAGTACTCGAGAACCTACATTTTGGATTCTCCTATCAAGGTATTCCTGAATGTCTGGCCTTCACAGTATCAGCTTCCGGTTCATCAGCACAACAATTTCTGGGGATATATTGCCGTACTCAAAGGATTGCTGACGGAAACATCATTTGTATTTGACAAGGAAGATAATGTTTTGTCCTGTCATCCGCCAAAAAGTTTCAGAAAAGGTGAAGTGATTTTTGAACCCTTAAATGGCATTCATCATATTCAAAATCCTTCGCCGTCCAAGCCGTTGGTTACGGCTCATTTTTATTTCCCTTCCGGTTATGACTACAATGGTGTTATGATATTTGATATCAGACACAAAAAGGTTGCAGAACTCAACGAAAAAGCCGATAGAATTTCATGGGATTACCCAAAAGACCATTATTCAAGAATTGAGGAAAATGCTTTTGAGGTGGTAAACCTTTGGTAGCAAGGGAGTGGAAATTTCTGCCTGAGTGCTGTAAAAATTGGCAATGATACAGATTTCGTTTTTTCTGTATTCATTGCCATTTCTATTCTTTCTTTTATGCCAAAATAATTTTAAAGATGCTCAAGCAGGAGACTTTCAAGCTCCTCAACGGGAAAATTTCTTGCAATGATATTTCCTTCCCTGTCAACTAAAACGGTATGGGGTATTTCGGAAATGTTATAAAGGTTTACGACAGGTGAATTCATAAAACGAAGGTCACTTACCTGGTGCCAGGTAATATTATCTGCTTCTATGGCATTGAGCCACTGTTCACGTGTACGATCCAGTGAAACTCCATAAATTTCAAAACCCCTGTCTTTGTATTTTTCATAGAGTTTGCCCAGTGTTCTATTTGCTTTACGGCAGGGAGGGCACCATGCAGCCCAGAAGTCAACCAAAACCAAATTGCCCTGTAAAGATGACAAAGCAACCTGGTTGCCTTCCGGATCGGGCAGTACAATTTCAGGAGCAGGTTTTCCGGCTGCAAGATTCTGCTCATTTAACATTCTCTGGCGTTCTTCCCGCTTATGATCAGCAACACGCTTTTTAAGGTCAATTACATGCTTATTGGTGGGATAGATGTCGCATAGGGTTTTGCTGAGCATTTCAAAATATTCAAAATGGTCATTTTCACGCAGCAGCATATGATCTTCAAAATATTGATATAATGCCAGGATGGAAGCCAGTGAATTGGGGTTATCTTCAATTATCCGGATGACAAAACTCCTTTGCTGTTTTTTTATATCACGATAAGCTTGTTTAAGTTCCTCTCTGATGGCTACAAAATTGGGTTCTAAACGGCTTTCATTATATAGCATTCTGAGAGAATCGGCTTTCTTTACACCTTTGAGCTTTTCCCTGTTGATTTCCCATATTATTTTAGAGCCTTGTGAGCCTTCTACCGTATATGTGCCGGCCATGTTACTGAAATCGGCAAAAATTTCAATGTTCTCGCCCGGCTCTGCTGCCAGGGTAATAAAATTGGCACCACCTGCAAACAAACGGTAAAATCCGGCATCTTCAATAAACAGACTAAAGCTGAAGTTTCCTTCAGCATCGGTATAAATACTGTCAACGGGAATGAGGTCACTGGGAGTAAGTTCCTCAAACAATAGCACCGTATCGGAGCCATTTTGAAACGTTCCGGATACAATCAGTTCTCCGTCTCTGGCTTCTCTTCTGTCCTGGGCACAGCCCACCCACAAGAGAATGAAAAGCAATAGAAAAATATGGGAAATATGACGGTTCATTTTGTGTGCTGTTTATTCAATTTGCAAAGATAAATCAATCGTTAAGCATCCAATTTGATTTAAGAATTTTTAACCCCAAATCCTAGATTATTTAAGGGTTAGCAGGATTTTATAATAAATTGTCTTACTTTTTAAATCGCTCTTGATTTCCTGGGATTGCTTAAAAGAAGATGTGCCAGCATAATGAGTGCCACCGAAGCAATGGTACTCAGCAAAGTGCGAAGCAGGGTTTGCCCGAATTCGGTGAACCGGAAAATTTCCAGCATAAACAGGCTCAGATGATGAATAAAAATGAGTATAATTGTATACATGAATATCCATCCGCTCCCCATGATACCCATTCGGGGTTCTGTACCTTGCTCAAAATCAGTTTTTACCGAAATAAGCTGAATGATAAAAGGCCTCATGAATGCCATCAGAACTGTTGCCGAAGCATGCATCCCGAGCGAATCAGAGAACATATCCATTGTCAAACCCACAATAAATGCAACGAGAAGTAAATTATATCCTTTTGTGTCAAAGGGTAAAAGCAGGATAAACAGGGGGTAAAAATAGGGTGTAATGAACCCGCCCAGGTAAATCTGGTTAAGGATCACAACCTGTATACCTAAAATGAGAATAAATCGACCGGTATATTTTAAAAAATTAAATTCCATTAGCCCTAAGATTGATTTATCTTCTTGTTCTGCTCAGTATTTCCAGTTCATGCAGTTCCCTGGAAAAAATATTTTTCACCACCTGCACATATTTCAAATTGTTGAAATCGGTAAACAATTCCACGTCAAGGGTGAAAAAATTATCACCACGTCTTACTTCAAAATCACCTATAACCCCGATGGCAATAGCTTCAGGGAAAATATGAGAAAATCCGCTGGTAACAATAGTATCTCCTTTTTCAAGTTCCACATGCGGAGGTATATACAACATGGTAACCATAGTTGGGTTAAAACCCTCCCATATAATAGTTCCCAGGTGATCATTCTTTTGTATTTTGGCACTTATCTGCATTTCTGAATGCAGCAATGAAATAACTGAACTGAAATTGGCAGAAACATCCTTTACAATTCCGATCACTCCTTCACTGGTTACAACCCCCATATCGGGCCTTACTCCATGCAGGCGTCCTTTGTCAAGAGTCAGGTAATTGTTTCTGTTTCTTACATTATTATTGATTACCCGGGCATTTATAAAGCTAAACTGCCTCTG
Source organism: Bacteroidota bacterium (assembly GCA_007693555.1). Taxonomy (GTDB): domain Bacteria; phylum Bacteroidota; class Bacteroidia; order Bacteroidales; family UBA7960; genus SKVR01. The sequence goes on from REDJ01000060.1 coordinate 14,197, forward strand.
GTGCAAAGTATCTCTGAAAGTAAAAATATTCTGATCGGTTTTAAGGTATGAACCGGGAATCATGCTCCATAACAGGTTGTTTTCTTCACTAAGCTGTTCATTTACTTTTTTCAATGCAAAGTATTGCGTAATATTTGAATGCACTTTATAAATACTACCTGCAATTCTGTTGGATGAGTTGACAAAAAACGAGCGCTGGTGAGTATGATTCTGAATGATAAGTAAAAGACATATCACCTGTATAAGAACAAACAGGAAGAAAAAATAGTGCCTGAGAATAAAGTTAAATAAGTTGCGCATATCGCTGTTTTTCCCGTATCTTCAGAATATGAAAGCCAAAAGGTCATTCAAGTATAAAATGCCAGATTAATTGCTTTATTTTATCAGGAACGGGAATTTATCAAAGTTTTTGAGTGCTATGCCGGTACCCCTTGCCACGGCTCTCAGTGGGTCTTCGGCCAGGTGTACAGGCAGCTTGGTTTTTTGGGATATTCTTTTGTCAAGACCTCTGAGCAGTGCTCCACCACCGGCCATGTAAATACCGGTGCGATAAATATCGGCAGCAAGCTCGGGAGGTGTCATTTCCAGTGCGTTCAATACAGCAGCCTCAATTTTAGTTATTGACTTATCAAGGCATTGTGCAATTTCAGTGTAACTTACGATGATTTCCTTGGGTATCCCTGTCATCATATCTCTTCCATGCACAGCAACGTCTGAAGGGGGATTTTCCAGCTCGGTGGTAGCAGCACCCACTTCAATTTTGATCCGCTCAGCGGTTCGTTCACCGATTAGGATATTATGCTGTTTGCGCATATATTCTTCTATATCGTAGTTGAAATCATCGCCGGCAATACGAATGGATTTGTTGCATACAATACCTCCCAGGGCAATAACGGCAATTTCACTTGTACCTCCACCAATGTCCACTACTATATTTCCGGTAGGTTCCAGTACATCAATGCCAATACCTATGGCAGCCGCCATGGGTTCATGTATGAGCCTAACCTGCTTGGCACCTGCCTGTTCGCAGGAATCGCGCACCGCCCTTTCTTCCACTTCCGTAATACCTGAAGGAATACAGATCACCATCTTCAATGAAGGTGGGAAAAATGGTTTTTTGGTATCCGTCATTTTTATCATGGCACGTATCATGGCCTCAGCAGCCTGAAAATCAGCAATCACTCCGTCGCGCAGCGGGCGAAGGGTTTTGATGTTTTCGTGGGTTTTGCCATGCATCATCAGCGCTTTACGACCTACGGCAATTACTCTGTTTGTAGCCCTTTCAATGGCCACTATCGAAGGTTCTTCCACCACAACCTTGTCATTGTGAATAATTATGGTATTGGCAGTACCCAGGTCTATTGCAATCTCTTTGGTTAAAAAGGAAAAAAGGCCCATTTGTATTTAAGTTTAATAAAGTATGAAGTTTAAAATAACAATCCTGTTTAATGTTTGAAGTGTCTGATCCCGGTGAATACCATGCTCATCCGGTTCTCATTGCAATAATCAATACTCTCCTGATCTCTTACCGAACCGCCTGGCTGGATCAATGCTTTGATCCCTTCGCCATTGGCTATCTCCACGCAATCGGCAAAGGGGAAAAAAGCATCCGATGCCATCACAGCACCATTCAGATCATGTCCAAACTCCCTGGCTTTTACAATGGCCTGCTTCAGGGAATCTACCCTTGAAGTCTGACCGGTACCCGAGGCCAGTAATTGTTTGTTTTTGGCCAGCACAACGGCGTTGGATTTGGTGTGTTTCACCAATATATTGGCAAAAAGCAAATCCTCAATCTGCTGCTGTTCCGGTTTATTTTCTGTTACCATTTTCCATGAACTCACAGGAATACTTGCAAAATTGGCCGACTGGGTCAGAACACCATTGAGCACAGACCGGAACTGTTGTTCCTGCTGGCTGTAAGTATGGGTTTTGAGTATGATCCGGTTTTTTTTCTGCTGCAGAATTTCCATTGCTTCACTGCTGTAATCAGGAGCGAGTATCACTTCAAAGAACAATTCATTAATGTCATACGCAGAATTGCGCTCAATGTTACGGTTGGCAATCAATATTCCGCCAAAAGCAGAAACAGGGTCAGATGCCAGTGCAGCACGGTAGGCTTCTTCAATATTTTCGCGGGTTGCAGCACCACACGCGTTGGTATGTTTGATGATGATGAAAGTGGGTTCGTCAAACTCTGCAATTAATCCAATGGCAGCATCTATATCGAGCAGGTTGTTGTAAGAAATTTCCTTGCCATGCAGCTGGGTGAAATTTTGCTCCAGGTCTCCGAAAAAGTATCCCTTCTGGTGAGGATTCTCACCATAACGCAGCACTTTTACACGGTCAAAACTTTTTTTGAAGGTTTCTTCCGCATTATCTGCCAGATAGGAAAAAATCAACGTATCATAGTGCGATGAAATGTGAAAGGCCGCAGCCGCAAATTCCTTTCTCTGAGCGATTGTGGTTTTAGCACCCTGTGCTTTTATAATTTCCAGCGCTTTGGGATAATAAGCCGCCGATGGGATTATCAATGTATCCTGATAATTTTTTGCTGCAGCGCGGATGAGCGATATTCCACCGATATCAATTTTTTCAATTATATCCTGATGCGATGCATCTCCTTTTACCGTTTCTTCAAAGGGATACAAATCAACCATTACCAGATCCAGGGGAGGGATATTGTATTTATCCAGTTCTGCAAGGTCGCCGGAATTGTCTCTTCGGTAAAGGATTCCACCAAAAATTTTAGGATGCAGGGTTTTTACCCGCCCGCCGAAAACTGAAGGATATTGTGTCAGTTCTTCAACTGGAGTAGCCTCAATACCCAGTTTTCTAATATAATCCAGTGTGCCGCCGGTGGAGTAAATTTTTACCTGGTTTTCATGAAGTTTTAGGATCAACTCCTTTGCCGGTTCCTTATGAAAAAGACTGATTAAAGCACTTCTTACCTGTGTGAAATTTTGCTCATCCATCATGCAATATCTTTCGTTTTTTTGAAAAGGCAAAAGTAATCATTATGACTTCATTTTGATGGGTATTTTACTGAAAAAAACTAACTACCTTTGCGGCCTCAAATCTGGTGTTAAAAAATTAAAAAATAAAGTTATGGCTCACATTTCACAGGAAAAAGTTTTTTCAAGGCGGTGGTTTTATTCCTACACGCTGATTTTATTAGGGGCTTTCATTCTGGCTGCCGGGTTTGTGTTTTTTATTACTCCCTACAAACTGGTGCCCGGAGGTGTTTTTGGTATTGGCATTGTCCTTTATCACCTCTTGGGTATTCCCGTTGGTCTTACGGGTCTTGTATTTAACATTCCGCTCACCATCATTGGAATTAAAATACTTGGGCCGCGCTTTGGTGTAAAAACCGTAGTGGGATTTGTTCTCACTTCAGTATTTATTGATGGGCTCACCTATTTTGTGGGAGACGCCCCGCTGGTGGAAGATGATGCGCTTTTATCCACCATATTCGGAGGTGTGCTTATAGGTTTTGGTCTGGGTCTGATCTTTAAATCCAAAGCCTCTTCCGGGGGTACGGCCATTGTGGCCCAGATAGCAGCCAAATACACCCGCATGCCCCTGGGGCAAACCCTCATTATTATAGATTCAGCGATTGTTCTGCTGGGGCTGGTGGCCTTTGGTGACTGGAGGATTCCGCTGTATTCATGGATTGTGATCTTCATAACCGGAAAAGTCATTGACATCACCATGGAAGGGTTGAGTTATGAAAAAACCATTTTCATCATCTCGGATAAATATGAGGAGATCAGTCAAAAGATTCTGCATGACCTGCGCCGGGGAGGAACCTATATCGAAGGGAAAGGCATGTATAACAATGCTGAAAAGAAAATCATTTTTGTGAACGTAACCCGCAGGGAGCTCTCCATACTTACAGAGTTTGTGCATCAGGTTGATCCCAAAGCATTCCTTACGGTTATAGAAGCCTCAGAAATTCTGGGCGAAGGTTTTAAACCTCTGGAAAGCAAAGTTGAAAGCTAGCCGACAGCAGGATTACTCGGGTGAGCCGGTATTTACATACCGGCTTTTTTTGTATCTGAAAGCCACCAAAATATAAATGATATTCAGTAAAATCACACCGCTTAGCAACAAATGGATCTGGTTGAAGTTAATTCCTGAATCAAGCATTGTACTGTAAACAACCGGTCCGGCGGCCGTACTGATAACCATGATAAAAGTAAAAATGCTTCTTATGGCACCCAGGCTTTTCACGCCATAGGTTTCGGCATACAATGCATTGGAAACGGTGGGGTTGGCTCCTGCTGAAATTCCCACCAAAAACCAAAAGGCGGGTGTTGCCATGGTATGCGATGAAAAAGCAAGAACCAGCAGACCGGCAATCATCGGTATCAAGACGAAAGGAAATATTTTTCTGGCAGAATACTTATCAATCAACGGACCCGCAAGGATGGAAAAAATTAATGAAGAAACGGCATAGGCAGTTATATTTAATGCCATCCATTCAAGTGTCCAACCCTTAAAATCTGCAATAAAGGTCTGGAAAAAGAACAATGCGGTAAGTGTAAATCCCACAATGAAAACTGTGGGAGCAAAAACATAAAAATCAAGGGTTTTCACAATTTCGCGCTGTGCCCAGGTTCGCTGTTCTTCAATATTTGCCTCCTTTGGTTTTGAGGCTTTGGTTATTGTTTCTTCAATAATCTTGCTTTTATCAAAGTTTCTAAGGAGTATCAGAACCAGTGGTATAAGAGTTACCAGGATGAAGACTGAGCTCAGCAGGAAAGATTCTCTCCACCCCAGGGTAAGCACCAGTGTTACGATGGCAATGGGCATAGCCGCTTCGGCAATGGGGAAACCCAGGTAGGCAATACTCAGAGCTTTTCCTCTTGATCGGGAGAAATAACGCCCCATGGATGTCATGGATGTGTGCGTAAGCAATCCCTGCCCGAAAAAGCGCAACATGAAAATTGCCAGGAAGAGCATAATCAGGTTCAGGCTTAGCCCCGCAACCAGGTTGGCGGCAATGATACCGGCAATGACCAGCATGGTAAATTTCATGATAGGCATGCGGTCGATAACTCTTCCGGCAAAAATTATAGTGATGCCGCTGCACAATGTGGCCGCTGCATAAATACTGCTGTAAAACCTTTGGCTGATCTGAAACTCTTTGATGATCTCAGGTATGTAAAGTGACAAAATAAAGGTTTGCCCAAAGCCCGAGTACAGGGTCAGGATAATGGCAAAAAGCAGAATATTTCTGTTGGCAAGAAAAAATCTGTAATAGTTCACTTATTTCACCTCCCAGGAAAAATGAAATTTCAAATCGGGGAAATTTTCCATAGCTCTTTTAAGTAACCACTCCGATTCGGCCAGAAAAACAGGATTACCGTATTTGTCAGTAACCATGTTTCGGTATTTTTGTTCGGTGAATTCCTGCAGCTGCCCGGCATTGTCGGTGGTGATCCATACAGCTTTGTAAAAGTTCATATAGTCGAAACGGCAGGAAGCACCATATTCGTGCAACAGCCGGAACTGTATCACTTCAAACTGCAGTTCGCCCACCGTACCGATGATACGCCGGTTTCCGGGTTGCTGGGTGAAAAGCTGTGCAACACCCTCGTCAGTTAATTGTCTGATACCCTTTTCCAACTGCTTGGCCTTCATGGGATCGGTATTTACAAGCTCTTTGAATATTTCGGGTGAGAAAGTGGGAATGCCCTTGAAAATGATCTTTTCTCCTTCGGAAAGTGTATCGCCGATACGGAAGTTGCCGGTATCGTATAAACCTATAATATCGCCGGGGTAAGCCTCTTCAATAACAGATTTGTCATTTGCCATAAAGCTGGTAGGGTTGCTGAACTTGAAGGTTTTTCCCTGCTTTACATGAAGGTAGTTTTTATTGCGTTCAAACTTTCCTGAGCAAACACGCAAGAAAGCAATTCTGTCGCGGTGGCGCGGGTCAAGATTGGCATGTATCTTAAATACAAAACCGCTGAAGGCATTTTCTTCGGGTTTGATATCCCTGAGGTCTGTGGTTCGTGGCGCCGGGGTAGGGGCAATGTCAATGAAAGTATCCAGCAATTCCTTTACACCAAAATTGTTGAGTGCACTGCCAAAGAAAACCGGGGCTACTTCACCGCTGCGGTAGGAACTTTTCTCAAAAGGGTCATATACTCCCTCCACCAGTTCCACTTCCTCGCGAAGCATGCCGGCATGGCCGTCAATCAGTTTGTCGAGCATGGGGTCATTGAGCGAATTGATCTCAGTGACTTCATTTTCCAGTTTCTGCTTGTTGGGTTTAAAAAAGAAGATGCGGTTGTTGATGAGATGGTAAACTCCCTGAAACTCTTTTCCCATGCCAATGGGCCAGGTGACAGGCCGTACCCTGATATCCAGCTTTTGCTCTATTTCATCAAGTATGTCGAAGGGATTTTGCCCGTCGCGATCCAGCTTGTTGATGAAAACAATAACGGGCGTATTGCGCATGCGGCAAACCTGCATGAGCTTTTCGGTCTGGGTTTCCACGCCCTTGGCACAGTCAATGACCAGTATCACACTGTCCACCGCCGAAAGCGTACGGTAGGTATCTTCAGCAAAATCCTGGTGCCCTGGGGTATCCAGCAGATTGATCTTTATTCCGCGGTATTCAAAGCCCATAACAGAGGTTGCCACAGAGATGCCACGCTGGCGCTCAATCTCCATAAAGTCGGAGGTGGCACCCTGTTTTATCTTGTTCGATTTTACCGCTCCCGCCGTTTGTATGGCACCCCCGAAAAGCAAAAGCTTCTCCGTAAGGGTGGTCTTACCGGCATCGGGGTGACTGATAATGGCAAAGGTTCTTCGTTTGTCAATCTCTTTCTGCAGTGGTGATTTTTTTGTTGTTGTCGCTATGGTGTTTGTTTCCAGTGTCATATAAAAAATTGCATCAAAAAACGGGAAGCAAAATTGCCCCCGGAAATATTTTGCAAATGTACAAATTTTATTGATAGGCTTTTGGGTTGAGAAGCTAAGCGATAGCGAAGTCCCGAGAGTGATTAGCGATTCGGGATTTAGAATTCAAGCTTCCACCGACCGACTCCCCCTTTGAAGGGGGTGAGGGGGATGTTTTTTTACTGCGGCGACGCTGAGACGCGAAGTTTGCAGAGTTTTGATTTATGATTTTAGATTTTTGATTTTTTTCGTGCTTCGATATTCGTATTTCGAATTTAAAACTTTGCGCTCTCTGCGCATTCTCTGCGTCTTTGCATGAGGGAAAAAACGTAATTTTACCCCTAGACATCTCAACCAGCAAATCAATGAAATCACTGCCCAATCTTCTCCTCATCTCCGGCACCGGCCAAAACTCCGGCAAAACCACCCTGGCCTGCAAGCTGATTGCAGAGTGTTCAATACAATTCCCCATAACGGCCATAAAGATTTCACCCCATTTCCACGAGCCCACACCCCGCTTGCCCGAAATAGCTGCCTATGAAGGTTTTGTAATATATGAAGAGATTTTACACGACACCGGAAAGGACAGCTCCCGCTTCCTGGATGCAGGAGCCAAAAGGGTTTACTACATTACCGCACAAAGAGACAGCCAATACAACGCCATGGAAACCCTCCTGGAAAAAATCCCCGCCGGCACACCCATCATCTGCGAAGCCGGTGGATTGCATCACCATTTTAAACCCGGCCTGCACATAGTTACAATCAGCAAAAACAAACCCCCGCAAAAGGAAATCCCTCAATCGGCAGATTTGGTGGTGGAGTTTGATGGGGAAGGGTTTAAATTCGAAACGAACACTTTGCTATGGAAAGATAATGAATGGAATATAATAAAATAAAAAAGGTTGACTACTTATGTAATCAACCTTCTGCTTTAAAGCGGTCCGGACGGGACTCGAACCCGCGACCCCGTGCGTGACAGGCA
>REDJ01000176.1 GCA_007693555.1 Bacteroidota bacterium
ACTGCGGGGCATTGCCCAAGAACCTGATCGAAAGTGAACTTTTCGGATATGAAGAAGGTGCTTTTACAGGTTCGAAAAAAGGTGGGCATGCCGGTAAATTTGAACTGGCCAATGGGGGTACCATCTTTCTTGATGAAATTGGTGAGATGCCGCTTGATATGCAGGTAAATCTGCTCAGGGTGCTGCAGGAAGGATATGTAACACGCGTGGGCGGAAGCAAAAATATACCTGTTGATGTAAGGGTCATTGCAGCTACCAAGAAAAACCTGATTGATGAATTGCAAAAGGGAACTTTCCGCGAAGACTTGTTCTACCGCCTCAGCGTTATTCCTTTATTCATAACTCCCCTTAGAAAAAGAGGAAACGATAAACTTACACTCTTTAATTACTTCCTGAAAGTAAAAGCCCAGAAGCTGAACAAACCCATCCCCTCCATTTCCGATGAATTGCTGAGCCAAATATCAGAATATAACTGGCCCGGCAATGTTCGCGAACTGGAAAACTATGTTGAGAACATCGTAAACTTCAATGGCCACAGCAGCTTCAACATCGTAAACCCCATAGTTGATAACCCAAAGGAAAATGAGTTTGTAGCTAATCGCAATCCCGGTGTCGAAAACGGATTTCATAATGATGACTTTGCCAACATGACCCTTGAAGAAATTGAGAAACTCACCATTAAGGATTGTATTGACAGAATGGAAGGCAATGTTACGAAGGTCAGTCGCAGACTGGGTATCAGCCGTACAACCCTTTATTCCAAGATGAAAAAGTATAATTTACAGGAAAATTAATATTTTCAAACACAACACTTATCTGTGCTTTATATAGATATACTGAAGCTGACTAATATCTTTAAGGCACTATAGAAAAAGGCCTCAAAGTTTTAACATATGCAATTAAAATAGCAACTTTTTGATTGACTGATAATTGAAATTTATTAACAAAAAATTAAAACGGTTGTTTATGGATTTAACAATTTCATAACCTTAAAACCTTATTTTTGTTATAGGAAAATCTTGCAATTAAACTGTAAAAACTTTCAGGCTATGAATGCAATAAAAAGAAAAAGTCGTTATTTTCATGAGAGAATAAAAAAAAGACTATCCGGGTACAGCTATCAGGATGATTTAAAGTTGAAAAACGAAATGAATAATAATCAGGATAAACAAACTATCCGGGAAATGTGGGAGGTATATCTCAATTTTACAAGGTTAGAGCTTTAGTCATACTGTTTCATCCTCAGCAAACTTTACTTTTCAAGAAGTACTTGATCCTTTTCTTTTTTTATTGTTCTTCAGACCGGATTTTAAGAAGGAAAACAATATACAAAAGAAAAGGTTATATTTTTTTAAGGGTTATTTTACCTCTGTCTTAACAAAGAGTTAATAATTATTTCTTAAAATTGCAAAAGCAATTATAAATCCCAATCTAAATTATATTTAAAATGGAAAAAATAAGAAAAGTATTCAGTGTACTGATTATACTTACTGCAGTAATGTATTCCCATTCTTTTGCAACGGGTGCTGATGAAAGAGAATTTCAAACTTTAGATAAACCAAAAAACATAATTGTATTCATAAGTGATGGAATGGGTTACAATCATTTGAAAGCCACCAATTACTATCAGTATGGACAATCGCCTGCCCAGATTTTCGAACAGCCCGACTGGACGCACTTTGCTATGGCAACTTATTCTTCAGTTATGAGGGTGCGCAATGGGGACACAATTTTCAGCGGAGGATACAACCCCCAGTTGGCCTCAACAAACCCCAATTATATAAAAAGAGGTTATACAGATTCGGGTGCAGCAGGTACTGCTCTCTCCACCGGTAAAAAGACATATAATGGTTCAATAGGTATCGGCATTTATGGTGACACACTTTTACATATGAGCCAGGCCGCCAAGGCACTGGGCAAATCAACAGGTGTTGTAGCAAGTGTTCAGCTTAGTCATGCCACACCGGCAGCATTTATTGCTCATAATGAGCATAGGAATAACTATTCCGATATTGCCAGATACATTCTTTTTCACTCACAGGCTGACGTGGTAATGGGAGCCGGAAATCCCGATTTCGATAACGATGGGAAACCTGCCGAAAACAACGCCCAGTTTTTAGGTGGCAATGAAATATGGGAAATGCTCAAAACCAACGATGGTCGCACAGTTTTTGAAACTACCGATGGAACTTTTTATGTACAGGATGCTACCGGCGATGGCCAGCCAGACCCCTGGACACTGATACAAACCCGCGAGGAATTTCAGAATATGGCTACCGGGCCCCAACCCACAAGAGTGCTTGGAGTACCACAGGTACACGCAACACTTCAACAGAGTCGCACCAGAATTGAAGAACACAATATGCCTTTTGAAACACCAATGAATGAAAATGTTGCCACTTTGGAGGAAATGACCCGTGCGGCAATCAACGTATTAAGTCAGAACCCTCAGGGATTTTTTGTTATGGTTGAAGGAGGTGCTGTGGACTGGGCAAGCCATGGCAATGACGGAGCCCGCATGATTGAAGAACAGATCGACTTTCATAATGCAATCAATGCAGCCGTTGAATGGGTAGAAACTTACAGCAGTTGGGACGAGACCCTCATTATCGTAACCAGCGACCATGAATGTGGCTATCTCACAGGACCCGGTGAACCCGACCCGATTTATCAACCTGTAACCAATAATGGAAAAGGAAATCTTCCGGGTATGCAATGGCATTATGGAAGCCATACCAATACTCTGGTACCATTTTTTGCCAAAGGCCCCGGAGCAGAATATTTTAAACTGATGGCCCGTGAGCATGACCCGGTTTACGGTCCTTTCATCCAAAATACAGATATGGCTTCACTGGTTTTTTTACTTTGGGGAAAACCGGAAATTGAAGTGCATAAATTGAAATAGAAAAATGAATACACCCCACAAACACAATTGTTTTGCATGTGCAACCTTATTGCATATTTATCACAATAAATATTTTTATCAAAGAGGAGGGGATTTTTGCTGATTGAAAAAGCATAAAATGAAAAGCCGCTATCCAGGAATCAGGTAGCGGCTTTTCAAAATATGATATACTATATTTACTGAGCTGTAAGTTTATATGTCAGGTTGTTGAGATTCACCTCTATCAGGTAAGTACCGGTATTGGGTGGAGTAGGTATAGCTTCAGGATCAGGTTCTGCTTCTGTAGGTCTGAAAGCCAGGGTTCCTTCTTCCCAGTCAGGTTCTTCATCCCATGTACCGTATTGAGGTGCCCACTGACCAAGCACTTCAATAAACTTGAAGAACATATCCTCACCGGCAGTGAGAGTTGTGACAATACTGAACATACCAGGTGCATCTTTGGTCATGGCAAGTGCTGCTGCATTATCCCATCCGGCTTCGGTACCACTTCCCAGCAGATATAGTTCTTCTGTAGCTTTGGTGATTGTGTAAGTAAGGTTTATAGTATCTGCAGTTACCCTGTAATCGCCAGGCTCCAAATCGGTAATCATGATCGGATCCGGGTCGGGTTCATCTTCAGTTGGTCTGTAGACAAGCGGCCCTTCTTCTTCAGTTCCAGAGCCATCACTACCCCATTGTGGAGCCCATTGACCCAATACGGAAATGAATTTCACCATATCTCCATTCTCACGTAATGTAGCAATTAATGTGTATTTCCCGGGTATTACATTTCTATCCTCATCAAGCGCCGGATACATCTCAATGGCTTGTTCATTATTCCACCCGGCAGCAGTTCCGCTACCCAGCATGTAAATCGGGTCAATAATAACAACATCCTCGTAAATGGTAACCTGGAATTGTCTTACACCCGAAATAAGGTTATCAGTATCGGTAGCTGCTGTAATTGATGCTACCACCCTCATTTCTAAAACATGTGAAACTTCGGGTTCAAGGCCCATACCTGTAAGTCTTTGATTAAACTGAGCTACTGTTCTTGTAAAAGAAGTAGAAGATGTTTCTACAAGCTGAACCCTGGTTGTATCAGAAAAATTGTTTCCTTCCAGGTCCATTTGAAGAGCGTATCTTACCTGGGGAAGGTTATCAATTGGATATTGGGCAGGAGACCATTCAAAAGTAATCACATCTTCAGCATTATCCTGAAGCAGAACCATATCTGACATATCAGCAAGCACCGGAGGTGAAGCTTGATCCAGGTCAAGGATTACTTTTTCATCCTCTTTTTCGCAGGCATACCATGCTATTGCCATGGCGATAATTGCGAAAATTATTAATACTTTTTTCATTTTTAATATTTTAATTTGTTAAATATTCATTTCATACCGCTGGTTGATTTTTAATCATAACCAGTCTAAACCTTTTGAATCCGGCTATCAATAACCATCGTTTTGTTCAAGGTTTGGATTTGCAGAAGTATCAGCAAAAGGAATCGGGAAAACATTGAATCTGGAATTGGTAGGTGCACCTTCCTGTATATTTCCTTTCCATGACCAAAGGTAACCATCACCGGTAAATCTGTTAAATCTGACCAGGTCGGTTCTTCTGTGTCCTTCCCAATAGAGCTCACGTGCCCTTTCATCGAGGATGAAATCGAGTGTCAACTGATTGCCGGTAATGTTCCCGGAGGTATTTCCAAAAGCTCTTTCCCTGATTTCATTGACATATGACAATGCTAATGCTGCATCTCCGCCACCATTTCTTAAATGTGCTTCGGCATACATCAAATAAACATCCGCAAGGCGGAACATTGGGAAATCTGTTTCAACAAAATCTGTCCTTTCAGGTGTTGAGCCATTTCTATTGATGTTGGTAAATTTAACCACTGCATAGCCATTTTCAAAATTACCCAAATCAGGTATTTCTAATGTTTGACCATCAGTATAGAACATTGCACGACCATCGCCGTCATCAAAAAGCTCAACCATTTGCGGTGTGGTGCGCAAACCGCCCCATCCACCATCTATACCAGATGCGCTTGGTGACATGCTTCCTCCTACTCCTGCTTTGATAATGAAAGTAGTTCCGCCAAAGGTTTGTGTATGTGTACCATCATAACGGATAG
>REDJ01000226.1 GCA_007693555.1 Bacteroidota bacterium
ATTTTCAGGTTCAGATAAAAGGTTCTATTATTTTACAAATGAGTTTATGGTTGAGCCGGGCTATGATCTCAACAGGATCCCCTGGTATACCGTAACTGGAATGGACATATCCAAAGACAACAATAAGTTCTGGTTAAACTTCAGAGATGGAAAAACCATAAAATTTGATATGGATAAGTACTACACCGGAATGCGCAATGAGGATATCCTGGATTATGTGAGAAGCAGAATTCCCGGTGAGGAGCAATTGTTTGTGCAGTAAAATATAGTGGCGGGGTGACTTAAAGTCGCCCCGTCACGATCATAAACCCAAAGCGACGGGGCCACTCCAAACTGACCCGCCGCTGTAGATATTTATGAAAAAACAAATATAATTGGTTTTAAATTGCTAAATTTATATATATGGAAATGAGCTGATTAAACGATAATCAAGTTTTAAGCCCAGCCAATTTCCTCAGGTTTTCATCTGTTTATAATTTTATTAATTCGGTCAGATGGAGCTCGCCAACAATACTTGTGCTGCATGTTTTTCCATGCTGCTAATTATAATCATCCATGTGTGTGTCAAAAGTATTGTCATGGCTCGGTTCATCTACTCAGCATGCTGAATAATTTTAATCAACAGAATATGGCAAATAATTTTTTGATTTATAAGTTGCTCCTGGTAATTGTTGGGTTTTGCTTCTCTCACAATTTTTTGGCAGCACAGGAAAACCCTGTCATTGACAGTTTAAAGACCCGCATCCTTAAGGAAAAGGATGATTCTCTGCTAACAGTCCTGTATGCTGATCTGGCTTTCCAGTATCGGATTGGATCAGCAGATTCTATGATGACTTACGCCAAAAAAAGTCTCAAATATGCTCAAAAGCTAAACAACGATAGATTATTGGTCAATAGTTACAATTTAACTGGTATGGCCTATCAACATCATGGCGACAATACCTCTGCACTGAAATGGTTTGAGAAAATGTTAAATAATCCATTTACCCATAAAGATTCAACCTATCTGACCATGGCTTATAACAATATGGGTATATCCTATAAAAACCTTGGGAAATACGAAAAATCTATTGACCATTATCTATATGGTTTATCTATTGATAATGCCTTGAAGGATTTGAATGCTATTGCTCTTAAGCATTTGAATATTGCACAGGTTTTTAAATTGATGGGTGATTATCATACAGGTCTCCATCATGACAGTCTTGCCCTGGACTTATTCAGTCAATTGAATGACACAATACAATTACCTAAAGTTTATAATAACTTAGCGATCACCCATTTTTATTTGGGCAATACGGAAGAGTCCATAGCAGGCTTTGAGAAAGCTTATGAAATAAATCTGAAAAACGGAAATATTTCGGAAACAGCCCGGAATATAAATAATATTGGTATAGTATGGCGCAATTTAGAAAATTATTCCCGTGCGTTGATATATAGTTTAAGAGCTTTGGAATTGCGTAAAACACTTGGTGATAGGTATGCCATCGCGGAGTCGTATATGAATGTGGGCAGTGACTATGCTTTACTTAATAGTCTGGATATGGCTTTAGCTTATTTTGATTCAACTGAGGTAATGATAAAAGAATTAAAAAGGCCTCAATTTGAAGCAGAATTCTTACTGGCAAAAGCTTCTGCTTATGAACATAACTTGCAATTTTCCAAAGCTTTATATCTGATCAAGGAACACTATCGGTTGCGCGACAGTATTATCAATGAAAGAAATAAAAACCATATTAGTGAACTCATGATTCAGTATGAAACGGAAAAAAAAGATCGTGAACTCCTTGCACAGCAATTGACTATTTCAGAAAAGGAAAAAGCGCTGCGGATAAAAAATCTTCAGGCGAGTATATACCTGATAGGCTTTTTCGTTACTTTACTTTTATTAACCGGAGGCGTATTGTTTTACAGGCAAAGGAAGAAACATATTGAGGCACAGTATGAGAACTGGCAAAAGAACAAAAAAATCGATAACCTTAAATTTTTGATTGCAGGAGAAGAAAAGGAAAGAACCCGCATATCACGCGAACTTCATGACGGTATTAATGGTAGTCTGGCGGCTTTAAAAATGCTTATAAAATCTAACCGGTATTCAAAAGAAGAAGTATTGGAGAAATCAACAGAAATGATAGATCAGATAACTTTAGAAATACGGGAAATATCACATAACCTGATGCCCGCTGTTCTTAAAGATCTCGGCTTAATTGCTGTCCTGAATGATTTTCTTTTCAAAATAAAAAGAGGGGGTTCATTGGACATTACCCTATATGACTTTGGTGATTTTTCCGGACTTTCAGATCACGATAAGCTGGTTGTTTATCGTATTGTTCAGGAACTTGTGAAAAATGTATTAAAACATGCACAGGCAACAGAATGCATCGTTCAATTGGTAGCAGAAGAAGACATGGTTTCGGTTACAGTCGAAGATAATGGAAAAGGATTTGTTTCTAATAAAGAACAAATGAAAATTGAAGAATCAGGAATTGGATTGCGAAATGTTAAAAGCCGTATAGATATGGTGGACGGAAAACTTAATATTCTTTCCGACCAAAGGTCAGGCACATCCATCCATATTGAGATTCCAGTTTTATTACAAGCCGGGTAAAGATAACCATTGCATTGATAGCTAATTGACTTGGCAAAGCAGCGTATTTCCCTTTCGTCAATTTCTTCTTGTATTTAATATGCATTTGTATTAACTTAGTTATATTCAAGCATATGAATGCAAAATCATTTCATTTGCCCAATTATCTGCTATGATTAAGAAATAAAACCTGACCCTGTGCAGCCGATCAAAAAACTACCCATAAACCTTCTGTTAGCCTTCATTGTGCTGAACTTCGTGTCTGTCTATCTTTCGACATTGATTTTTCGCACCACATGGATTGCAGATATTCAAAGAAATACAAGTGGCTGGGTTGATCCCAATCTGGTTACTTTTTCACTTTTAAATATTGTTTTGGTTTTGGGGTTGCTTGTTTTTGCCGGCAAACTCAGGGCCTTAGACATGGGATTGGTAAAAATTTACCAGGGATTTTTAGCACTTGCAGGCATCTGGATATTCTCACAACTATTCACTTCTATGGTTGTGTTGGCAGCCGGTCAGGAGTTGGCCTTACATCAAATGTGGTTGCAACACCCGTCTGGGTATATTTTTGGGTTTCTTATAGCCATGATCATTGGAACGGCTCTTTACGAAGAAATTGCTTTCAGGGGAGTGATCTTTCCGCAGCTGTTTTTAAGGTTTTCCAATTCCAATAAATCTTATGGATTCAGTATATTCCTGGCCATTATGGTTTCAGCAGTTTTATTCTCATTATTTCACATACCCTCACTTATACTTATCCAGGGGTTGGGGGCCCGCGAAATACTTATCAGCCTGGTAGGATTCCTTGTTCCCGGATCTATTCTCAGCATTGCATACCTGCGCACCGGATCCCTTTTCATCCCTATAGCCATTCATGCCCTGAATAATGCTCCTACACCCTTGCTCCAAAGCCCGTTAAACCCTTCTTTAGCAATTCAGGTAGCAGGCTTGCTGTTCATTATTATCTGGCCTTTGATTACCAAAAAGAAATTTGGGTTTTTCTATACCATCAATGCATTAAAACCCCAAAACCTTTAGAAACTATGAAACAGGAAAAACCACCCAAAAAACAACTCATCAAGCCCGAGATGCTCATTGCAGCTTTTGCCATACTCATTAGCATATCAACACTGTTTGTTTACATCTACCAGTCGAACCTGATGAAGCAGCAGCAAAAAATGTCGGTATGGCCCTATTTGAATTATGTGCCATCATGGGGACAGGATTACTTCATCGTCAACCTGACCAACAAAGGGATTGGCCCTGCGATCATTGAAAATGTCGCCATAACTTTTGACGGAAAAGAAATTGAAGGAATTGAAGGTATAATGAAACTGGTACCGGATTCCATCAGAGGTTCGTACAGTTTTTCTACCATTCCGCCGGGATTGGTAATTATGGCCGGTGAAGCATTAACCTTGCTGGATGCAAAAGAACCCAGGGCGGTTGCATATATAATGGAAAATATTTTAACTGACAAATTGTATATGGCTGTTTGCTATTCGTCGGTTTATGGCGATAGCTGGGTCAGCTACGGACTTCAGGTTGAAGAATCCAGATGCAGATAATACGAACAGTGACGGGGTGACTTAAAGTCGCCCCGTAACGATCAGGAAGCCTAAGCGACGGGGCCACTCCAAAGTGAGCCCGCCGCTAAAAGAACAAAATGTCAAATACCAATGAAGAAAACAATGAAAAAAACCATTATCCTAAAATCACTGATAATAATACTCCTGGTCATCTCACTGGTTTCTCCCCTTCAGGCCCAGGATTGCCACTGCAAGGATGAGCTAAGCTTTATCATGCAGTTTTTGAAAGAAAACTATCCGGGCTATCCCGATAAGGTGAATGAACACACCAACCAGGAATACCAACTATTAACCAACCAGCTTACTCAAAGGGCCGAACAAGCCACCAGCCACGCCGAATGCGTGTTGTACATTGGCCGGTATATCGGGTTTTTCCGCGACCAGCATATACAGTTTAGCGGAACGCTTAACTGGACCAGCCTTGACCCTGAAGCCAGGAAGCAGATCATTAACAGCAGGGAAACACTATCCATTTTGCACGACAGGTTGGAAAAGCTTAAAAAAAGCACCGGCGTGGAAGGGATCTGGTGGACACCAGACTCAACCTATCAAATTGCTCTTATTGAAAACAGGCAGGGTTTTCGTCATTACGCCGGAATTATCCTGCACAGCAATAATCCCAACTGGAGTCCCGGGCATGTGAAAATCGACCTCGTGCGCACCCCTGACAACCGGCTCGACGGAGTAATGTACTATGCCAATCACCAGCCCCATTACGTGGAATATGTAATCCATGAAAACAGACTGGGCAATGGTTGGGTGCGTCATGGGGCTGTTACACAGGGTGGGCGAACACCCGCACTGAGTAGCAAAAAATTGTCGGACAGCAC
>REDJ01000128.1 GCA_007693555.1 Bacteroidota bacterium
TCAGCAACATAAGTAGTTGTCATTGGTACCGAAGGGAGACCACGAAGTAGCAGCGAAGCTAAATCTCGTAAGTTTTACCGGACAACAATGATTAAATTTATATCTTTTCCGGCTTTTATTTCCCTTTTTCGGTTTCTCTGAACTTTTTCCATTCAAAATACATTAGTTAAAAATCCGGCAAGATGTAGTAATTTTGCAAAATTTATTCGCACAAGGAAAATGAATGTTGAGAAAGATATAGACAAACTGAGTTCGAAGGATTACATCCTGATAAAAGGTGCCCGGGTTCACAATCTTCAATCTGTAAATGTAGCAATAGGAAGGAAGAAACTGGTTGTTGTAACGGGTTTATCAGGCTCAGGAAAATCATCGCTTGCATTTGACACACTGTATTCGGAAGGTCAGCGCAGATATGTGGAAAGCCTAAGTTCGTATGCCCGGCAGTTTCTGGGTCGTATGCATAAACCTGAGGTTGATTATATAAAAGGAATATCTCCTGCTATTGCCATTGAGCAAAAGGTAAATACCCGAAATCCACGCTCAACAGTAGGAACTACAACAGAAATTTATGATTATCTTAAATTGCTGTATGCCCGTATAGGTAAAACGTATTCTCCCATCTCAGGTAATCCTGTTAAAAGGCATACTGTAACCGATGTGGTAGATTTTGTGATGCAATTGCCTGAGGATACCAAAGTGATCTTTTTTGCACCTATTGATATTGAAAAGGGAAGAAGCTTTTCTCAGCATCTCAGTATATTGCTTCAACAAGGCTTTTCAAGAATTTTCCTCAATGATGAAATAAAAAGGATCGAAGATGTTCTTCCTGAAACAGACAAACTGATAATTACCAAGAAACCTGCTATTGTAATTGACCGTTTTGCAGTTGACACTACAGACAATGATTTGAAAGCCCGGATAGCTGATTCAGCGCAAACTGCATTTTATGAAGGAAACGGCGAATGCATGCTGGTATATGAAAACCTTAGAGGAAGGCAAAAGAAATATTTCTCAAACCGCTTTGAGCTTGACGGTATGAGTTTTGAAGAACCCTCTGTAAATCTTTTTGCCTTCAATAATCCCTTTGGAGCCTGTAAAACCTGTGAGGGTTTTGGCAGTATAATCGGCATTGATGAAGACCTTGTCATTCCGAATAAAAGTCTTTCGGTGTATGATGAAGCCATTGTTTGCTGGAAAGGTGAAAAAATGAGTGAATGGAAAGACCAGCTTGTAAACAATGCATATAAATTTGATTTCCCCATTCACAAACCTGTTTATCAGCTTACCCCTCAGCAAATGCAATTGCTCTGGGATGGAAACAGGTATTTTGGAGGTTTGCGGCAGTTTTTCAAAATGTTAGAAGAAAATACCTATAAAATACAATACAGGGTAATGCTGGCACGTTATCGCGGAAAAACAGTCTGTCCTGATTGTATGGGAACACGACTTCGAAAAGACACCAATTATGTTAAAATCTCCGGTAAAAGTATCAGTGAGCTGGTTTTGATGCCATTAGACAGCTTAAAAGAGTTTTTCAAAAACATTGAACTGGATAAGCATGACCAGGAAGTTGGCAAAAGATTACTGGTTGAAATCAACAACAGACTTGAATATCTCAATGATGTGGGCCTGGGTTATCTGACATTAAACCGGCTCTCTTCTACCCTGTCAGGAGGGGAATCCCAAAGAATAAACCTTGCTACCTCATTGGGAAGCAGCCTTGTAGGATCACTTTATATACTTGATGAGCCCAGTATCGGCCTCCACCAGAGAGATACAGACAGGCTGATAAAAGTTCTCAAGCGATTGCGCGATCTGGGCAATACTGTTATCGTTGTTGAGCATGATGAAGATATCATGCGAAATGCCGATCAGATTATTGATATTGGCCCGTTGGCAGGAGTTAATGGTGGTAAAATTTTACACCAGGGAAACTTCGATTCACTATTGAAAAATAAGGAAAGTTATACGGCCCGATATCTTAATGGAAAATTAAGTATACCGGTGCCATCCAAAAGGAAAAGATGGAAAGAATTTATTGAATTGCAAGGGGTACGACAACACAATCTGAAAGGTTTCACCGTAAAAATTCCACTACATATTATGACCGTTGTGAGTGGTGTTAGTGGTTCAGGAAAATCAACCCTGATAAAAAATATTTTATACCCTGCTCTGAAAAAAATATATGGCGGATATGGAGAAAAAACCGGGAAATTTGATATGCTTACCGGAGATTATCCGGCCCTTAGCGACGTAGAGTTTATTGATCAAAACCCCATAGGCAGATCATCCCGCTCTAATCCTGTAACGTACATCAAGGCTTATGATGACATTCGTAATCTTTATGCCCAGAATCCATTGTCCAGGGCACGTGGCTACAGTCCGGGATTTTTCAGTTTTAATATTGATGGGGGACGCTGTCCTGAATGCGAAGGAGAAGGTGATGTAAAAATTGAAATGCAATTTATGGCCGATATAAGTCTGGTTTGTGAAAGCTGCAACGGAACACGATTTAAAGAAGAAATCCTGGATATCAAATTCCAGGAAAAAGCCATTCATCAGATTCTTGACCTTACAGTTAATGAAGCAATTGATTTCTTTGCAAATGCCAATGAAAAGAAACAAGCTGCTTCAAAGATTGCCCTTAAGTTAAAACCTTTACAGGATGTGGGCCTGGGATATGTAAAACTGGGCCAGTCATCAAGCACTCTGTCGGGCGGCGAAGCTCAGCGAATCAAGCTGGCGTCTTTTCTTTCCAAAGGAACAAATAGTCAGAAAACTCTCTTTATTTTTGATGAACCTACAACCGGTCTGCACTTTCATGATATTCATGTTTTGCTCAAAGCATTTGAAGCACTCATTGACAAAGGCCACAGTATTCTGATTATTGAACACAATCCCGAAATAATCAAATCGGCAGACTGGGTCATTGACCTTGGTCCGGAGGGTGGTGATAAAGGGGGAAACCTTGTCTTTGAAGGCACTCCGGAAGATCTCGTTAAATGTGAGAAATCATGGACAGGTAAATTTCTTAAAGAGAAGCTTCTCTAAGTTATAAAGATACCGAAAGGGGGTCCCGGGAAATATGAGCAATACAGGAATGGCAAGAATTATTCTGACTGCTAAACTCCATTTTATCTCACTTGAAAAATTTCAATTCTTACTGCCCTGAGGCGTATTCACCCATTAGTTGCAACTGATCTGTCAAAGGCCGGATTGCATCCAGTGAGCGCTCATACATATTTTTATCGGTAAACATCAAATCCACGTAAAAGAAATACTCCCACTCACGTCCAATTATAGGAGCTGATTGAATTTTTGTGAGGTTGATATTGTAAAATGCCAAAACTGAAAGTATTTGTGAAAGACTTCCTACTTTATGCGTCAACGAAAAGCATACAGAAGCCTTGTTTGCAGGTTTATCAATATACCATTGTCTTATATGGCCTGCCTCATTCTCAGGTAAAAGGGCGAGAAAGCGGGTAAAGTTTCTTTTATTGGTTTCCACACCTTGTCTGATTATTTCCAGGCCATACATTTCGGCAGCCATTGATGAAGCCAATGCGGCAACTCCTTTAAGACGGTTTACAGAAATATCACGGGCACTAAGAGCGGTGTCAGGTGTATCAATAATTTTCACCCCCTTCTTTCTAAGGGGCTCAAGAAATTCATCACATTGAATAATAGCCAGGGGATGAGACTGGATTTCAATAATATCATCAAGGGATTGACCTTTGAGTGCCATGAGATGTTGTTCTATCCGAAGGTACACCTCACCGGCAATTTTTAATCCTGAATTACGCAGTAATGCATAGTTGGGCAAAAGAGAACCGGCAAGTGAGTTTTCAATAGCGACAACTGTAACATCTGCCCTGGAATTTTTCACCAAATCAAATGATTCTTTAAAAGTCAAACAGGGTATAATATCCATATTGGCGCCGGAAAAGAACTTTCGTGCCGCCATATCATGAAATGCACCGGGATACCCCTGAATAGCCACTTTTAGTTTTGATTGTTTATATTGTCCTGATTTTCTCATTTTAAAACAATTTGCTGAAAAATTTTTTGAAAGTAAATAAAATTGCAAAGAAAGCGAATATATACCCAAGAAAAACAGTATTCCAAAAAAAGATGGATAAAGTAAGATATTTATTGCTTAATGCCTTAAAGAGGTTTTAATCATTAAAATGCATATTGAATATTTTATTTCTCCGAATCCAATGCGGTTTACAGAACTTTTTTTCAGTTGTTTCCGTATAAACACACATGAAGTATTACATAATAGCAGGAGAAGCTTCAGGTGATTTGCATGCTTCCAATTTAATGAAGGCAATCCGGTTACGTGACCCGCAGGCAGAATTTCGTGCCTGGGGCGGCGACCGCATGCTCAATGAGGGAGCTGTTATTGTAAAGCATATCAACGAACTGGCTTTTATGGGTTTTGTGG
This sequence comes from Bacteroidota bacterium, assembly GCA_007693555.1. Lineage (GTDB taxonomy): Bacteria > Bacteroidota > Bacteroidia > Bacteroidales > UBA7960 > SKVR01. The sequence goes on from REDJ01000128.1 coordinate 4,448, forward strand.
AGGTACTTCTCAATCTTAGCACCATTATCAAAAACCTTAAGTTCTGCAAAGAAGATATCCTTGAATATAATCCAGATGTTGTAATATTTATTGACTATCCCGGTTTCAATCTCAGAATAGCAGAATTTGCAAAAAAAAATCATTTTAAAACCGTTTATTACATCTCTCCGCAGGTCTGGGCCTGGAAACAGTCAAGGGTAAAAAAGATTCGCCGGGATATTGACAAAATGTTGGTCATTCTCCCCTTTGAGGAAGCTTTTTACAATGAATATGATTATCCTGTAACATTTGTGGGTCACCCTTTGCTTGATGCGCTGGAACAGAAGGATACTGAAATATCAGGCTCCGATCTCACTGTTGAACATAAGCTTACAGACAAACCTGTAATAGCCTTGCTACCGGGAAGCAGAAAACAGGAAATCAACCGGATGTTAGAATTGATGTGTAAAACAAGCGATAATTTTCCGGATTATCAGTTTGTTATTGCAGGTGTTTCAGCACACTCCATAGATTTTTATAAAAAATATTCGGGTAAACGCGACATTCCAATCATTTTTGGTCACACTTATCAATTATTGCGCATTGCTCATGCTGCCTTGGTGACTTCGGGAACAGCAACACTGGAAACCGCATTGATCGGAACTCCGCAGGTGGTTTGCTACAAGGCAGGCGCTATTTCATATTATATTGCCCGAAAATTGGTGGATGTAAAATATATTTCCCTGGTAAATTTAATAATGGATGAACAGGTAGTGAAAGAATTGATTCAAAATGATTGTAACTCTGTAAATCTGAAATCGGAGCTGGCAAAAATCACTGAAAAAGGAATCTACAGAGAAAACATAATTAATAAATACGAGAAATTACGAATTAAACTTGGAGGAAGCGGAGCCTCAGAAAAAGCAGCAAAAGAAATTGTTGAATTTCTTGAAGACTGATTGAAAGATTTGAAAATGAATTTTACAAAACAGAACTAATAACCCGATGAGAATACACTGCATTATATTCATTGCTTTTTTCTGGATATCAGGTATAAAGACTGTTTCAGGAAGCTATATTCCCGAAATAATTGACATTGGGGTATTTTCAGGTGAAAGCATAAAGAAGTTTAATTTCACAGTAACTCACGGGCGGTATCTGATTTGTAACAGTAATCATGAAAAACTACTGGAAATTACACCTTTTACCACTATAACCCTTGAGGTAAATCAGAGTAATTTTAAGGTAATCCGCAACGATTCGGTTTTATTTACTGAAAGTAATATTACGCTTCAGGGCAGTGCTTTTTATAATTCTTTTCTGCTTAATCCTTACAACAGAAACCTCGACCAAAGAGCTTATGATGGTGATTTAAAGGTTTCTTTGAGAAGAGATGTGTTTCAACTTATAAACTCTGTGCCCTTTGAAAGTTATGTGGCCGGTACAGTTCAATGGGAGTCAGGTTTCAATCATCATGACATTTTTTACCAGGTGCAGGCCATTATCATACGCACTTATGCACTCCGAAATATTAACCGGCATGCACATGAAGGATTTCATCTTTGCGACAGGGTTCATTGCCAGGCTTATTATGGCAAAGTAACAGAAAACTATATCATTTCAGCCGTTGACAGAAGCCGTGGAGAGGTAATTGTTGACAATACAGGCAGGCTTCTCAACACTGTTTATCATGCCAATTGCGGAGGCCAGACAGTAAACTCCGAAGATTTATGGACAGAAGCATTGCCTTACCTTAGAAGCAAGAAGGACACCTATTGCTCTGATATGCCGGGCTCACGCTGGCAGGCACAAATTGCAGAGAGAGACCTGAGAAGGTTCCTGCAGCAAAGATACCGATACAATCCCTCTGATAAAGAATGGCATGGTATCAGGGGTTTCCGGCAATCAGCAAGACGAAACTTCCTGGATCCGGGAGGAGAAGTACAACTCAGGCACATTCGGGAACATTTTGGATTACGATCTACTTACTTTTCAGTAAAATCAAATGGGGACAGCCTTTTATTAACGGGCAAAGGCTACGGCCATGGTGTAGGCCTTTGCCAGGAAGGAGCCATGCAAAGGGCAAGACATGGTTATTCCCGAAAACAAATCCTGAATTTTTACTACAATCACTCGCAAATAGAAATCTGGCAAACAGAATTACTGTGGTAGATTAAAATATTTTATCTGCAGCTTATTGCATTTAAGCCCAAAATTTATTATCTTAAATTAAATTTTGGGAGAATGACACATTACTCTCACATACCTCTGGTTCGTATTATTATACCCCTTATCTGTGGAATTATCCTTTTTTCAAGGATAAATTACTACTTTATTTTGGGGCAGGTTATTATAATCCTGACACTGTTTTTTGTAATCGGTTTTTGGATTGAATATCGACTGCAAAAAGATTTTCAATACAGGTTTGCATTTGGCCTCAATGCAATGTTTTTCCTTGTTTTTTCAGGGTATATTCTTACGCAGGGCAGATTTGAAAAACAGCATCCAAATCATTTCAGCAATTTTGACAAGGAAAATGCATTGCTAAGGGTCAGGCTCATAGAACCGGTTTCCGAAAAAACCAACACCTACCAGATTGTGGGATTAGCCACGCATATTGTAAATAAAGATTCTGCACAAAAAGTCAGGGGAAAATTAATTGCTTATTTTCAAAAGGACTCGCTGGCTGCTGCGCTTAAATACGGAGATATCATTTACATGGAATTTGATATCCAACGGGTAAGGCCACCTCAAAATCCATCAGCATTTAATTTTAAAAAATTCCTATCTAACCAGAATATTTTTCACCAGGTTTACAGAAGAAGCGGTCAGTGGTATTCTTCAGGTGAAAATGAAGGCAACCCTGTTATTTCATACGCTCACAAAATGAGGCAAAAGGCACTTGATGCGCTGGAAGAAAACGGAATAAAAGGAAGGGAGTTTTCTGTTGCATCGGCATTGTTGCTGGGCTACAGAGAATATCTGGACGAAGATTTGCAGAGGGAATTTGCCGGTGCCGGCGCTATGCATATTCTGTGTGTATCAGGATTGCATGTGGGTATTATTTTCCTTTCACTCAATCTTATTCTGGGTTTTCTCACAAAACTACCCAGAGGAAGGCTTTTAAAAACCCTGATAATTATTATATTGATATGGTTTTATGCAGCCATTACAGGGTTCTCTCCTTCGGTATTAAGGGCATCAACCATGTTTAGCTTTGTAGCATTGGGGCAAAGCTTCAGGCAAAGTTCAAATATCTATAATACCCTTGCGGCATCTGCTCTTATCCTAATAATTATGGACCCATTCATTGTTAAGCGCATTGGTTTTCAACTTTCTTACATAGCGGTGATAAGCATCGTATGGCTTCAGCCGGTATTTTACAAACAACTTTATTTTAAGAACAAAGCACTCAAATATGCATGGGGCATAATTACTGTTTCACTGGCAGCACAATTGGGCACCGGCCCCCTGGCACTTTATTATTTTAATCAATTTCCCAATTATTTTTTGCTTACAAATCTGGCAGTAATTCCTCTCACGGGTATCATCATAAAGTCGGGTATATTCTTTTTCCTTTCGTCCCCTGTTGGATTTTTATCTCAACTGGCAGGTATATTTTTATCTTTTATGGTTTATATATTGCATTCAGCGGTAAGATTTATTGAAAGTTTACCCGGGTCCACTTCCATGAATGTTTATATCAGTTTTCATGAAACATTGCTGATTTTTGGAGTGCTCACTCTTGCAGGAACTTACTGGGTTTATCCAAGAAAAAACATTGCCTGGTCTTTACTTACTGCGGCAATTCTGCTAGGCACCTCCGTATCAGCCAGAAGTTTTATAAATCACAAACAAAAGAAGATGGTTGTTTACTCGGTTCCGGGAGGTACAGCCATTGATTTTTTTCACGGCAAGAACTGTTATTTTCTCGCATGTGACAATACAATTAACAATACCCGTAGTTTATCATTTCATGTCAATGAAAACCGGCTAAAAACAGGAACTATAAATCGACTAACCGATGTGCCGTGGTCCGACAAAGAAGCTTTCAATGAAAATAGTTTATTTAAAAGAGGCTCATTTATTATGTTCAGTAATCTGACCATAAAACTACTTACAGATGAATCAGAAAGTATTGATGAATCAGTTTTTCCAGGTGATGTTGATTTACTTATAATTTCGCAAAATCCCCGGGTGAGTATTGAAGCTCTGCAAAAGAAATACTCTTCTTCCAGGTTTATTATAGACAGTTCCAATGATTTCTGGAGAACCCGCCGCTGGATGGAGGAATGCGACAGCCTGGGTATTGAGTGCTGGTCGGTAAGACATAAAGGAGCTTTTGAGCTGGCAGTAAAATAAGATTTGGGAAATCATTGTCTGCTTGCCCTGCCACGCAAATAAATCCTCTGGCCTGTCCGCGGCTCCTCACCTTCTTCCATTCTGTTACGGTTATAAAGGCTATTTAACCTTATACCGTACTTCTGCGAAATTTCCCACATGGTTTCACCTGATTTGACATAATGATATTGCTCGCTCCCTCTTCTTCTTTTGGGCTGCAGATATACAATTTGTCCGGGTCTCAGACTGCCTCCCTGTTGCAGGTCATTGTAGCGGTAAATTTCCCTGGGCCACATGCCCATTTCTTCAGCAATTCTTTCAGGAGTATCACCCTGGCGGGCATATATATATCTGATCCTGTTGTTTTCATGGAATTCGCGCTCCCTGCCAGATCCGGAAATATCGCCGGAAGGATTTGATACGTTACGGCTCAAGGTTCCTGCAGGCCTGGATGCCGGTCTTTGAGGCTGTCTTGTAGCCATCGTCTGAACCACCAGTTGATCATACTTATAAAGACTGTTTCTTTCAATTATGCCGATCAAAAGGTCGGGATAACGAGGATTTGTAGCGTATCCGGCTCGTCTGAGTCCACGGGCCCATGCTTTATAATTTAAAATATCCAGCTCAAATAAAGAAGAATACCTTTCTCTGCCGGTTAGAAAGGCCGAATGATCACGAAAGGATTGATATGGATCATCATAAGCCCTGAAACACTCATCTGGTTCATCATCATCTTTATAAAAAGTCCTCCCGCCCCAACCATGGCATTTAATTCCAAAATGGTTATTTCCAATAACTGCAAGATCACTGTTGCCAAAACCTGACTCGAGAATCCCCTGGGCCAGTTTGATACTCGCGGGAATACCATGTATACGCATTTCTTCCATGGCAATATCCTTGAATCTTTCAATATACTGCTCCAGAGTCATCTGCTGCTGGGCATTGGCGGGAAACCACAGCAGGAATAAAACCAATAAGTGAAACGGGAGTTTATTTTTGGTCAGAAGGTTTTTTAATGGCATATATTGTTGTTATTGATAGAATTTCAACATAAAGTTACAAACCTAGTTATTTTTCACCAAAATCTTAAGCGTAAAAATTCTTTTTATGAATTATAAGAAGCTTTTTCTTTAAAACTGGCAATTTAAATCTTTTTTTACTTCACATTACATTTTGATTAATATAAAAATCCAAAAGCTTTTATTAAGTATTTTTGAATTCATAATTAAATATCGTTTAGTTAGGTATATTATTAAAGTTTAGAACGCAGATAACGCAGATGCCATGCAGCGCATATTTTTTATGATTATAAGTTTTACATCCGTGTTTTTTAGCTTTTAAAATTGTAATTCAATTGCTTAACTAAACGGTATTAATTCATAATTTGTGAGTGTATAAATCCTGATAAATGCAAATCATTCAAAAATATTTCCCTGACCTGTTGTCTGAACAACAAAACCGGTTTGAAAAACTGAAACCTTTATACGAGGAGTGGAACAGAAAAATAAATGTAATATCACGTAAGGATATGGATAATTTTTACATCAATCATGTACTACATTCATTGTCAATTGCAAAGCTCATTGATTTCAGACCTGGAACACAAATACTTGATGTGGGCACAGGAGGTGGTTTTCCCGGTATACCCCTGGCAATAATTTTTCCAAAGTCAGATTTTATCCTTGTAGATTCTATTGGTAAAAAGATAAAAGTAGTGAATGAAATTGCTTCAGCTATTGATTTAAAAAATATCGTTGCTTTACATGAGAGAGCAGAAAATCTGACTGAGTCATTTGATTTTGTTGTTAGCAGGGCGGTAACAGCTTTGCCCGGTTTTTTAGCGTGGGTAGAAAATAAAATTAAACCCAACGGGAATAATGCCTTACAAAATGGAATTCTTTATTTAAAAGGTGGCGACTTTAATGAAGAACTAAATCAAATTCCACAAAAAACCAAAGTTTACAAAATAAGCCGTTTTTTCGAAGAGGATTATTTCGAAACAAAAAAAATAGTCCATATCTATCCTGAAAAATAAAGGTAAACCCTTTAGCTGTTCAAAATTTTTATGATGTTTTTACTTACCTGTTCCTCAAAAAATCATTAGGTTTGCAACATCTGGTCATTTATTGAAATAATTAACTTAGTGTCCGGTAAAATCAACGAGATGCTTCGCTTTGCTCAGCATGACAGGCTTTTACAAAGGTCAGTGTCTGAGAGGGGTTGGATGGGGTGAAGTCCCATCCAACCCCTCTCAGGCACCACTTTTTTTCAACTTTTATCTGTCTGTCATTATTAGCGCAACGGAGTGAAGCGAAGAGCCTCTTAATTTTTCAAGCATATTAACCCGGTCACAAATGAAATGATTTATTTAATTAACCGGGTTACCTGTTTTTATCAAAGTAACAAAAAAGTAAAAACTATTCACCTTTAATAAAATCCTAAAAAATCAAACACATGAGTAAAGTATTATCACAACTTGAACCACAATCTTTGTGGAATTATTTTGAAGACATCTGCAATATCCCACACCCTTCAAAAAAGGAAGAACAGATAATTGCCTATGTAAAAAAATTTGGTGAAGATCTTGGCCTTGAGACACATACAGATGAAGTGGGTAACATAGTTATCAGAAAGCCGGCTACACCGGGTTTTGAAAACCGTCAGACCATAATTCTTCAGAGCCATCTTGACATGGTTCCTCAAAAAAATAATGACACCCAACATGACTTTGAAAAAGACCCCATACAACCCTGGATTGATGGCGAATGGGTGAAAGCCAAAGGTACAACACTGGGAGCTGACAACGGTATTGGAGCCGCTGCTGCAATGGCAGTGCTGGCTGCAGACAACCTTGAGCACGGACCCGTTGAATGCTTATTCACAATAGATGAAGAAACAGGCATGACAGGAGCTTTTGCCCTTAAAGAAGGTTTCCTGAAAGGGGATATCCTGATAAACCTGGATTCTGAAGACGAAGGCGAACTCTATATCGGATGCGCAGGTGGTATTGATACAAACGCCTACTTCGATTACAATGAGATTGATGTGGTTGGTGCTGTAGAGGCTTACAGAATAGATGTGAAAGGATTGAAAGGCGGACACTCGGGTTTGGATATCAAACTCGGAAGAGGCAACGCCAACAAAATTCTTAACCGGCTGTTATGGCATGCAAATCGTGAAAAAAGTCTGCAACTTCACTCCATTGAAGGAGGCAGCCTTCGCAATGCTATACCTCGTGAAGCCAATGCTATAGTTGTGGTTCCAAAAGAAAACAGCCAGGGCTTTGAGAATCTTGCACAGGATTTAACCCTTAAAATCAAAAATGAGCTCAAAAATGTGGAGCCAGATTTTACACTTCAGGTTACCAAGACAGAAATTCCTGAAAAAGTGATTGACCCTGCCGTGGTAAAAAATCTTTTTGATGGTATTTATGCCTGCCCCAATGGTGTTATTCGTATGATTGACGACATGCCCGATGTTGTGGAAACAAGCACCAACCTGGCAATTGTAAAATCCGGAAATGGCAGGATTGAAGTTTGTGCATTACAAAGAAGCTCTGTGGATTCTGCCAAAGATGACCTTTGCAATATGATGCGGGCCGTGTTTGAAATGGCACAGGCAGAAGTTGAGCATACGGGTTCTTACCCTGGCTGGAAACCTGATTTACATTCTCCCATTCTGCAAACAATGAAGGATGTGTACAATAAAAAATTCGGGAAAATCCCCGAAGTAAAAGTCATCCACGCCGGGTTGGAGTGTGGTTTGATTGGCGGGGTATATCCTAACCTCGACATGATCTCTTTCGGACCAACGATTCGAAATCCCCACTCTCCTGATGAGAAAGTAAACATCAAAACAGTGGGACTTTTCTGGGAGTTCCTGGTTGAAACCCTGAAAGATGCTCCGGTAAAATAGTTTTGCATACACAGTCAGAGGTAACTTTTTGAAAAAGCCACTTGTTTTGGTTCAGGTGGCTTTATTATATTCCGGGTTTTCGTCTTTGCTCTTTTTTCTGAGCATGCTGCTTTTTCTTTTCAATTCTTTTCAGGCGCGAGGCTTTGGATGGTCTGGTTGGAACTCTTTTCTTCCCGGGTTTAAAAGCCTGATTCAATAATTCTTTGAAGCGCTCAACACAATCTTCCTTGTTCTTATGCTGGGAACGGGTTTTATCACTCACCAAAATCAATTCACCTTGCCTGGTAATTCGTGAAGCCAGTTTCTCTATCAGACGGGACTTCTGTTCGTCTGAAAGCCATGCAGATGCCTGTATATCAAAACGTAATTCCACACGACTGCTTACCTTGTTCACATGCTGGCCTCCTGCCCCGCTGCTTCGGCTGGCACGGAATGAAGCTTCAAGTATAAGTTTGTCGATAATTACCCGGTTTATCATGCTTCTATGATAAAATGCTTTGTTTTTTAATTTTGTTGAAAAATAAAAGTACAAATATTGAACTGTATAAATTCACATAACCTTTTTTCGAACCCAATTACCTTAAGTTTATTTTAGAAACATTAACAATTATGTATTTTTTTATATTTTTGCTGATGCTGATTTGCAAAAAAACGGGTTTTTTCCTGTTTTAAAAAGGAGCCGAACCTTTAAAACGGGGAGAAACCGAAAATCCAGAAGAGTAGGCAAAACCTCAAATTTTAATACACATGGAAGAAAACAAAGTTGACATGTTCCTTATGGCTAACGGGAAGTATTTTGAAAGTATTCAAATCCCGATGATAAGAGACCAACTGTTAAAACTGGATGATGGAAAGTGGACTATGCTCCAGTCTTTAAATCTGAAAAACCCTACAACCTTATTGATTGTTTCTCTGCTTGCCGGTCAACTTGGTATTGACAGATTTATGGTTGGAGATACAGGACTGGGTATTGCAAAATTATTAACCTGCGGAGGATTAGGAATATGGACCATTGTTGACTGGTTTTTAATACAGGGAATTACCAGAAAGAAAAACTACGAAAAGCTCCAGCAATTTGCCTATTAATTTGACTAAATGAGTCGTAATAAACTCTACTGGATTGTTTTATCAATTTGTATCGCAGGGTACCTTTGGGTGGGTTATAACTACAGCAGAACATCCGAATTCAGCGTAAAAAATAACAATGAACCCGGATTTTGCATGATAAGAAGCCTTACAGGGGTACCCTGCCCTTCTTGTGGCATGACCCGGTCTGTTACTACCATGGTGCATGGCAATATTTATGAAGCAATCTGGTGGAATCCCCTGGGGATAATGATGTTCATCGCAATGATTATTTTCCCGGGCTGGATTATTGCGGACTGGATTAGAAAAAAACATACTTTTTATAACTTTTATTTTCAGGTAGAAAAACTTTTTCAAATCAAACCCATTGCAATTATTGCTGTTTTTTTAATGACTATGCTTTGGATTTGGAATATATTTAAATTCACATGAACGAAACAAAACCTTTTAATCAACCTGTAGATGAGTACCAGGCCGAAAAGGCATCCAACAGCTACCTTATGTCAATGGTTGCCATAATGGTAGGTGTTGGATTACCCATTTTTAACCTGATTGCTACTTTTATCTTTTACATGGCAAACCGAAAAGAAGCCTATTTTGTAAGATGGCATTGTACACAGGCACTCTTTTCGCAAGTCATTCTATTTTTATTCAATGCTCCGGCATTTGTCTGGTTATTTACAATTATATTCAGAGACAATGAGTTTAACAATAACTTTTTTGCCTACATTGCCGTTGTATTATTGATAAATCTTATTGAGTTTATTGCAACCATTTATACAGCAATCCGCACCCGAAAGGGATTGCATTTTGAATGGATAATTGTGGGCCCGCTGACCCATTCAGTTGTAAAAAACAAAGAGGAAGTAATCTGATGTTCAAAAAATTTCTTTTACAATTTTTCCTGTTTTTGCTGATTGCAGGTCTTTTATGGCTGGGAATCAGGCAAATAAATCTTTATAAAGCTGCACGGATCGATGAACGGATTGAAAAGCTTGAGGAAAGGCTTGGAGATTTATTTCTGAATATTTTCGCTCAGCAACACAGGCAAATAACAGAACCCGAAGTTCATGAATACCTGGAATACCTAACCTCTGAAATATTTCAAAAAAACAACATTGACCGAGAAAGTATTGATATTTACCTCTTGAGAAGCAAAACAGTAAATGCATTTGCCCTGCCCGGCAGAAATATCATTTTGTTATCAGGGCTGATAGATTATACTGAAACACCTGAGCAACTAATAGGTGTTATTGCTCACGAGATTGCCCATTTGGAGGCTGACCATGTAATGAAAAAGCTAAGCCGAGAAGTTGGTATTGCTGTGCTTTTGGCAGCAGTTTCGGGTAATTATAATATGGAACTTTTGCGTGAGGTAGCAAAGCTGATTGCTTCAAATTCTTACAGCCGGGCAATTGAAACAGAGGCTGACCTCATGGCAATGGAATATATGATAAATGCCGGCATAAATCCCCGCGGACTTATTGATCTTTTCAAACGCTTTGGAGAGGATTTTGATATTTTGCCCAGCGAGCTGCAGTGGCTCGGAACACATCCGGCATCGGAGGACAGGGCCAATCAGTTGAAAAAGAAATTAGAAGAGCTGGCTCATACAGATTTCAAAGTTTTTGATGCTGAAGAATGGGAGCAGTTTAAGGAAAGACTGGAAAACCCTTAAAACAATATGGTCAAAATCATCGCAATTCGTTATATTTTTTATACTTTTGCCCTCACAAAAATTTAAAGTCAACCAGCGGAAGTAGCTCATCCGGTAGAGCGACAGCCTTCCAAGCTGTAGGTGGCGGGTTCGAGTCCCGTCTTCCGCTCAAAAAGAGAATGTGAGACGCGCCGGAAAGGCGCGACTGTACAGATATATTGAAAGAAATGATTAATATGATGGATAGATATTGAATTTTAAATTCAATGCTTTTGGGAGCGGAATTTCAAATTCCGTTCAGCTTAATCAAACCTGGCTCCCCTCATCAAAATACTTCTCCTTAATAATATCAATCACTTTTTGATCTATGGGAAAGGTGAGGGTTTCCTTCTTAAGATCAACCAGAGGTATCCAGCGAAAAGACTGGACACCTTCCTTGAGCTCCCTGAAGTCAAATGCTTTTTTCGAAACCGGAACACGCTGGTAATCTCTTAATTCAACCCGGTAATAGATACTGATAAGCTGCTGGGGTTCGGCCAAAAGGCGTGTGGGCTGAAAAAAGTCTGTAGTATAAATATGTTCCTTGATTTCAATATTTTGGCCAATTTCCTCCCTGAACTCCCGTTCAAGACAATGGGCGGTTCCTTCACCAAACTCCAAACCTCCGCCGGGAAATTTTGTCATTCGCATTCCAAGACGAAATTCATCGGTCAATAATACATGCTTGTTATGTATAACAATACCGTAAACCCTGATATTAAACTTTTTTATTTCCATAAATTATATTTTTACGGCTCTTGTGATTTCTCTTTTCCCGGGTGGCCCTGCAAGTTTCTCAACCTGTAAGCCTGCTGCTTTCATTGTACGCCTTACGGCTCCTTTGGCGCAATAGGTCACCAGTATTGCACCAGGCCGCATGGATTGGCTGATTTTGGTAAATATTTCTTTTGTCCACAGTTCAGGCTGTGTATCCGGACCAAAGGCATCAAAGTAAACCAAATGATAATATTGCTCTTTAAGAATTACTTCCTGTATTTTTTGCCGGAGACATTTGATAAAAAAATGGTTTTCAATATTTACATATTTTTTCTCATCAGCACTGTGAATAAGTTGAAAAGCTTTACCTATCCACTCCTCATCAAACAAATCAGGATGATTCAGCTCAGAAATCCATTCTTTGTGGAGAGGATAAGCTTCAATGGCATCGTAATAGATATTACACTGATTGTCAATGGCATTTTTTGCTGTAAGCAATGCATTAAGACCTGTACCCAAACCTATCTCAAGCAAAAACAGCTTATCGTTTTTATGGAGTAAAGGTTTTAATCCTGCGCTAATGAAAACATGCTGCGACTCCTGCATTGCACCATTCAAAGAGTGATACTGCTCATCTTTTCCGATAAGTTTAAGGGTATGTGATCCGTCGGATGTTTGAAACAACTCAAGTTTAAAAGGGTTATCCGGTTCAGTCATATCAGTGTTGCAGGAATTATCAAATTGTATCTTTTTGATGCGTCAGCCTGGCAATATAATTGTTTGCCTCACCACGGTAAAAAACATCGCAATTCAACCCCGCCAGTTCCGCAATATATTTCAGGTTTTCATAATCAACAAAAAGCCAGAAGAAAGGTTCTCCCTTCCAATGCTTGTATTGCAACCGGTAAATAACTTCGCCGTAATAATCGCCTGCAAGATTTATCATGGCTGAGCCATCCTCTTCCTGGTACATATAAAGCAAATCGGTACTTTCAATGTAGATACTTCCCCCATTAGCAAGAAGAGATGCGGCTTTTTCAAGCATATAATGCAGACTTTCCAGTTTTTGAGCAATTCCGGCACCGTTCATCAGAAAAAGTATAGTATCAAATTTTTTATTCTCAAGATGAAAGATATCCTGTAAAAGTGCTTTTTTAACTCCTCTTTCTTTCATGCAATCAACTGCTCCTGCAGAAATATCAATTGCCACAACATCAAGACCCTTATTCTGGAGATACAGGGTGTGACTCCCCGCCCCTGCTCCCGCATCGAGCACTCTTCCATGGCATTGGTCAAGCACCAGTTGTTCCCATTCGGGCATTTCATTGTACGACCTGAAAAAATAAGCTACAGGAAGGTTTTCAGCATCAAAAAGATCGATCTTTACAAGTAATTCTTCCTTTTTGTTACCATCAAGAAAATCGCGGAATGCAAGGCCAAATATGTCGGGGGGAGCAGGCATGGGTTGAGGTTGAGGTTGAGGTTTAGAAGATTTTATTTTGGAGATTCTTGTAAAGCAGGCAGCTGTCGCCATAGCTGAGAAAACGAAAATTGTTTTCCAGGGCAAAGTTATATATCCTTTTCCAGTCATCACCTACAAAAGCTGCCACCAGCAAAAGAAGGGTACTACGGGGCAGATGAAAATTTGTAATGAGAATGTTTGCAAGTTTTATCTCATAGCCCGGCACTATTATGAGTGATGTTTCACCATGTATGGTTTCCTGGTTTTCTTCATTCATAAAATGTAAAACTGCATTTAAGGCTTCTTTTACCGGGGGTAGGTTCTTTCCCGCATATTCATAAGGTTCCCACTGAGCAATATTGAAACCAGCATCGTTAAAATGATAGCCGTTAATTAATTTTACTCCCAGCCAGTAAATGCTTTCCAATGTACGAAGCGAAGTAGTGCCTACACTGATAATTTGCCCAGCACAATGCTTTTTAAGTAACTCAATGGATTTTCTGCTTATCATAACCTGCTCGCTGTGCATCTGATGATCTTTGATATTGTCGGAAGATACAGGTTTGAATGTGCCGGCCCCCACATGTAATGTTAACCAAGTGATTTCAATGTTTTTGTCCGAAATGTTTTGCAGTACCTGTTCTGTAAAGTGCAGACCGGCTGTAGGGGCAGCAACTGAGCCGGAGTAACGTGCAAAAACTGTTTGATACCGGTATTTGTCCTCTTCTTCAGCCTTTCGGCTTATATAAGGCGGCAAAGGAGTTTTACCCGCATCTTCAAGAACTTCAGCAAAAGACAAGGCTTCATTACTCCACCGGAAATGGATAATAAAGCCATCCTTGTATTTTTCTCCCTTTGAAACTGTTAGTTCGGTTCCATTCAGAGTTTTCTGTGAGAGTACTCCTTTTTTCCACTTTTTGGCGTTGCCCACCAGGCAATACCATGAGCTAAGCTTTTTTTGCTGAAACGCCAGCTGAATATCTTTAATTTCACCGACCGGCTCCAGGCAAAATATCTCAATATGTGCGCCTGTTTCCTTTTGAAATAACAGGCGCGCCTGCACAACCCTGGTATCATTAAAAACCATAAGACTTCCAGGGGGAAGTAAATCGGGCACATTGTGAAAGGTATCCTTATCAATCTTACCATTGCGGTATATCAGCAGGGCTGAATTATCTCTTTTGTCAAGGGGATAGTGAGCTATGCGTTCATTTGGTAATTCATAGGCATAGTCCTCTATAGAAATCCGGTTAAATTTATCCACTTCTGATTTTGTCTTGATCCGGGAATTGCGTGATAAGTAATTTTTTTATTCAGGTTCTTTTGAAAAAAGCTTTTCCAGATTTTCCAGATTTCTGCTATTGCAAATATCCTTGCCTTCGGGAGTATATAAAAAGTCAATATCTTTTTTATATGCCTCTGTGATTGCCGGCCGAACCATCTTCATTGTGCTGTTAATCATGCGGTTTTTCTCTGAAAATGGTTCATTAAGTACCACTGAAGCAGCAGGCAACCATCTGGAGGGAAACATTTTATCCATATCGCCTCCGGGCATAAAACGATTGATTTCTGCCTGAATTTTTAAAAGCAAAGCTTTTTGACCATCCTCCGAATGAATATCAAAATTATTTTTATCTGCCCACTGCAATAAGGATGATTTATTTGGGAATATCAGTGCCGAAGTATAGGCGTTCTGATTGTTAAAGAGCATGACCTGGTCAATGTATGCTGATTTCTCTACCATGGCTTCCTCAATACCTTCAGGGCTGTATTTTTCACCGTCACTGCCAATGAGCAGGCTCTTGAACCGTCCCAGAACATAGAGATATCCGTCCTCATCCAGATAACCCAGATCGCCTGTATAAAGCCAGCCATCGCGGATGGTTTCTTTGGTGGCCTGTTCATTCTCCCAGTACCCTGCCATCACATTATCACCTTTCACAATGATTTCACCTTTTGTACCGGTGGGGACTTCATTCCCCTCTTCGTCAACAATTTTCAGTTCCATAAAAGGAACGATTTTACCTGAAGAGCCAAGTTTATGATTATCGGGAGTGTTGGATGAAATTACCGGGGCTGCCTCCGTAAGCCCATAACCCTGGTACATGGGTAATCCTATGGTGTAAAAGAATTTCTGAAGTTCCAGATCGAGTAATGCCCCTCCTCCCACAAAAAACTTAAGCCTGCCCCCGAAATTCTCCTGTATTTTGGAAAACAAAATCTTATTGAAAAGCTTATAGAGAGGTTTGATTAAGATTCTTAACCCTTTTCCACGGTTATATCCCAATTGATTATAGGAGTAACCCAGTTTTAATCCGGTATTAAACAACCAGCCAGCTATTTTACCCTTCTCACGTACTCCCTTTTCAATGTTATTTCTGAAGTTTTTAGCCAGGGCAGGTACACTCAACAAAAAATAGGGTCTTACTTCCTTTATATTGATGGGTATATTTCTGAGGGTTTCATTGAGCGTTTTACCCACCTTTACGGATGCCAGGCTTGCTCCATTAAGCATCAAGGTGTAAATACCCACTGTGTGTGCGAATGAATGGTCCCAGGGCAAAATATGCAAAGATGTATAGTATTCCGGTACTTCAAACAGAGAGGATGCCTGCACCATATTGTGCAGATAGTTTTTATGGGTAAGAATTATTCCCTTCGGATCAGCTGTAGTACCGGATGTGTAGCAGATATTCGCAAAATCATCAGGCTGAAGATTTTCCAGGATAAAGTCAAGCTTTTCAGGTTCTTCTTCATGAAACTCTTCGCCATTTTTTAATAGTTGATCCAGGTCCAATATATTCTCATATTGAAGTTTAAGTTGTAGCCAGTCTAAAGGTTCTTTTCCATTGGAGTATTCTTTTCCATCAAGCAATACCATGAATTTTAAATCAGGAAGTTCGTCAGCAATCCGATAAGCTTTATGCATGTGATTTCCCGAGATAATCAATGCTTTACACCCTGAATGTTTTAAGCGAAAAATCAGGTCGGAATCTTCGTCAATCTTTACTGAAAGGGGAACACAAATCCCACCGCAATACAAAATGGCCAGTTCGCTCACTACCCAATCATTTCTCCCTTCCGAAATCAATGCCACCCTGTCGCCTTTTTGCAGGCCTGCATGCAATAAACCTGATGCATACTTTCTGACTCTTTCCAGGGTTTGCTGATAGGTAAATCCCTTATAGTGAGTATCCTTCTTTTCCCACATAAAGGTATTATCACCAAACTTCTCAGTACTTAACTCAAATAAATGAGGTAAACTCTTCGCTTCCATATATTTTCTTTTTAATTGAACCCTTTTACCTGTGCAAATTACGAAAATTAATCAAATTAACCTTGCAGGAGCACCAGGCACACAGATCAATATAGATAAGCCTGGTCTTTAAAATTCTTCCGAAAATGCCCGACAGGCAACATATCAATAACTTAACAAAATATTTTACTGTAAAAATGAACATCTGCTTTATCAAATTAACCTTTATTGCTTAATATCATTTGGGATTTACTGATTCAAATCCGCTACGAAGGTGCAGATCTCTCTGGGGATATGGTATTTCAATGTTATGTTCCTTGAATTTTTTATGGATAGCATAATAAAGCTCGCTTTTCAAATAACCGCGACGATGAATATATTTTGATGTCCATACACGAAGCAGGAAATCAAGAGAGCTGTCACCAAATTTAACGAATTGTACGTCGGGCAGGGGTGTTTTCAACACAGCATCATTCGCCAAAGCCACTTCAACAAGAAGTTTTCTGACCTTTTCAGGATCTTCCTTATAATGCACACCTACGGGAAATCTGAATCTTACTCTCCGGTCATTATAACTCCAGTTAATTACGGTTGACGAAATAAGATTGGAATTGGGAACAATAACTGCAATATTATCATTGGTCATGATGGTAGATGCACGGGCAGATATATTTATTACATCCCCGTTAATAGTCTCGCCAGCCGGGTTGGTCAGCTCAATGCGATCGCCGACCTTTACAGGTCGTTCGATGAGAATTACAAGACCACTCACAAAATTATTGGTAATATTCTGCAGGCCGAAACCGATACCTACACCCAATGCCCCGGCCAGAATGGCAAGAAAACTCAAATCAATACCGGCACTTTGAATGATAAT
>REDJ01000079.1 GCA_007693555.1 Bacteroidota bacterium
GGGGAGTCTTGGTTCAATTAAAAAGTCTGATAATTAAGGCAGAAAGGTGATAACCCCGGTTTTTAAAAGAGCGTTATAATCATAAGACGGATTATGGTGTCATAACGCTGCGCAGAGAATGATTTTTTTTGAAATATTTTCAGAGGCCAATGGCAATAAGAGTTTCAAAAAGCAGATTTATTTTTGCTGAGAATGTAATCTTAAATATTCAATCATGAGGTCAATGTCAAAGGCTGTAATACCATTTTTAATGAGATGGCGACGGTCTTCCATAAAAGATATCTGAAACTTTTTAAAATCTTTGATCTTACGCAAGCTGTTAGAGTAACATTCAATTGCTTTTTCATCCTGCTTCATACACCAAAAAACATGACCAAGATTCATGAGATCAAAACTATTCTCAGGATCATTCTGAAGTAATCTTTCCAGGTAATCCCGGGCAGTATCAAATTTGCCCAGTACAAATGAGCACCATGCCAGGGGCCTTCTGATTCGATGATTTTCGGGTGCAAGAACTTCTACCTTAAAATAACACTGAAGAGCTTCTTCATATTGCTCCATATGAATCAGGCACTGCCCGATATTGGCTTGTATTTTAAGGTCATCCGGAGCTTGTTTTTCCGCTTGCCTGTAATACATAAGGGCATCTTCCCATCGATTCAGAAATTTTGAGCAATAGGCAAGTTTTTTAACTATCCACAAACGCCCGGTTTCTATAATTTCAGCTCGTTTATAATAATCCAACGCGCTCTCAAAATCTCCTGTATTTTCATAGCAAAAAGCAATTTTTTCAAACAGCTCAATATTGCTTCTGTCACGCTCAAGGAGAGAAAGAAATATATTTAATGCATAAGGATAAAACTTTTTATCAAAATAAAATTCAGCGATGTTTCTGATGGTTTTGGGGTCTTTGATAAGATTCTGAATGAAAGGATTTTCAAAAACATCCGCCTCAAGCTCGAAAACATCCTTAAATTCAGCTTTCCAGGGATGAAGTTTATAAAACCTGTAAAGATCCTGAAAATACTGTGTGTAAACACTTTTTATCCGGGCCATTTCATTGATCAGGTCTTCACCTTTTTCTATTTCGGAAACACTGTCCATCTCTGCACTGGCCATATTCATCATCATGCTTTTTTGCTGCTCGGGTATCATGCCCAGGTTAATACAAAAAGAATACTTGTCGCTATTGCACATGAAATAAGTTTTTTCGAGCTTTTCTACCAATGGTGTAAGGTCAACACCATCATCCGGGCCTTTCAGATATTGCTGAATAGATTGATTTTCATGATAGAAGGGAATAAACCAGTTGCTGATTTTGTAAAAGAACGGAAAATTCTTAAGTTGAGAAAAAGCGCTCATAAAGACATCCATCCCTTCCATCTGCATTTCAGTAAATTCCTGCAGTTTATCGAGCAAGTCAGGTGCATCTTCAAAAACGGTTTCCCAATCCGGATTTTTTTCTTCTCCAAACTCATCTTTGAAGATATTTTCCAAATCAAGTTTTTCTTCAATTTTTGGCCGAAGTTTCATCATCCTGGGCAAAATGTCTTCTTTCCATTTTTTGCTTACACTTTCTGTTTCGCGGGTTTTTGTAAATTGCACCAGTATGGCTTCAAGGTTCTTTTCAATGTTTTCAAATTCGAGCAGCTCAAGTGTTTTTTCTTTTAAAGATGGATACAGATAAAACCGGTCAGAATAGTTGAGAAAGCCAAAAAACAGGCCTATAATTGCCCTTTGCCAAACGTATTGTTCTTTTCTGCTTACAAAACTGAACAACAGGTTAAATTTATTAAGGTCGAAAAACCTTAAAAGACTTAGGGTAAGTGCACTAACAATAAGGCTTTTATCGTGCCATGGCAATTGTTCTGAACCACATGCTGCATTCAGCAATTCTATTTCCGATTCACTATATTTATCAGATAGCCAGATAATATTAAAAACCTTAACCAGAGCATCCTCACGGGAAATGGGAGAATCTCCTTCTGAAATTTTTACACCCTTAAGTATCTGAGAAAGTTCTCTGTCATATGTGAGACTCTCAAGATATGCAAGAGCTTCATTATGTTCCATCCGACGACTACGTTCTAATTGCCGCTTTAAAGAAAATATCTGACCTGAATCCTTTTCAGTTAAGATGTTCTCCTGCAGTTCATCTGCCATTTCCAGCAGGTTTCTTGTCAGATAAAAATATACCTTTTCACGCTCGGGGTCTTTTGTTTTGCTAAAAGAGTGTTTGAGTATGTTTTCATAGGTTTGGATATGCTGCTCAAGCTGATTTACAAAATACTCCTTACCGGATACTGTTATCAAAACCCTGATTTTCTCCATAGCATCAAATACCTTTCTGGAATGAAGGTTTGAGCAAATTTCAGTATACATTTTTTTTACTGCGGAAGTATCCATCTGAAAGAGTACTTTATTAATAACCAAATATTTTGCAGACTAATTAATTTGATTCATAAATAGCGTTATAAAACAATTCTGTCTGCTTTCAGGGGATCTGAAAGTAAAAATTCAACAACTGCCAGCCCTGGTCCTTCAAACGCAGCCGATATAGCAATTGTTTTGTTAATTTTTTCTTTCCAAACTCCGGTAAGCCTGGAAGACTCATGGATATGCCCGTGCAATGTGAGATATGGGCTTTGCTGCTCTATGAATTCTTTAATAGCTTTACTCCCAACATGAACATCCACTGTGTTGTCTTCTACTTTCACTCCGTCAAGAGCAGCTCTGTCAAGCCCTGTATGATAAGGTGGTGAATGAAACAGGCATATCAGAGGTTTTCCTGGCAACTTTTTTGTAATTTCCGTTAAATCCTGTTTTATGGTGCTTTTTTCTTTTTTATTATTGATATCAATTGTTCTGAATCCCTCATCAGGAGCTATACAACCGGGTTGCACCTGTTTGCTTATATCGTACTTCTCCCAGTCTTTAAGTAAAAAAGGTGTGGGCGGAACAAAAGAGTAACCCATAACCGTGTACTCCCCTAAAGGAACTATTTTATCATGTATGTATTCCCATAAGCCTTTTTTTTCGTGTTCCAATACAGGTTTTTCTTCTATTCCCGGATCGTCATTTCCCATAATTAAAAAAACCCTGGGATATTCATCCAGAAGCTTGTCTTTGAGGTTTTGAAATCTCTCTGCTAAAAAATCCGAAACAAAATCGGGCATATTCTCACCTGCACGAAAACTATGCAATATGCTGGAAGGCAATAAATCTCCACCTAAAAAAACTGCATATGGTTTTACCTTTTCCACATACCTGAAGAATCGTTCATACCTGTTGACCTTTCCGTGAAGGTCTGACACAAACAAACAAATATCATTCATAGATTACACCTTTAAATATCCAATTTTTTTGACAAAACCTTCCCGATTTGATTATCTGTTTTCGGGTTTTATAAATACAAAGGAAACATCTTATCCTGAAATATAAAACTTTATTTTGACAAAAAGTAAAAAGTCCCGCAAACCAAAGCTTGCGGGACTTCACTTTTTTATACTCTCAATCTCTTAGTAAACACTTTCTTCAATGTAATATGTGCTTTGAGTAAGTTGTTCTGGTTTTTCATCATGCAATTCAATTGAATGACCTGTTTGTGCTGCTTGTTCATAATAAATCGGTCCTTCAATACCTAAAGGCAATCCGAGCCAAATCCAAACAATAAACATCGGAATCCTTGCAATCATAAAGGCAATGGCATAGGGTAGCATCATTGAGATGAGTGTACCGATTCCGGCTGTTTTATCATATTTTTGAGCAAAAACAATTACAAGCGGGAAGTATGGCAACAAAGGAGTAAGGATATTGGAGTAGGAGTCACCGATACGATATGCTGCCTGTGTAACCTCGGGAGAATAACCCATAAGCATAAGCATGGGAACAAAAATAGGAGCAAGCAGTGCCCACTTGGCCGAGGCACTTCCCATAACCAGATTTACCAGAGAGGCTATAATAATAAAAGCAATAAGAAGCGGGATGCCGGTAAAACCAATTGCATTGAGCCCGTCGGAGCCTTTAACCGCCAATACACTACCCAGGTTTGACCAATTAAAATAAGCTACAAACTGTGCCGCAACAAATGCAATTACAATATACAGCCCCATGGTTGACATGGACTTTGCGGTCATATCCGAAACATCCTTGTCATTTTTAATGGTTTTAGATACAATACCATATACCAAACCTGCCACAAAGAAAATGATAAACATAATGGGTACCAGCGAGTTATAAAAAGGCTGCATACTTGGGCTTCCTGTGAGTGGATTGATTTCACCCCGTAGCAGACCATCGGAAGGTATAATGGCTGCTGCAACCAAAGCCAATACTATGAGAACTGATATCATCGACCATTTGAGAGCTTTGCGTTCCTGAGGAGTAACTTCATTGTTGACCTCTTCTACAATCATTCCGCCTTCCGGCCGGTATTCTCCGAGCCTGGGCACAAGAACTTTTTCTGTTACCCAGGTACCTGCAATACCCACCAATGGGACAGATGCTGCCATCAAGTACCAGTTAGACAATGGGTTAACCGTGTACTCGGGGTTGATAAGATTTGCTGCAGGTTCGGTAAAGGCAGCAATCATGGGATCCAGACCTGTGGGAAGGATATTGGCACCAAACCCACCGGAAACACCTGCAAATGCAGCAGCAATTCCGGCCAGAGGATGCCGGCCCATTCCCATAAAAATTGCGGCCCCCATTGGTATTAAAACAACATAACCGGCATCAGCAGCAACAGAGCTAAGCATACCAGCCACAACAAGGAAAAATGTGATAGTAACCTTGGGTACTTTAGAAACAAATACTTTCAAGGCAGCGGCAATCATTCCTGTATGTTCGGCAACACCAATTCCCAGCATCACTACCAATACCAGACCCAAAGGAGGGAAGGTGGCGAA
>REDJ01000228.1 GCA_007693555.1 Bacteroidota bacterium
TTTTTCGCATAATACTATGATTTGGTGAATAATAAACACAGTGTTATACGAGAAACTCAATATATTTATACAGGAAGAGCTATCCCGCGCAGGCGGGATTTAGTTCAATATGGTATAGCCAATCCCGCACGTGCGGGACTGCTACGCGTGGGCTTTTGCAGCGGCGGACAGGTTAGCGCCCGCAACCCGCCACAGGTCTTATGTGAGGGACGAACGTTAAAAAAAGCCAGCACGAAAATTGTTTCCTGATTGTATTAAAATGATTGACAAATACCCTCAATCCAATGACAAATACCCCGGAAATATTGATTTCATTTTGAATAGATTTACAAATAACTGACCTTTGATTCATTATTCACTTAAAAAAAGAAAGCTATGAATAAAAAGGCATTGTTTTTTTTAATCAATATTCCGTTTTGGATTGCAGCATTGGCTTTTGTTTACGGAAGAGGGTTATCGGATTATTACAAATATGATTATGATGTAATTGGTTTAAATTTTTATCTGTCTTTCCAGTTTGATTTACTACTAAGTTTGCTGATCCCTTTCTATCTGTTTTATTCCTGGCTGGTGCCAAAATATTTGCTCACTGGTAACAGAAAGAGGTTTTGGGGGCTTGGTGCAGCGTGGGTTTTAATTGGCGGGCCCTTGCTGACAGTTATTCTGGCAGAAGTGAACCATTTCCTTCACTTTGGTGAATCAATAATAAAACTATACTTTCATTATTATTTTAATTTGGGAGAACGGCCAATTGCATATTGGCAATTGTTTTTAGGTTCTCTGATTCCCGCTTTCCTGGGTGTACTATCCCGACTAGCTTTTGCCTCCTTTTCCAATATTGAAAAGACCCGGGAACTGGAAAACAGGAATCTTCAACAGGAAATCCAGATGATCAAATCGAAGCTAAATCCGCATTTGTTTTTTAACACTTTAAATAACATTGATACCCTGATTAAGACCGATCCGGATAAAGCGTCTGCCACGCTTGCCAGGTTATCAGATTT
Source organism: Bacteroidota bacterium (assembly GCA_007693555.1). GTDB lineage: Bacteria > Bacteroidota > Bacteroidia > Bacteroidales > UBA7960 > SKVR01. The sequence continues at coordinate 1,005 of REDJ01000228.1, forward strand.
GCTGCGGTATGTGGTTTATCATACCGATTCAGAAAACATTCCCATCAGCACAGAAGTGGAAAACCTGGAAAGGTATATTGAGTTGGAAAAAATAAGGTTGCAAAAGCCGGGAAATGTTTCTTTTTCTGCCAATGTAAATAATGAAACCCAGATTCCACCCATGATATTTTTCACTTTCGTGGAAAACGGGTTTAAGCACAGCAACCTTAACCTGCCGGATCAAAGCTTGCAAATTGACTTGCTTCAGGATGATAACAAAATCAGTTTCAAATGCGTGAACACCATAGCCGAAAAACAGACCATGAATAAAAGTGGGGGCGTGGGACTTGAACTGGCCACCAAACGTCTGGAAATGTTATTTTCGCAAAAGCATAAACTGGATATTATCCACAATGACAACCAATTTTCAGTTTTACTTGAAATTTACACCTGATGATCCATTGTGTAATTATTGAAGATGAGCCCCTGGCGGCCGAAAAGCTATCTGATTTTATCAGCAAAACAGATTACCTGAATTTAACCGGGGTATTTCATTCGCCTCTTGAAGCCATGGGTTTTTTAAAGTCCAATCCTGTTGACCTTATCTTTCTGGATATTGAAATGAAGGAACTGACTGGTATTCAGCTTATGGAATCTGTTAAGCTGGATTCAAAGATCATCATTACTACCGCCTACGAAAAATACGCATTGAAAGGGTTTGAACTTCAGGTGAGCGATTATCTTCTTAAGCCCATAACTTTCGACAGGTTTCTTAAAGCGTGTGATAAGGTGATGAATGAAATGTTGCCCGCAGAGAAAAGAAGTGAACACAGAAAAGTATTCATTAAAACCGAATACAGGCTTGAAGGGGTTGATTCATCTGAAATTTTATATATTGAAGGGATCGGAGATTATCGCAAAATAGTTACTTTAAAAAAGACCATTCTGACATTACAAAACTTTAAGGAAATAAGTAGTCTGTTGCCACAAGATAAGTTTCGCAGGGTGCATAATTCCTTTATTGTTTCGCTGGATAAAATCGACAAAATAGAAAGAAAGAGAATTTACATCAGGGACCAGGTAATTCCTGTAAGCGATTCATACTATAAAGAGTTTTTGAATGGATTAAATCCATAAGTTGAATAATAACAATCTGCAATGAGATCATCAGTATCTGGAATAAAAATTAATCACCTATTTGCTGACAAAGGCTAAAACTGGCAAGCCAATAGCAATAGTGGTAGAAAACCAAATAGTTGCAATGCCAATGGTAATGGCTGCTGTAGTTGAAGGGCGAGTTAACATAGCCGGAGGTTATGATGAAGATGAAATTGACAGGATGATTGAGATTTTAAAGAAAGAACAATAAACATAACACCGACACGCCAATATGGAATAGCCAACCCCGCAGCTGCGGGACGGGGCATAGTGGTGGTTTTTTTCCGCACGTAAGGGAATCCTCAGCGCAGGCTTTGGCAGGCGTGGATAGTGACGAAGCCCGCAATCCGCAGCTGCAGGTATTGCAGTCACGTTACAGGGCATTTTAAAAAAATTCGGGGTGAAAACAAACCATGCTTGCTCAACAATGTCAACTTCTTGCTTGCTTATGCAGATAAATAAGTGAAAGTATTTTTTATTTAAAGTTGATGTTAAACATAAAGATTTTGCTGAACTCTATACAGAAAAAATTAGTTTTGCATAGGTTTTCAAATAATCTTTACAAATGCCATTTGGGCGTATCAAGGTTAACCGCGGCTATGTATTTTGATGATTTGGAAGATAAAATACACAGGCGGCAACATGTTAAGTTGTGATTAAAAATATGGAAAAAACATCAAGAGCAGAACACACGGTTGAAAAGATACTTAACTATTTGAAAGTGCTAGTCGATAATGGAGGACCAGAGGAGTCGGAATACGCTCAATTAGATACAGCTACCCAAACACTATACGAAGTTTTTCAAGAAGGAAAAATAAATGATAATTATTCATCTGAAATTAACAATTTGTTTAGCGAAGCGTTTTTGGAAAACACTCTTCATGGCTGGAGTCTAAAAAAGCCATTTGGTTATTCCGGGGATTTCAAAATGATTGATTACATATATACCTATCAACATTCTAACAAAAAGGAATTTATAAAATGGGACAAATATTATCATTATCATCAATCATCAAAAGCGGTTAGAAATAGAAAAGAATATTTTAAAAAAACAATGCTTGGCCAAATTAATGGAAGGAAAATTCATTTGTTAAATGTTGCAAGCGGTCCAGCACGTGATCTAAAAGAATGTTATGACCTGCTTGAAGATAAGGCAAAGCTAATTACAACATGTGTTGAATTAGATATGCATGCAATAGAATTTGCAAAGGACTTATGTAGAGACAATTTGGGTTTTATCGAATTTATTAACAAAAATATCATAAGATTTAATACTGCAAAAAGATTTGATATTATATGGTCTGCTGGACTATTTGATTACTTTAAAGATCGAACCTTTATATTAGTTCTTAAAAAGCTTAAATGTTTGCTCAATCCTACCGGGGAAATTATAATTGGCAATTTTTGTAAAAGCAATCCGGGACAAGCATACATGGAACTATTTTGTAATTGGTTTTTGTTTCACAGAACAGAGCAAGAACTTAAAGAGTTGGCATTATGTGCAGGATTTAAGGAAGAAAATATTTCTGTAGATAAAGAACCATTGGGAATTAATTTATTTTTGAGAATACGAAATAATTCTAATGATAACATGCGAAGCCATGGCAAGATACACTGGACAAATTAGATGAAAGCTGGGGGTGGCTGTTTCGAATTTGAAAAAATGACATCGCATGAAAGCTTTGAGACTATGGCCGATTTCGCTGAGACAAATGCAAAACAGAATTTACAGGACAGACTATTTTAGGCATTGAACAAACCCAAACCATTCGGAACTTCAAATGGGAAATCGACAACTCAGGAGAATACAGACAAAAATGGTTTGATTATAAAAATCAAAGACTGATTGAATTTGTAAAAACCAAGATTGAACAGCATAAAAGACAATCTGCGGAATTGTTGAGTTATATAACAGATGAATGGATAATGAACGTAAACCAACAAACACACAAAACTTATGAAAAACCGCTATGACTTTATCGTTTTTTTACTAACCGGCTTCTTCGTTGTCTCATGTGCCTCTGAAAGAGAACCTCAAACAGGAGAGGCAAGGGATTTCACAATCCGGGAGGCTCTCACATTCGGAGACCCGGTATCCGATGTGGATGGCAACACGTACCGCACAGTGATTATCGGCAAACAGGAATGGATGGCCGAAAACCTGAAAACCACTACCTACAGTAACGGCGAACCCATCGATTATCCGGGTAACGACGATATTGCATGGCGTGAAAATAGAAATGGGGCCTACGCCTGGTACGACAATGATCCGTCGAATGCCGAAAGCTACGGAGCCCTGTACAACTGGTATGCTGTTGTCAATCCTCATGGCCTTTGTCCGGCCGGCTGGCGCTTACCCGACCATGAAGACTGGCTTATCCTTACCCAATATGTGGGAGAACAGATGGGCAACAAGCTAAAATCACGCCGGCAGGTGGGCTCTCCCTTTGGCGGAGAATACGACACCATGGAGCATCCACGCTGGGAAACCTTTTCAACGAACTATGGCACGGACCAATTTGGCTTCGGCGCCCTTCCGGCAGGTAACCGCCATGCCAGCGGCACCTTTGTAACCAAGGGGGCCAATGCCCTTTTCTGGTCTTCCTCAGAAGTATCCGAAACGGCCGGCTATGGCTGGTATATCTACCATGGCTATTATGGCGTTGACAGGGGCTATGGTGAAAAGGGAGCCGGTTTCAGTGTGCGCTGTATC
>REDJ01000158.1 GCA_007693555.1 Bacteroidota bacterium
AGGTTAGAGCATCAGATTGTGGTTCTGAGGGTCGTGGGTTCGAGTCCCATCTTCCACCCTGATTTATAACAACAGCAGGCCTGTATTTCTCAGGCCTGTTTTTTTATTCCCTTTTCAGTTCTTCTCATAAGCACAATAGTGGTTTTACCTGGTAAAACCCTGCTGAAAATTCAGTGATTAACCGATAAAAAAAGTGGCAAGTCAGCGTATTTTTACCTTTAGAAAAGAAGCATCTGTATGTAAAGCAACTACATACAGAGTCTGTCCAGTTATCGATTAAAAATAAACGTACGCATTATGAAGGCATTTTTACGCTTTTTACCCCAGGCTTTGCTGATTTCCATTTTGGGAATTTCTTCTGTTTTTGCACAGGATTATTATCCTGAGCCCTATAAACCGGGAAGTGAAGAACGCAGGAGTTCTGTCATCGAATTAAAAACCCAGGAGGATATCATCTGGTATGAAGATTTTGATGGAGGTTTACCATTGGACTGGGAAAATGTAGATTTATCAGGCTATTGCAGTTTTACCCATACCTACGATGGCCCCCAGGGACCTTTTTCAGTTGGTATGCCGCCATTGAATTCCCAAACGGCTCATAACGGGTTTATGATTCTGGATTCCGACCTTTGCTCTTCACAGGATCCTGAAGGGTTTTTCACAGATGCCTACATTCAAAGTCCTTCTATTGACTTAAGCGGATTTGAGAAGGTACAGCTTCGCTTTCAGCACAATTTCCGGTATTGCTGCTCGGCGTCACAGGTATCTATTGTAGCAGAAGTAAGTACAGATGGCGAAAACTGGACTTCATGGGATGTGCGCAATGGTCTTGCTCCCAACAATACCAGCCCCAATCCTGTTAACCAGGCGATAAATATCAGCAGTGTTGCTGCAGGTCATGAGCAGGTTTGGATTCGTTTCAGAAAAACCGGAGCCACACATTACTGGTGGATGATTGATGATGTTATGCTTGTTTCTTTTGTGGAAAATGATTTGAAAATAACCGACACCTACTACAATCACGGATATATAAAAGTACCGGATGGACAGCAACAACCTTTTCAGTTTGCGGCAGATGTAATAAATGCAGGTGGTTTTGTGCAGAATAAAATTGTATTATCTGCAAGTGTTAATCAACTTTTGTTTGATGCTGCTACCGATACATTGAATGCTCTTACCCCGGCTCAGCAAATACAAATGGTAATCCCACCGTTTTTTACACCTCCAGGCAGAGGTACCTACACTGCAGAATTCAATCTTACTCAAAAGCAGCAGGATGATGTACCCTCTGACAATACTGCTACCGTTACTTTTCATGTTACAGATAGTGTGTATTCAAGAACAGTAAATGCGTACTATTCCGATGTATATCTTATGGCTGAAGAAGGTGAGAATCTGGTTGCAGGTAATCTCTATCACATTTACAGTGAAATGGAGGCTACCTCTGTTTCGTTGGTTTTGCATGAAAATACTTTACCCGGAGCTGAACTTGGCATTGCCATTTTTGAATTTACCGGAGAAAACTACACCAAAGTGCATCAAAACACAGAACTTTATACTGTTTCTGCCGGAGATATTACTCCAGCAGATGCAGATTCTCCTGTATACGTAACAATTGGGCTTGAGGGTGAAGTTTTATTCGGACCGGGTGAGTATCTCGTTGTTGTAACCGCAGAAGCCAATCAGAATATTGTCATTGCTGCCCAGGATGTGGTAAAGCAACCTGAGGGTGCTTCCTGGCGGTTTGTTCAGGATGAATGGTTTGAAACGATTTACACACCCATGGTAAATCTTAACTTTGGAAACAACAATGTGGAATGTAATACCCTTTATGATTTTGTTGTTGAAAACGCTGTCTGCGGCACCGCCAGTGGTTCCATTCAAATTGTGCCATTAACTGGTCAGGAGCCATATGATTTCATTTGGGATGATGAACCCGGCATGAATACAGATTTCCGTGATAACCTCATGGCAGGTGATTATGTAATTACAGTTACCGACGGATTTGGTTGCGAAACAGAACTGAATATCACCGTTGGCGATGTGGATATCACACTGGAATATGAAGTTACGGATGCCATATGTGCTACCGGAGGTTCAGTTATTATAATTCCTGTAAACGGCCAGGAGCCATTTACCTATGAATGGTCGCATGACCCCGAATTTAATGCAGCACAGGCAGAAGACCTGCAACCAGGCTCTTATACCATAATTGTAACCGATGCCAATGGCTGTGAAGCTGTTATAGATGTTGAAGTTGAAGATTTTGATGAAATGCCGGTAAATGTCATGACCCAGTCGGCAATGTGCGGAGCAGATAACGGAAGTATTGAACTGGTGCCGCTGGCAGGAGTAGAACCCTTTACCTTTGAGTGGCATGATTTCAGCAATGCCCATGGCTCTGTCCTTGACGACCTGGTTCCGGGTGAATATAATTTCAGTGTTGTTGATGCAAATGGTTGTGGCTTTACAGGCACTGCAGTCATTGAAGATATTTCCTATGAACTTGAAATAGGTTATGATGTGTGGGATGCCACCTGCGGTTTTAATAATGGTGAAATACAGGTAGAGGTGCTCAACGGACAGGCTCCTTTTGCATTTTACTGGTCAAACAGTCTGCAGGAACCCGGTATTGTTAATCTTGCTCCAGATACCTATCATTTGACTATTTATGATGAATTTGGTTGCGAAACCCAGCAGAGTTTTACCATTAACAATATCGGAGACATGCCGCTGGTTAACTGGGAGCTTGAGAATTCAGCCGAGTGCGGACAAAGCAATGGTTCAATCAGCATATATCCGAATGATCCTGAGGCTCAATATACTTTTACATTGCTTGATGATAAAGGCAATATACTGAAGGATGATGGCAATGGGCAAACGCCTGCATTCCTGGCAGAAGGACTCGCCGCAGGACAATATATTATTATTGTAACCAGTGAAGATGGATGTGAGAAAACCCTCACACTCGAAATCAGTGACGCAGGAGCTCCGGAAATTCTCGCCCAGGTTTCTGGCATCACCTGCCATGGAGATGATGACGGTTCCATTTCCGTTACTTTGGTTGGAGCCCAGGATCCGGAATACCTCTGGAATGATCCCGAGGGAAGCACCGTTCCTGATTTGGACAATCTGCCTCCCGGACTTTATACGCTTCAGGTTACAGATGATGGTTGCAAAGCGATTGCCTCCTTTGAAATTATTGAACCGGCACCATTGCTTGCAAATGCCAATATAAACCATATTGTTTGCGCAAATGATCAACTGGGAAGCATTTTTCTGGAGATATACGGAGGAACAAATCCTTACACCTTTATATGGAATAACGGTGTATCCAATAAAAACCTGGTTGATGTTCAGGCGGGTGATTACAGCATATTTATTACTGATTTTCACAATTGTACTTTTACCAATAACTATACGATAAATACCAATGAACCTCTTGTTGTTGAAGCCGATGTTACATACAGCGATCCCGGCGAAACAAACGGTAGCATTGTAGTTAGTGTAACAGGTGGTACAGGTGGTTACAGTTACCTGTGGAACAACGGTATGCAAACTCCTGTCCTCACAGGCCTCGCTCCGGGTACATATGAGCTCACAGTAACAGATAATGCAGGCTGTGTAGTTGAAAAAACCTATCATATCGGTACGGTTAACGTTCCTGATATCATGCCTGAAGCAGGAATCAGGGTTTTTCCCAATCCGGCAGAAACGAATCTGAATATCAGCATTACAGGTATTTGCCTTAATCATATTGTTGAGGCTGAAATCATCAATATTGTTGGAGAAAAAGTTTTTGGTCGAAGCTATTCCGACCTGGCATCAAATGATGAGATAAGTATTGATGTCAGGCATATGCCACCGGGTATTTATATTCTCAGAATCAAATGCAACAGGCAGGTATGGCAAAGCAAGTTTATTAAAAAGTAAGCTGAAAAAATAAATAAATGCTTTGGTTAGCACCAGGCGCGTAGCGCTGAAAATATGGTAGAAGATTAATCAGTCGAAAACCCAAAAGCCGCATAGCGGTGACATTATTTTATTTAACCATATAACAACAATAAAAAATCTTGGTTGTAAATTGGGGCTTTTATTTTCAGCCCCTTTTCATTTTACAAAGCTGAAAGTTCCGGTAAATTGGTGTATATTTGCCTGATTATTTGTTGCTATGCTATTCAAGGAAATTGTAAGTCTGATGCACAAGGAATTCCTGCTGGAGTGGAGGCAGAAGCATGCACTTGGTGGTATTTTGCTTTACCTGGTTTCAACCATTTTCATTTGTTATCTTTCTTTTGCAGGCATCATGTCGGTACCCACCTGGAACTCTCTTTTCTGGATCATCATAGCATTTGCATCACTTAACCTGGTTATGAAAAGTTTTGGTGACGAGAATTCGGGCCGTAAACTGTATCTCTACACATTGGCTTCACCTGCTGCAGTAATCCTTTCGAAAATCCTGATGAATGGTATAATTATGATTGGATTGGGAGTGCTTGGTTTTTTGTTGTTCAATCTTTTTATGGGCAACCTGGCCGGAGCAAATCTTCCCTACTGGTTGATACTCATTACCGGGGTAATTGGTTTTTCTGCCATACTCACAATGATTTCTGCCATTGCCAGTCAGGTAAAAAATAACTTCACCCTGATGGCAATCCTCGGTTTTCCTCTGATTCTGCCATTGCTGCTATTGCTCATAAGAGCTTCACTTGCTGCACTGAATGGGGCGGTTATCGGAAGCATTGCACCCGATCTGTTGGTTATCCTGCTGTTGGTTATGATTTCTTTAACACTGTCAAATATTTTGTTTCCGTATCTTTGGAAGGAATAAG
>REDJ01000231.1 GCA_007693555.1 Bacteroidota bacterium
GGAGAAAGAATTGATCATGGCGATCATTTTCATGAAGGCGGCATAGACCCACACCTGTGGATGTCGCCGAAGGTGATGCTTGAAATTTTACCTGCAATAAAACAAACCCTTATGGAAGTATATCCGCATCTTAGTGAAACTATTGAGAATAACTATTCTGTTTTAAAATCAGATGTTGAGCTTGTTCATAGCGAGTTGCAGGATGTTGTGTCAGGTCTTCGCATCAGGAGTTTTATGATATTTCACCCGGCTTTGACTTACCTGGCGCGGGACTATGGCCTTGAGCAGATATCCATAGAATATGAAGGTAAGGAGCCTTCACCTGGTCAATTGAGCCATATCATCCGGAAGGCAAGAAATGAAAATATTTCTGTTATTTTTGTCCAGGAAGAATATGATGTGCGCAATGCGCAATTGGTTGCCGAGGAAACTGGTGCCGAAGTGGTTCAGATAAATCCTCTGGCTTATGATTGGATGTCGGAAATGAGAAACCTGGCAAATGCTTTTAATACATACCTGAAATGAAAAAACCGCTTGTCAGTCTGAGGGATGCATCTACAGGTTATTTTTCAGATATTGTTCTGAAGAATGTTGACTTTGACGTTTACCCCAATGATTTTATCGGGGTTATCGGACCCAATGGCGGCGGAAAAACCACACTTATAAAAGCAATCCTGGGTGTTTTACCATTGTTTAAAGGCAAAATTTCGTTTCCGGCCGGTAAACCTGAAATGGGCTATTTGCCCCAGATTTCACAGGTGGATAAAACCTTTCCCATAACAGTAAGAGATCTGGTAGCTTCCGGACTAAAGGCCAAAAGCAACTGGTTTCCACAACTCAATAAATCGCAAAAGCAACAGGTTTCTGCTATGCTTGAAGAAGCCGGCCTTAGCCGGCTGGCATCAAAACCTATAGGTGAGCTTTCGGGAGGCCAGTTTCAAAAAAGCTTTCTGTGCCGTGCATTGATCAATCAACCGAGCCTTTTGATCCTTGATGAACCCAACACCTTTGTAGATAAAGCATTTGAACAGGAGTTATACCGGTGGTTGAAAACTCTCAATGAAAAGATGGCAATCATACTTGTTTCTCATGACATTGGTACGATTTCGCCCCTGGTAAAATCCATTGCCTGTGTCAATATCAACCTGCATTACCACCCTTCCAACCAGCTTACTGAGGAAATACTGAAGGTTTACAACTGCCCGGTTGACATTATTGCACATGGACCGGTACCGCACAGAGTGCTTAAAGAACACGATATATGAGTGAATTCTTTTCCATCCTGGAATACACTTTTTTTCAAAATGCCTTGCTGGCAGCAGTATTAACCAGCATACTGGCTGCCATGGTGGGCACCTATATCGTGTCGCGAAAAATCGTATTTATCACCGGGGGTATAACGCATGCTTCTTTCGGAGGCATCGGAATGGCTTATTTTTTTGGATTAAACCCCATATTGGGAGCTGCTGTTTTTGCCGTCATTTCAGCAACGGGCATCGAATGGATTTCATGGAGGGGTAAGGTGCGCGAAGACAGCGCTATTGCCATATTCTGGTCATTGGGTATGGCACTTGGGATTATTTTTGTGTTCATGACACCGGGTTATACTCCCAACCTGATGAGCTTTCTTTTTGGCAGTATTCTTTCCGTTGGGAAAGCTGAGCTATATTTGTTGCTTGGGTTTTGCATTATTCTGGGTCTGTTTTTTTTGATTTACTTCCGGCCGGTTGTATATACTGCATTCGATCCTGAATTTGCCCAGATCATGGGTGTTCCGGTTGCATTTTTCCGCTTTGCAATGGCCGTAATCATTGCCCTTTCCATTGTCATCAGCATACGCTCGGTGGGGATAATCCTGGTGCTCAGCCTTTTTACCGTACCCCAGATAACCGCAATGCTTTTTACACGAGATTTTGCCAAAATCATCCCATTGGCAGGGTTTTTTGGAATACTGGGTTCACTGGCAGGTCTGTTTTCCTCCTATTATTATGATATACCTTCGGGTGCAGCTATTATCTTTTTTCTTACACTGCAATACCTGTTGCTCAGGGGTTTTGTTTTGACCAGAGATAGTTTGAAAAGAACTACCAACTGATGGAAAAGAAAAATACCACGAAAGGCAGGATTGTCATTTACCAGCTACTGCCTCGTGTTTTCACAAACACAACCCAAAAGCTCACAAAATTCGGTTCTATTGAAGAAAACGGATGTGGCAAATTAAACCATCTGAACTCATACGTGCTTGGGCAGATCAAAAAACTGGGGATAACTCACATCTGGTTTACCGGCATACTGGAACATGCCACCTGCACAGATTATTCTTCATACGGCATTAAAAGGGATCATCCGGTAGTTATAAAGGGCGCAGCCGGTTCTCCTTATGCCATAAAAGATTATTATGATATCGATCCGGACCTTGCAGAGAATGTTCCGGAAAGAATGACTGAATTTGAAAACCTTGTCAAGCGAAGCCATGATTTGAAACTGGGTGTGATCATAGATTTTGTGCCCAATCATGTGGCACGGCAGTACCATTCTGATGTCAAACCTGATGATGTTAAGGATTTTGGTCATAATGACAACAAGCAACAAGCATTTTCTGCCTCCAACAATTTTTATTATCAGCCCGGTGAAGCATTACATGTGCCGCACGAAGCCACCCAATTGCCCTATGTTTTGAAAGCCGGTTTGGAACCCTATCACGAATTTCCTGCAAAAGCCACAGGTAACGACCGTTTCGATACATATCCAAAATTTGATGACTGGTATGAAACCGTAAAGCTTAACTATGGGGTTGATTATCAAAACAACAGAGAAAAGCATTTCGAACCCATTCCGGATACATGGAAGAAAATGCTGGATATACTCATTTTCTGGGCAAAAAAGAATGTGGATGGATTTCGCTGTGATATGGCGGAAATGGTTCCGGTAGAGTTCTGGAACTGGGCCATTCCACAAGTAAAGGAAAAATATCCCGGTATTGTTTTTATTGCTGAAATCTACAATCCCGGGGCATACAAATCATATATCGAAGAGGGACACTTTGATTTTTTGTATGATAAAATGGGATTGTATGATACCCTGAGAAGTGTTATGGAAGGCAAATCTGCGGCCAGGGATATAACAAATGTGTGGCAGGAGCTTGACGGTCTGGATGTATATATGCTTCGTTTCTTGGAAAACCATGATGAACAGCGTATTGCCTCAAGGTATTTTGCAGGCAATGCCCAGGCAGGAATTCCTGCCATGACGGTTGCTACCCTCATGAATACCGGTCCGGTGATGATATATTCCGGGCAGGAGAGTGGTGAACCGGCAGAAGGAGAAACAGGTTTCAGCGGTGATGACGGACGTACCAGTATATTCGATTATTGCAGCATGCCCGAACATGCAAAATGGATCAACAATGGGAAGTATGACGGAGGAGGGTATAGCCCGCAACAAAAGAAACTGTATGCAATTTATCAGAAACTGCTAAATCTGGCCGGGGATGAAGTATTCAGGAAAGGATATTTTTACGATTTGATGTGGTGCAACCCAGATAATGAAGCATTTGATGGAAGATACATCTATACTTTTGTGAGATTTTATGAGGAGAAAGCTTTCTTGGTTCTGGCAAATTTTCATCCCACTGAGCCCCGCAGTGTTTCGGTAAAATTTCCTGGAGATCTTTTTGAGTTGATGAGTTTAAATGGCAATTTCAGTGTCGTGGGAAAGGAATTATTAGCCAGTCGCAATGATATTCTTGCTGACAAAACCCTGATGATAAATGATGGTTTAAGTATAACCATGGAAAACCTGTCTTCCCAGGTATTTGAATTGCAATTTGAGCCCAAATCCTTTAGCAACAAGTGATAAATAAGATGTTTTTAAGAATTTTTGTGTTAATTAGATAAAATAATTCTTTACAAAGCAAACTTATGAATGGTTTTTGTGTTTAAAATTATTGACAATAAATAAAGGATCTTTTTCAACAAAAATCAAATTAACTTTTTTTATCATTAGGTCGTATAGGTTTAATACTTACTTTTGTACCTCTAATTGATTTTTAACCAACAAATTACTTTTTTTAAAAAACCAGAATTATGCTTTTGAACAACAGAAAAATTGGCGCTGTGCTTACATCTATGCTGTTTGCCTTCGCATTGGTTATTGCACAACCCGTAAATGTATTTGCGTATGATGATAATCCGGAAAATGAAGAAGAAGAAATCAGTTTTCGCTTTGAAGAACAGGTATTGTTGAATTTTTTTGATGCAAATCAGGAAATCAGCCAATTACAAAGACAAACACAGGAAAGAATGGCAGAAACTGTTGAACAGCTTGACTTAACCCTTGAAAGATTTAACCAGATTGCCCGTGCCAACCAGATTGGAGCATTACAGGGAGGAGCATTTTCAGATGATGAAATTCAAGCTTTTAATCAGCTGGGCCCGCAGGTTAGCCAGATTCAGAGAGAGCAACAAATGATGATTTCTACTATTCTTGAAGAGAAAGGATTTAGTACAACATCTTATCAGGAAATCTTAAACGAATACCGCTCTGATCAGGATCTTCAGGCGCACGTGCGTGAACTTCTGCGCGAAAGAAGAAGACAGGAAATTCTGGAAGAAAGAAGAAGAGAAGCAGAAGAAAAAGCCCAACAAGAACAGAACTAAAAATATGCACATTATATTTTATAAAAAGCCTCGATTTTTCGGGGCTTTTTTTTGAGGGTTAATTGACGTTTGATGTGCTGGTTTTTTTCAAAAAATGATTTTCAATTGTAATTTCGATGATGGTTGGAGCGGAAAAATATTTTCCGCTTG
>REDJ01000233.1 GCA_007693555.1 Bacteroidota bacterium
ACGACCCGCATCTCTGGCCTGCACTCTTCAACCAGGTGCACAGATGGGATGAAATGATTGAAGAGTTTAATGATGAAGTAATGAAATAGTGCTTGCACGAAAACACCAATTGTTACACAAAATAACTGGACCTATGACACGCATTCAACCTTCACAGACAAAAATCAACCACTGGTACCTCGTGGTAATCTTCCTGGGTCAGTTCATGCTTATAATGGGGTTTAATGGTTTATTCAGACCTTTGCTCAGACCCGACTCACCGGAGTCTTTTGCGCCCTTGTGGTTTCTGGCCATTCTTGCCGTTGCCGGCATCGTTGTTATGTTTTACGGATACCGCAAAGCACAGGAAAACCGGTTTTTTATCCAATGGGACGATGACAAAATCACCTGGTTACTCCCCGGCCAGAAAAGCCAGGAAACCCTTTCTACCCGGGACATCGAAGACATTGAAATCAAACATTTCTTGGTAGAAATAAAAATGCACGACAACCGGACCATTACCCTAAACCTGGAGAACTTTCTTTACAAGGACTTGCAAAAAGCAAAAAAGAAAATGGAAGAAGTTAAGGAGAAAAGGCTTTTAAAGGAACAGACTTACAATGAGAAGGATTAGTTTTGTAGAATTCGACTTTTTTGACACCTGGCCAGGATAACCTATAACCATATTTTTATGTCTGCAAACTTCACCCTCTTTTGTCCTCAATGCAATTATTCTTTCCCAAAAGGAAGGTTTGCTTACCTGTGTCCGGAATGCGAAAGTCATCAGCCCGCAGACAGCCCGCCCGTTGGGGTATTGAAGACTCTATACCCCTATGATATAATCAGAGAAAAGTATAGTGCCGAAAAGCTATTCTCACAATTGAAGAAAAACCATTTTCTGGATATCCTGCCCATTGAAAAAGCGGAAAGCCTGGGTCCTTTAAAAGTGGGTCAAACCCCGCTATACAAATTTGAGCTGGACAGGCCGGATGACATTACAATTCCCTTTTACCTTAAAGACGATTCCCAGAATCCTACGTTTTCTTTTAAGGACAGGGCTTCGCAACTGGTTTCGGCATATGCAAAAGAGCAGGACATTGACACCATTGTTACAGCATCTACAGGTAATGCGGGTTCATCACTGGCAGGAATCTGCGCATCTCAGAAACAAAGGGCCGTTATCATAGTTCCCAAAACTGCACCCCCGGCCAAGCTCCTGCAAATCATCATGTACGGCGCAACATTGGTTATGGTAGACGGTAATTATGATGCAGCATTCGATTTGAGTGTGGAAGCAAGCAGGTATTTTGGATGGTTTAACCGAAATACCGCATTCAACCCTTTAACTATCGAAGGTAAGAAAACAGTGGCTTTTGAAATTTATGACCAGCTCAGGGGGGAAATGCCTTCCCGGATTTTTGTCTCCGTAGGCGACGGAGTAGTCATTTCCGGTTTATACAAAGGTTTTGAAGACCTTATGAAGCTTGGCATTATTAAGAAAATACCCTTGATTGTTGCCGTACAATCCGAAAAAAGTGATAACCTGGTGCGTAATTTAGAACAGGATAAATTTCAGATGAAACCGTCAACTACCCTTGCTGACAGCATATCGGTGGATTATCCCCGCAACTATTTCATGGCCAGGTCTTTCCTTAAAACATACAAAGGAGAATGGATGCTTGTTTCCGATAAAGAAATCATGCTTGCAGCATCAGAGTTGGCCTGCAACACCGGAATATTTGCAGAACCTGCAGCCGCCGCCGCTATGGCAGGGATGTTGAAATATATAAATACCAGGAATATTGACAATAACAGGCCCATGCTGGTTATGTCAACCGGAAGCGGATTGAAAGATATCAAAACACCCATGCAATACATAAGTCTGCCTGAGCCCATAAAGCCCGGCATTAAGGAATTGAGTGAATACATCTTAAAAAATCACCCGGAATGATACAATTTCACCTAAACGGACAACTTGTTAATTACAGTGGCGATACCGAAAAAAACCTGCTGTGGTTTTTACGTGAAGAAAAGCGACTGACAGCCGCCAAGGACGGATGTTCCGGGCAGGCAACATGCGGTGCCTGCCTGGTGGAAATCAACGGGAAAGCCCGTCTGGCTTGCAGTACACCTATGCATAAACTGCAGGATGCCCATATCCTTACACTGGAAGGCATCCCCGATAATATCAGACAGGTAATTGCCACTACTTTCGTGAACCATGGTGCCGTTCAATGCGGATTTTGCAGTCCCGGATTTATCATGCGCACCCATCTGCTTCTCAAAGAAAACCCCAATCCATCTCATCAGGAAATCCAACAGGCCATCAAAGGACATTTGTGCCGTTGTACGGGTTACAAAAAAATTGAATCGGCCATTGCCGGTTCTGCGCAGCAACTCAGCGGGAAAAAACCGGCCGAAAAACTCATCGATACCGGATGCGTGGGTAAGTCTTCACGAAAATACCAGGCACTGGAAACTGCCCTGGGTCAAAGGCAGTTTGTAAACGATATGCATTTTGAAGGCATGCTCTTTGGCGCATTGCATTTCAGCGAACATCCAAGGGCTACGATAAAAGATATTGATATTTCTGCTGCCGGAAAAATGCCCGGGGTAAAAGCAGTTTTCACTGCCAAAGACATCCCCGGCGAACGCTATGTGGGCCTGATTTTCAAAGACTGGCCGCTGATGATTGATGTGGGCGAAACCACACGCTATATCGGAGATGTGCTGGCAGGAGTAGTTGCCAAAACAGAAGAACAGGCGCGAAAAGCAGTTGCTGCCATCAAGGTTTCGTATGAAGTTTTGGAACCTGTAACAGAACCTGAAGAAGCCATCAGCGATTCTTCGGCACAGGTACACCCCGGCCGCAGCAACCTGCTGGAAACCTGCCGCCTGCATAAAGGCAATCCTGAAAAAGCTTTCAGCGATGCTGCTTTTACAACTTCCGGTAAATATGCAACACAAAGAATTGAGCATGCATTCCTGGAAACAGAATCGGCAGTTTCTCTTTGGGAAGACGATGGAATTACTTTGTACTCCGCAGGACAGGGAGTATATGAAGACCGCAGGCAGCTGGCATTGATACTTAATATGCCTGAAGAAAAGGTAAGGGTAATTCTGGTTCCCAACGGTGGGGGCTTTGGGGGTAAGGAAGATTTGAGCGTGCAGGGACATGCTGCCTTGTTTGCCTGGCATCTGAAAAAGCCTGTAAAAGTTACACTAAGCCGCGATGAATCCATCCGCATGCATCCCAAACGCCATCCGGTAAGGTTTGATATTTCGCTTGCATGCGACAAAAACGGTAAGCTTACCGCGATGAAAATGCGCGCCATTGGCGACACGGGCGCCTATGCATCCGTGGGCACCAAAGTGATGGAACGAATTGCCGGACATGCCACCGGCGGATATTTCGTGCCCAATATCGACCTGGAAGCCCTTACGGTTTACACCAATAACATCCCTTCCGGTGCCATGCGCGGATTTGGAGCCAACCAGGCTGCATTTGCCCTGGAAAGCTGCGTGGATGAACTCTGCAAAAAGGGGGGATTTGACCGCTGGCAGTTTCGATATGACAATGCACTTACCGAAGGCCTTACCACCGCCACCGGCGACCATGTTAAAGGTGTAGGTGTAAGAGCTTGCCTGGAAACACTCAAAGAAAAATTTTATCAGCACAAGTTTACCGGACTGGCATGCGCTATCAAAAACAGCGGTGTGGGCAACGGTATGGTTGATTTTTCCGATGTTATCATCGACATCGTTTCCGAGAAAAAGGTTATTCTTCAGCATGGCTGGACCGAAATGGGACAGGGAGTGCATACCATTGCCACGCAGACACTTTGCGAAGAAGCCGGCATTGACCCTGATATTGTGGAAGTAATTGTAGATACCCGGGCCGGCATAAAAACCGGAATGACAACATCATCAAGGGGAACAGTTTTACTCGGCAATGCCATCATTGATGCATGCCGGAGCCTTAAGGAAGACCTGAAGCATAATAAGTTAAAAGAACTGGCCGGCAGACATTACAGGGGTCGGTGGGAGTGTAACTGGACCAGCAAGCCTTCAGAAAACAAGGAAAATGCCGTAACCCACTATTCCTACGGATATGCTGCTCAACTGGTAGTACTGGATGAAAGTGGAAACATTGAAAAAGTATATGCAGCACATGATGCCGGTAAAATATTCAATCCCATACTTTTTGAAGGCCAAATTGAAGGAGCCGTGCACATGGGTCTGGGATATGCCCTTACGGAAAATCTGCCCATGAAAAACGGACAGTTGCTGAGTACCAGGCTGAAAGACTGTAAAATCCTGCGTGCCCATCAAACCCCGCTAATTGAAGTTATGGGTGTGGAAGTCCCCGACCCGGTCGGCCCCTATGGCGCCAAAGGATTGGGAGAAATCGGGCTTGTTCCCACTGCAGCCGCCGTGGCCAATGCCTATGCACATTTCGATGGAAAAAGAAGATATGAACTGCCTTTACAACCTGTTGAACAAACTATGCACTGAACCATTCCCCCTTTCAAGGGGGTTAGGGGGATGTTCCCCCTTTCAAGGGGGTCAGGGGGATGTAAAAATTTTATAACGTAATTTTTATTTGAAAAACAACAACCGGAAAAATGTTACATCTAAAGAACGGAACTTACATCAACTGGCAAACCCTTGAATTTTCCCAAACCGACATCTGGGCCGAAGAAGGAGAAAACGGAAAAATCCACTTTTCTCAACCCGGAAATATTCCGGGAAAAATTCAGTCCATTGACTGCACCGGGCTATACATCACCCGGGCCCTTGCCAATGCACACC
>REDJ01000144.1 GCA_007693555.1 Bacteroidota bacterium
AAAATCCGAAGCACCAATTTCGAAGCACGAAACGAAAAAAAACTCTGCGAACTTTGCGAAACTTTTGCGCCTCTGCGTGGAGCATTAATAATTAACCATTTACAATCAACCCAATAATCCCACCTTGCTGAACAATCTTTTCATCCTACCGTTTCAATATTATAAATCTTAATCCCGAATCGCATTCAGCTCTCGGGATCCCGAATTCTTATAGTCTCGGGATTTCACTTCGTTCAACTTCGGGCTAATGCTCAACCTAAACCTTAACCTATGTGGACAGAAAAAAATAATCAACTCGTTCGTTCATTTGAATTCAATGACTTTGTACAAGCCTTTTCATTTATGACCCGTGTAGCGTTTGCTGCTGAAAAAATGAACCATCACCCCGAATGGAGTAATGTTTACAACAAAGTGGAAATACGTCTTTCTACGCACGATGCGGGAAATATCGTTACAGACAAAGACCGCAAACTGGCTGCAGAAATTGATAAACTGATCTGAAGCTAAGGGCTCAGGCAGCCTTTAAAGCATCTTTTTGTCTTTGCTTCTCGCGATATACAACTGCCACCAGCTGGTTTATTGTATCAACTTCATGCTCCAGACCGGCCTTAAGTCTTAAATTAAAATGGTCTTCTACATTATAAAGCAAAAGGTTGATCTCCCATCTTTCCAGGCCAAAGTCGTCTTGAAAATTCGCTGTATATGAAGCTGAATCTCTGAAAGATTTTAATTTTTCAAAAATCAAGGTTCTGATATCCTGATAAATTTCTGAATAACTCATGGTGAATATTTTTATATTTATACTGTAGCTTCTATATTCCAGGCAAATGCTCTTATTCCTTGCATCTCTGCCGTTTCATTCAGTTTCCTGACACCCTCAAGTAGTTTTGCAGCCATCGGATCATCTACCACACACATTACGGCGGAGTTCATGGCCGGCCAGGTGTGCGTGCCCATATGTGGCTCACCTTTGTGGGTGCCCCGTCCCATCACATCTTTCCATTGGGTAAAACCCCGTGCATTCAATTTATCAAGCATTTCTGCCACCCTTTCCGTAAGGGCCTGGTTGTAAACAATAAATACAGATTTCATATTTTATTTTGTTTTTGTTTTTTTACCGCGGAGACGCTGGGTCACCAAGTTTATTGGGTTATTAGGTTATTGAGTTATTAGGAATATAAGTTTTATTAATACTCCACGCAATGGCGCAAAGGTTTCGCAAAGTTCGCAGGGTTTTTTAGTTTCAGATTTTGGTATTCGATATTCGAATTTTTCTATTCAAGCTATTCTATTAAATATTAAACTCCTGTCTTCCGTCTTCGGTCTTCCGTCTTCCGTCCTCTCTTAACATCCCCCCAACCCCCTTGAAAGGGGGAGTAAGCCTGTATATACTTCGGATCCCGAATCGCTTTCAGCTCTCGGGACTAAAGGCTGTCGCCCTTAGCTTCCGTCTCCTTACCCTTCAAGCATCTCCTTTCTCAGTCTCCTTCTGGCTTTTCTTAATTTCCGTGCGCCGTTAAGCGTGTATACCACCGGTACAAATACCAGAGTGATCAAAGTGGAAAAACTCAATCCGCCAATTACTGCAATACCCATTGGTTGCCAGATTTCAGAACCTTCCGCAGTGGATGTTGCAAGCGGTATCATGGCCAGCAATGTTGTAAGCGTGGTCATAAGCACCGGGCGCAGACGCGATTTTCCGGCCATTTTCACTGCCGTGATAATGCTTTTTCCTCTGCCGACAAGCAAATTGGTATAATCCACCAGAACAATGGAGTTTTTCACCACAATCCCCACCAGTATAATACCTCCAATAAAAGAAATAACATTGATTTCAGCTCCTGTGATAAACAATGCCAGCAACACTCCTGTGAAAGAGAAAGGTACCGCCATCATAATGATAAAAGGCATGGAGAAAGATTCAAACTGCGATGCCATAACCACGTATACCAGGAAAATACTCAATAAAAGCAACAGTATAAGGTCAGCAAATGCTTCCTGCTGTTCCTGTATTTCCCCGCCAAAGCGTATAAAAATCTCCTGCGGCACATCCATTTCATCGATAGCCTGTTGAATGTCGGCCGTTACAGCCCCCAGCGAACGGCCAAACAGCTGACTGTTAACAGTTAAATAACGCAGGCGGTTTTTGCGTTCAATATTGGGAGGATTGTAAAACTCCTCAATGGCAGCAAACTCTTTCAAACGTACCATTTGCCCCATGGGATTGCGAACCTGAATATTCTCAATATCTGCAAGTGTATTTCTGAATTCTTCCTTGTGGCGTATCACCAGGTCATACTCTTCACCGTCTTCACGGTAAAAAGTAGCGGTCATCCCTTCAATGCGGTTGCGTATTGCCTGTGACACGGTATTTGTATTGAGGCCGAACATGGCCATTTTCTCCTGATCGGGTACAATGCGCAATTCCGGTTTATCGGGTCCGCGGCTCAGGTCCACATCACGTGTTCCTTCGATGGCTTCCATCCTGACTGCCAGTTCTTCTGCAAAAGCAGTGGTAAGGTTAAAGTCTTCGCCGTATATCTCGATCTGAATGGGGGCTCCGGCACCAAATCCTCCACCTTCTGTCTCTACCGTAAAGTTTACAATTTCAGGAAAAACCTGAAGGTCTCCGCGAATGGCATCAGCAATTTCAAAAACACTGCGATCGCGATCCGTGGGAGAAATCAGTCTTAAAATAAAGTTAATGGTATGACTTCCTGCACGGGGATCGCCAAATATACCTGCTGTTGTGCTGAAGCCTGAACTTACATTGATCACGTCAATTTCAGGGTATTTTTCCAGGATAACATCTTCAATGTGATAAGCTGTTCTTGCGGTTTCTTCCAGTCGCAGACCTGTGGGAAGCTCAATATTGATGGATATTCTGCTGTTATCAGCCTCCGGGAAGAAACCTGTTCCTATAGGAATTACAAGGAACAGGCTGGCAAAAAAGATGATTATGGAGCCCACTGCCACAGTCCACTTATTTCTTACTGCCCATCCCAGCAAACGTGAATAAAAGTTATCGAGCCCGTCGAGTGTACGATCAATAAAGGCGCTGGTTTTCGGACCCAGACCTGTGCGCTTGGCTGTTGCAAATTTCAGCAATTGTGAAGAAAGCATGGGTGTGAGCGACAAAGCAGCAATTGTGGAAACTGTCACTGTAATGGCAACAATCCATCCCAACTGACGGAAAAACAATCCCATCAAACCACCAATAAGCGTCATGGGCAGAAATACTGCTACCACGGTCAGGGTTGATGCCACAACAGCAAGCCCCACCTCATTGGTACCGTAAATGGCTGCTTCACGGGCCTTGCTGCCCTTTTCAATATTCCTTGTAATATTTTCCAGTACCACAATGGCATCATCCACCACCATCCCCATAGCAATGGTCAATGAAGAAAGGGAGATCAGGTTAAGCGTATTGCCTGTAAAATAAAGGTAAATAAAGGCCGTAACCAGCGAAACCGGTATGGTAAGAACAATGATAAATGTTGCCCGCCAGCGACCGATGAAAAACAATACAACCAGTATTACAAAGATACCTGCAAAATAGAGGATTTGCACCAGGTTGCTGATGGCATTCTCAATAAATTCGGATGTGTCGAATACCACACCTATGGTAATATCGGGCGGAAGAGTCGGTTTGATCTCTTCCAGCATCTCATTTACCTGATTTGCAATCCGAACTGTATTTGCACCCGATTGCTTCTGCACCAGCATACGCAGACCCTGTCTGCCATTGATTCGTTCTTCAATGGTCATCTCTCTCAGGGTATCTCTTACTTCGGCAACATCCCTCACGAAAACCGGATTGCCATTGAAGTTTCCAATCACAATATTGTTGATCTGACCACTGCTTTGAAATTCACCGGTAAATCTGAGGGGATAGTCAATCATGCCCAGTTTGACATTTCCCGAAGGCAGGTTGATATTTTCTGCCGCAAGAATACCACCCAACTGTTCAACTGTCATATTGTAGGCTTCAAGCTTGCGGGGGTCAACATTCACCTGTATCTCCCTTTCAGGTCCTCCGAAAATACCTACCGCTCCTACACCTTCAATACGGTTAAGCGGGTTGATAAGCCGCTCATCCAGAATTTTAGCCAAGGCAGCATAGCTTTCGTCGGCAGTCGCTGAAAGCATCATTACCGGTATCATGGCTGATGAAAACTTAAACACTGTGGGTTGCTCAATACCGTCGGGAAGGAAACGCTGTATTCGCCCTATGGCATCGCGTATCTCATTGGATGCCTCATCCAGATTGGTATCATACTCAAACTCCATGGTGATGGCTGAAATATTATCCCTGGACTGTGAGGTCATGTTTTTCAGATTGGTAACAATACTCAGATTGTCCTCCAGTGGCCGTGTAACATTGGTTTCAATATCGGCGGCACTGGCACCCGGATATATGGTGAACACACTGATAAAAGGCGGATCTATCTCAGGATAGAGATCAACAGGTAAATATCGCAGGCTGAATATGCCCATGACTATTACCGCAATAAATATTACCAGTGTGGAAACAGGTCGTTTTACGGCTGTGCTGTATATGCTCATTTTATTGTTATATTAAGTTTTTTGTTTTTTCACCGCGGAGTCGCGAAGGCGCTGAGTTCGCGGAGTTTTTTTTTCGTGCTTCGAAATTGGTGCTTCGGATTTTCAGTTTTTTTACATCCCCGAATCGCCTTTAAGAAAAGGGTAATCCCCCTTGCCCCCTTTAAGAAAGGGGGATTGCTCCGGTATTTGCTTCGGTTCCCGAATCGCTTTCAGCTCTCGGGACT
>REDJ01000236.1 GCA_007693555.1 Bacteroidota bacterium
AAGCAATGACAATATAGAGGATAAACATCATTATCATGGTACCTGCCACATCAAATTTCATCAGTGTAAGCAAGTCCTCCAGCATTTCTTCCCAGGTTAGTACATTGTACCATTCTCTGTCGATTTCATGAAGGATACTGGCGGCCAGCTGATTTGTCCGTTTTGGGTTTTCGGGCATTATGATTAAAGACGTAAGCCTGTTATCGGCCCCGTAGAACCACTGTGCAGCACTCAGCGACATGTAAATGACATTATTATTCAGTTCGGGAATTTTCAAATCAATGATACCCTGAACGGCATATTTGCCAGCAGCCGTAGCACCCTGAAAACCCTGCCCCAGCAACACAAGCGTATCTCCCGGGGTCACATCCAGAATTTCTGCAAGCCCTTTGGCTATAAGCAACCCTTCATCATTACGGCTTAGAAATTCTCCATCAACCATATCTTCAGTAAGGTCATTGAGCCTGATTTCAAGCTCAGGATCAATACCCATGATCATACTGCCCCGCGTATTGTTCTCGGTGGCAACTAGAGCGAAGTTCTGCAGGCGCGGAACGTAGAATGATATCTCATTGCTGTGTTTTTCAAGCAGATCCCTGATGTCATCATCAAAGAGCATGGTATGGTCTATAGATGGCTCTTCATCATAAAGCACATCCTGAATCTGAATATAGCCTGTGCTGTATTTTACCATGCTGTCAATCATTCGCTCATAGGAACCTTTTTCCATGGAGGTAAAAATGATTGCCAGAAACACGGCAAACAGCACAGAGCTCATCGTTATCAGCGTCCGCTTACGGTTGCGCCAGAGGTTTCGCCAGGCGAGGGTTAGTATCAATTTCATTTAGTTTAAATGTTTAAAAGTGTAATAGTGTAAAAGTTTAAGGGTTCGTTGACTTATGCAAGGTAGAAGTATTCGAGAGATTTCATCTGCACTTTTCAACTCTTAAACTTTTCCACTTATCAACCCATGAACTATCTTTCAAACTTTTCATCCTTACTTACAGCACCATCCACCAGTGTAATGACGCGCTTTGCACGCTCAATAACCCGCTGGTCGTGGGTTGAGAAGATAAGGGTGATGTTTTCTTCCTGGTTAAGGCGCGACATGATATCGAGCAGATTGAATGCTGATTCGGTATCCAGGTTTGCAGTGGGCTCATCGGCCAGGACAAACTTGGGCTTTGATGCCAGTGCCCTTGCCACAGCTACACGTTGCTGCTGGCCACCTGAAAGCTGATTGGGACGGGAGTTGATCTTATCTGAAAGTCCTACCTGCTCCAGCATTTCCTGGGCACGTTTTTCCATTTGATCTTTCGGCTGCTTTTGCAGCAACATGATGAACGAAACATTTTCCTTGGCAGTTAATACGGGTATCAGGTTGTAGGATTGAAAAACAAATCCGATGTTTCTGAGCCTGAAATCAAACAACTGACTTTCTTTCATTTTGGAAATATCTGTTCCGTCAATGGTTACTTCTCCGCCGGTGGGCTTGTCCAGTCCGCCGATAAGGTTGAGGAATGTGGTCTTACCGCTGCCTGATGGCCCTACAATGGCAGTGAATTCTCCCTCGTAAAACTCCAGGTTCACATCATTAACTGCTCTCACCGGAGCTACTGAACTATTATATACTTTTTCCAGATTTGTGGTTTTAATTACAGTTTTCATCATAATAAAATTTGAAGGTTATGGAATGATGGAACTCGCATGTGAGTAATTTTATTACTTCTGTGTTTGCGTTTGGAAAAACATGCTCGTTTCATCTTTTTAAATATTAAGTGTTTTTATCTTTTTATTTCTCTTTTTTGAATGAACTATTCCTGCCTGACTGCCTGTGCAGGTGACAGACGGATGGCTTTCCATGCGGGGTAAATGGAAGCAAGTATAGCAAATATGACGACCAGTACTCCCACATCAAAATAAAAATTGGGGGGTACTTCAAGGAATACAATGGAGGAATAGCCAAACTCTTCAAGCCCGGCACCACCGGCACCTGCCATGTCAATACCATTTATGTTTAAAAGTTTCACCATAAAAAAAGATGCCAAAAGTCCGAATGAGCCGCCCACTATGGAGAGCAGGGTAGTTTCCAGAACAACCATTGAGAAAACCTTTACCCTTTTCATTCCAATGGCCATCAAAACACCAAGTTCATTCACACGCTCAAGTACCGACATGAGAATGGTGTTCAGAAGTCCGAATGAAACTCCCAGAATAATGATACTTAACATCCAGGCCAAATTCTGATTCAGAAATTCCAGAGAGTAATGCAATGATGGAGCCATATCGGCCCAGTTTCGCACTTCTGCATCCGGAAATAACTCTTTTAATTCGGCCGTCCTTTGCTGATAATCATCAAGATTGTTGATGAGAAGCGCTATTTCGGTTACCGCTTCCTGATCGCCAATGATTTCATTAAGTTCGGATGCTCTTACAAAAACAGTTCTTTCTTCAAAGGAGGGGGATGCAATGGAATAAACTCCTTCCACCCTGAATGATGAGCTAATAATCTCTCCATGAATGTCCTGAAAAGTAAGAATAATCCTTGATCCTGTTTCAGCTTTCAGTTCCCTGGCAAGTCTTTGCCCGATAATTACAGATGGTAGTCTTCCTTCCTGTTCGAAATAAGTTCCGTCTTCCAAAAGTTCATCCAGTCCGGTAGTTAGAGCTTCCATGTGAGGGTCAATGCCTTTGATACGAACACCGGCGTTCATATTGGCAGAAGCAACCATGCCATCAAAAACAGTTCGGGGATTGGCAACTTCAACCCAGGGTTTGTTCATGATCTGCTCAGCAATGCTGAAACCATCGTTAATTCTGAATCGGGCTTCAGGGTTTGCAATGAATTCCGGATGATGCAGTTGTATATGAGATATTTGTGTTTCCACAGTCTCCTTAAATTGCTGGGTTTCTATACCCAGTCTCATACCTGCTGAGAAAACACCACCCATAAGGCCCAGTACAATGGCAATCATAATTACCAGGCTGCGGGTGCGATTTCTCCAGATATTTCTCCAGGATATTTTTATTAATGTTATCATTTTAAATGCGTTTTTTTGTTTATATGGGATGTTGTGTTTATAGGGTTTATGAAGTTTATGGGGTTTAGGGGGTTTATTTGGATTTGATGCGTTTTAAAGCTGTACTGCGTAATGAGTTTAATTTATAGGTTATACCCTCAATGTCCTGACGAAGTGCTGAATAACTGCTTTCAGTTATGTATTTCAGATCATAACTTACAATGAGCTGACTAAGAAGTTCCATCATGCTTGAATAGGAAATTTGGTAAAAATGTGCCTGATCTTTTGGACTTGTTCTGGAAGAACCTTCAGCCAGATTTGAACTCACCGAGATGGCCGCTCTGCGCATCTGCATAACCAATCCGAACTTTTCAATCTCAGGCAATGTGGCAGTAAGTTCATAAACATCTTTAATCAAACCTCTGATGTCTTTCCATACATGCAACTTCTCAAAAGAATAACTCTTACTTTCCATAATTTATATTTTTTATAAACTTTCTAAACCTTATAAACTTTCTAAACCCTTTATACTATATCAACTTACTTTCTGGCGGCTTGGGTCATATTGAGCCTGAATACTTTTTTCACCGGATAAATTCCCACTATCAGTGCAATGAAGAAAATGGTGGAGGCCTGATAGAAAAAGATGTCAGGTGCTATGGAAAACATCATAACCGGCTCAATACCCAGGTCTATCATTACATCGCCCAGTTCATCCCCGAGAGATACAGGATTCCGGTACCAGTTATAAACTATTGGGAAGCCCACTGCAACACCTGCAATAACACCCAAAAGACTCATGATAATGGTTTCAATAACGCATACTACTGCCAGCTGGGCGCGCTTCAGACCGATAGATAAAAGGATTCCAAATTCCCTCATTCGCTCATGCATCATGGTAATAACAGTGCCGAAAATTCCAAATCCCGCAACAATGTAAAGGATCCATGCCAAAACCTTTATTTGTGCATCGCGTGCTTCAAATGCAGCTACCGTAGCGGGCATAAGCTCTTCCCAGGTGAGAACAGCATACCATTCATCATCCAGGCTGGCCTTCATTTGTTGCGCAAGGGCATTTACCTCATTTTTATCGTGTGTCATTATGATAAGATTAGTCAACCGGTCGGGGGCGGCAAAAAACCATTGTGCCTGATAAAGCGGGAGATACACCATAGTGTTGTTTTGCTCGGGCAGTGGAAATCTGACTATTCCGCCCACTTTGAATGTTCCGGCGGCGGTCATTCCCTGGAACCCCTGGCCGAGTAAAACTATGGTATCGCCTATGGAAAGTTCAAGCTGGGTGGCAACGCCTTCGGCAATAACAGCATATTCATCATCAGGGCTGAACATTTCGCCTTTAATTATGCGATCTCCCAGATTATTCATACGGTTTTCCTTTTCGGGATCAATACCCATTACCAGTACACCGCGGGTTCCCATATCTCTGGATGCCAGGCAGAAACCCTGAATCCGTGGTACTGTATAGTCAATCTGGTCAGCAAACTGATTAAGCAGATCTTCAATTTCAGGACCATATTCCAGGGCATGGTCAAGGGTGGGTTCATCGTCATACAAAACATCCTGTATTTGCAGGTAGCCTGTGGAATTGTTTACAATACTTTCAACAAACTGGTCTTTCATGCCATTCATCATTGACATCATAATGATTGCCAGGATAGCTGCAAACATCACAGAACTTACAGATATGAATGTTCTTCTCTTTTTACGCCAGAGATTTCTCCAGGCGAGTGTTAATAACA
>REDJ01000081.1 GCA_007693555.1 Bacteroidota bacterium
GACCCCCTTTAAAAAAGGGGGATTAGGCCGGCATAAGCTTCGGTTCCCGAATCGCTAATCGGTCTCGGGACTTCGGGCTGTCGCCCTCAGCTTAGGTCTCCGGTCTTCGTTTTCCGTTTTCCAGGAAAAGCCCATTCCTTTACTCCTGAAAAATCCAGACCCCTTTTTCGCCGGTTGATTTTACAAAACCCCGAAACATGGCAGTGGTATTGAATTCCATAACAATATTTCCGTCTTTATCAATTGCGATAATACCTCCGTTGGCATCTTGTTCGCGCAGTTTTTCCTGAATGACAAAATGGGCTGCTTCTGCAAGGCTTTGACCTTTATACTTCATACGGGCGGAGATATCATAGGCCACAATATTACGGATAAAGTATTCACCATGTCCGGTGGCAGAAACTCCGCAGGTAAGATTGCTTGCATAATTTCCGGCTCCTATTATGGGGCTATCACCAATACGACCATAGCGTTTGCCAACCATCCCACCCGTTGAAGTAGCTGCAGCAATATTTCCGTGAATATCAAGAGCAACTGCACCCACCGTGCCCATTTTCAAATCCTCATCAATATAGCTTCGGCTTCGGTTAACCTGGTTTCTGATAAACTCCCGGTACTGATTCCATCTTCTCCGGTCAAAAAAATATCCCGGGTCAACGATTTCAAGACCCTGCTCAAAGGCAAATGTTTCGGCGCCTTTACCTGTAAGCAAAACATGTGGGGAGTTTTCCATCACTTTGCGGGCTGCAGATATGGGATTCTTAACTGTAGTTACTCCTGCCACAGCACCTGCATTATGGGTTTGACCACACATTATGGAAGCATCCAGTTCATTTTTCCCATCTATCGTAAAAACTGCACCCTTGCCTGCATTAAAAAGCGGAGAGTCTTCAAGAATACGTGTAGCGGTCTCTACTGCATCCAGACTGGTGCCACCGTTACTAAGAATCTCCTCGGCAGCAATTAATGCCTCGGCCAGTTTGTTATTATAATCCTCTATCTGTTCATCAGATAAAGATTCGCGGGCAATATTGCCGGCACCACCATGTATAACAACAGCATAGGGTTTTGAAGCAAAAAGCCCAAATGTTGAAATGACACAAAAAAACAAGGTAAAAAACAAAAACCTGGCAAAAATGCAATTATTACTGCGCATCATATTCTTCATTTAGTTTTTTTAATATTTTATGTGTAATATCGTGTTTGTCTTTAGCGTATAGAATACTACCTCCTGGCGAAAAACCTAAAATATAATCATAACCCATCTCTTTATTAAACCGTGAGAGTAAATCGGTAATTTTTTGATATAGCTCGATATTCATCTCCAACTCCTTTGCCATAAGACGGTTTGCATAATTTTCATTGAGTTGCATGAGTTCCTGTTGCAATTGCATGAGTTCCTGTTCTTTTCTCTGGATGTTATCCGATGACAAAGCACCCATTTGAATTTGTCGCTGAAAAGTTTCCAATTCACTTTGAAAGGCTCTCTGCCTGCGTTGAAGATCATTTTCAAGCCGGCGCTGTTCACGCTCAAATTCGTCGCGCATATTAAGTGCGAGGGTATAGTTTGCCATCAAAGTATCAGAGTTTACGAAAGCAATATTAAAAGCACCTTCGGCCAATTGATCTGATATTACAGAAACCTCACTTTCAATTTCGGTTGTTAGTTCCTGTTTGCGATCAGGAAGAAATTGCAGGGTATAGAGAATAATAAGACCCACGAACAATACCACATTGATAATTGTACCATTTGATATTTTTGATCTGATGGGAATTTCCGGTCTTATGGGATTACCAGACTCCGGAGTTGGTGTTTCTTTTGCCATGTTAATAAAAATCAGTGTTAATAAATTATCAGGATTCAGGTATTTTGTTCAATCTGCTGAATCCGGTTAAATAGTTTAGTTTTTTTGATAAGAGTGTAATATGGGATTTAGTTGCCCATTTCAGACATGAACTTGATACGCATCAGCCGGATTTCTTCTTCAGTATAGTCTTCTTCGCCAAGTTCCTCCAAAGCTTTTGTATAGGAATCAGTTTCTGCAGTTTTAAAATAATCAAATATTTCCTCCTGTTTATCCTCATCAATCATTTCATTGATATAGTATTTGATATCAATTTTGGTTCCTGAGGCTACAATACTTTCAATTTCAGCAAGAAGTTCTTCAAACTCAAGGCCTTTTGCATATGCAATGTCTTCGAGAGGTTTTTTGCGATCAATGTTCTGGATAATATAAACTTTGATACCCGACTTATTTACCAGAGATTTTACAACCATATCCATTGGCCTCTCTATTTCATGCTCTTCCACATATTTTTTAATGAGCTCAACGAAAGGCCTCCCGAAACGCTCAGCTTTGCCTGAACCCACACCTGAAATCTGTTTCAACTCTTCTAACTTCA
Source organism: Bacteroidota bacterium (assembly GCA_007693555.1). GTDB lineage: Bacteria > Bacteroidota > Bacteroidia > Bacteroidales > UBA7960 > SKVR01. The sequence continues at coordinate 2,404 of REDJ01000081.1, forward strand.
CAGGATATTGAATAGCCATATCTTCCAGCGACGGGTCCTGGAAAATAACAAAAGGCGGAAGGTCATTCTTTTTGGCAATTTCTTTTCGTAAATCCTTCAAAAGAGCAAAAAGCATTTTATCTGTGGCGCTGGTTTTAGCTGCACCACCTTTGAAATCTTCATCATTGCCTTCACCCATTTTGCGGTCTTTGCTCACTTTAACAGATTTGGGATTGTCAAGGAACTCCTTGCCTTTTGGGGTTAACTTAAGTGTGCCATAATTTTCAATGTCCTTCTCAATCAGCCTCTCAATTATACTTTGCCTTACAATGCCTTGCCAGAACTTTTCATCATTATCGGCACCCTTGCCAAACACTTCAAGATGATGATGTTTGCACGATTTTATAGCTCCGGTACTTTTTCCCATAATTACGTTTATTACATGCTTGGTTTTAAAAATTTCTTTTACTGCCTCAATGGTTTCTAATAATTGACAAATATATTCTTTTCCTTCAAATTTTTCTCTTGGATTTAAACAATTATCGCAAGCACCGCAATTATCTTGTTTGTAAACCTCTCCAAAGTAATTAAGCAATAATTTTCTACGGCAAATGGAAGATTCAGCATACGAAACTGTTTCCAGTAATAGTTGCATTCCAATTTCCTGCTCGGCAACCGGTTTTCCTTTTAAAAACTTCTCCAACTTCTGTATATCGTCGTATGAATAAAAAGTTATACAGTTGCCTTCACCATCATCGCGGCCGGCCCGACCGGTCTCCTGGTAATAAGACTCAAGGCTTTTGGGTATATCATAATGGATAACATATCTAACATCGGGCTTGTCAATTCCCATACCAAAAGCAATGGTAGCCACAATAACGTCAATGTCTTCCTTCAGGAATTTGTCCTGCGTTGAAACCCTAACCTGCGAATCCAGTCCCGCATGATAGGGTAATGCACTGATTCCATTTACCTGTAGGGTTTCGGCCATTTCTTCTACTTTTTTACGACTCAGGCAATAGATGATACCGGATTTCCCCTGATGGTTATTAATAAAGCGAATAATTTGCTTTTTTACGTCTTCAGTCTTATTTCTGATTTCATAATATAAATTAGGTCTGTTGAATGAAGACTTAAAGATGTTTGCATTGAGTATATTCAGGTTTTTCATTATGTCATGCTGCACCTTTGGAGTAGCAGTTGCAGTAAGAGCCATGACAGGTATTTTTTTCTCAAATGCATCTATGATACTTCTTAATCTGCGGTATTCAGGTCTGAAATCGTGACCCCATTCCGAAATACAATGCGCCTCATCAACTGCTAAAAAAGATATATTCAGTGATTTCAAAAACTCAACATTTTCTTCTTTGGTTAAAGACTCAGGTGCCACGTAAAGCAGTTTGGTCAACCCATTGACAAGGTCGCTTTTTACATTCTGAACCTCAGCTTTTGTTAAAGATGAATTCAATACATGGGCAATGCTGTCGTATGTGGCAAAATTGCGGATTGCATCCACCTGGTTTTTCATTAATGCAATCAACGGTGAAACAATAATAGCGGTTCCGGGATTAATTAATGCAGGCAGTTGGTAGCACATTGATTTGCCACCACCAGTGGGCATGATTACAAAACTATCTTTTCCTTCAAGAAGATTATTAATAATGGCTTCCTGATCCCCCTTAAACTTATCGTAACCAAAAATTTGCTTTAAAAGCGCTTTAAGTGAAACTTCACTTTTAGTTTCCATTCTATTTATACGTACTTTTTTAAAAAATAATATACCCAGTACTTAAGCTGGAAATTCCACAAGGTTTTTCCAAAAAAGTTGAAACACAATCCGGAAAAACATTTACCCGGACTATCTTGGAGTTAGCTCAACTTGTGGATTATAGAAACCGAAAGGAAAAATTCCGTAGGTTTGCAAAGTAAATTTACTATTTATAAATTTCAGCACAAAAATAATTTTTCATTTTAAGCTCCATTAACATCGAAAACCTGTGCAAAAAATCATTAGCAAAAGAAGAAACCTGAGAAAGTTTTGATGAGATAGCTGGATACAATTTTACTTTACATAGTCAAGTTAAACAATTTCAACACTTTAGGGCAATCTAAATGCCAGAATTCTACTTGTATAAGAATTGTAGAATTTTTTTATTTAAAAGGAAAAAACATATTCAAAAGAAATTAACACTGAGGAATTATAACATGGAAAAACTAATCAAGGATTTTAACGCATATCGCGAAAAAATGAATGAAAAAATACTGGGTTCTGATAACCTTGTATTGAAGAGACTATTCAATCTGGATACAAATACCTACATGGAAGGCGCATTAAGTGCCAGGGTAAAGGAAATGATTGGACTATCTGCTTCAATGGTTTTAAGATGCGACGATTGTGTAAAATATCATTTACAAAAATGCCATGAATTGGGAGTAAGCAAAGAAGAAATATTTGAAGTGTTTGCAATTTCGAACATCGTAGGCGGTACAATTGTAATACCTCACCTCAGGAGAGCCGTTGAATTCTGGGAAGCTTTAGAGACCACAAAATAATCCGTGAACTTTTACCGTTATTACCTACCTTTGCCCCGAATTCCGGATTTAACAACTATTTCCAAAAAGAAATTTAAAATAAATGAAGCTCTATACAAAAAACCTGGTAAAAAAATATAAGAAAAGAACAGTTGTAAACCAGGTATCTGTAGATGTAAGTCAGGGTGAGATTGTGGGGCTGCTTGGTCCGAACGGTGCGGGTAAAACCACTACCTTTTATATGATTGTTGGTTTGATAAAACCCAATGAGGGTAAGATATTTCTTGAGCAAACTGATATTACAAAAGAGCCCATGTACAAAAGAGCACAAATAGGCATAGGATATCTGGCACAGGAGGCAAGTATTTTCAGAACATTAAGTGTTGAAGATAACATTAAGGCTGTGCTGGAATTTACCAACAAGTCACCAGAGGAGCAAAGGGATAAACTGGAAAGTCTTCTTGACGAATTTGGATTGCAATATATACGCAAAAGCAAAGGGATTACTTTATCGGGAGGTGAAAGAAGACGAACTGAAATCGCACGTTCGCTTGCTGTAGACCCCAATTTTATTTTACTTGATGAGCCTTTTGCAGGGGTTGATCCAATTGCTGTGGAAGATATTCAAAACATTGTAAGCCAATTGAAGAATAAAAACATAGGTGTATTGATCACCGACCATAATGTGCATGAGACCCTCAATATTACCGATAGGGCATATTTATTATTTGAAGGTTCAATACTAAAATCCGGAACCTCAGAAGAATTAGCCAATGATGAACAGGTAAGAAAAGTTTACCTGGGAGAGAAATTCGAATTGAGGAGATAGGACAAAGTATTACAGTTCCCTGCCGATTTCATGTTTAATCCTTATAAATCAGAACAACAGCCTGGGCTGCCACCCCCCTGCCCTCTCCAATAAAACCAAGTTTTTCAGTTGTAGTAGCTTTTACAGAAATATCCTCTGATGGTATTCCAATAATCCGGGAAAGTATGATTTGCATTTCGGGAATATAATCTTTGATTTTGGGGTTTTGCAGGGAAACAGTAGCATCAATATTTCCGGGTTTAAAACCTTTTTCACGAATCATATCCATTGTTTTCTGAAGAAGCACCTTACTGTCTATTCCTTTAAAAGCAGGATCAGTATCAGGAAAATGATATCCGATATCTCTCAAACCTGCTGCTCCCAGCAAGGCATCCATTATAGCGTGTATGAGCACATCAGCATCGGAATGCCCCACTAAACCTTTTTCAAAAGGTATGTGCACACCCCCGATAATCAGATCATAATCCTTTTCAAGACGGTGCACATCGTATCCAAATCCAACTTTGAATTTCATTATCTATTGGGCTGCAATGGCATCAAAATCAAATGTAAGTGAGAAGCGAAGCACATTTTCAAGCGGGCTTCTCTGCATTACCGGGATAATGTAGGAAAAGTCAAGTCCAAATACATTATATTTCAATCCAAGGCCCAGTGTAAAATATTTGCGGTTTCCTTTTGTTTGATGTTCGTGGAAATAGCCTCCACGAATTGCAAATTGTCTGTCGTACCAGTATTCAATACCGGCTGAGTAGGTGATTTCATTGAGTTCTTCTCGCCATCCACCAGGAGCGTCATTAAAAGAACCAAACATACCTGCTACTACAGATCTGTTAGGGTCTCTTCCACTTAGAATTTCGAATTTATTATCATCATCAATAATTACATTTCCGCTTTCATCCCTGGCATATATGGGAGGAGTAGGTACCAGCAGTTTGTTAAGATCTACGCTGAAAGACAATGAGTTATATGCATCAAGATCAAGGGTAAGAGTGGGTCCAATCCTAAGGTTTATGGGGATAAAGTTGGCATTGATATCATCAGAATAAGAAATCTTATTACCAATGTTAGAAATATTTATGCCTGCTGCAAAAGTAGCAGGTGTATTTCTCCAGTCAAGTTCTCTTTGGTAGTATGCTGCTACATCTGCTGCCAAAGCCCTTCCGGGTCTTGTTTCAATGGAGCCCACATCCTGACCCTGAGTAAGATTGGAGTGAATATATCTTACTGCTATCGCACCTGAAATATGTTCACCCAATTTTCGGGCATATGCCACATCAAGGGCAAACTCGCTCGGGCGGTATATACCCTGTGGGTTACCTGTTTCATCTGTAAATTGTATATCTCCCAAAGAAAAGAAAACAAGGGAGGCAGCTACTGTTTGCAACTCATCAATACGTCTGAATCCGCTCAGGTAAGATAAATTAATATCATTAACAAGGCTTCTGAGCCAGGGTGTGTAATTTAGTGCAAGCCCCATTTCCTGGTCAACAAAAGCATATTTGGCCGGATTCCAGTGCATGGAATTGGCATCAGGTCTGCTGGAAACACCTGCATCACCCATAGCACCGGCACGGGCATCTGGTGCAATCATCAGGAAAGGTACTGCAGTTGTTATGGTGTTCACTCTTTCTTGTCCCAGTAAATCTCCATATATGGGATCATCATTTTGAGCTAACAGATAAGAAAAGTTTACGGTTGTAAAAGTCATAAACAATATGGCAGACTTTAAAATAACTAATTTCATCGTTAAATATTTGTGTTTAGTATTATCTTTTATGTGCTATATTTTGTTTCTGCAAAGTTCTCCTGTAAATTAGAGTTTGCAAACCTACATCTTTTTTTCAAGTTTTGGAACAAAAAAATACTTGGTTTATTGCAGGTATATTACGCGATAATTATAGTTTCTGATTTTAATATAAATTCTTCGGTAAATATTTCCTTTTGTAATAATCCATAACGTTTTTTTGAATTCCATATTGTTTATGATAAACTATCCAGATGGTACAGATTTTTGAAAATTACCTGATTAGCGCAATATCATTAGTTTCTCAGTTTGTGAAACCGGTTCACCGTTTCTTTCTTTTACAATGATTCTGAAAACATAAATGCCTGTAGATAGTAATGTACCTCCGCTGTCGCGTCCATCCCATTCAAAAGGAGGGATTTCAAAGCCTGATGCATAAACCATCTGTTCTTTGGATTTCAATAACTGACCGGTCAAAGTATAAACCTCAAGCTGCACAATAAGTTCAGTAGCAGGCTTGTTATGCGAAAAAGTAAATTGTGTTTTATCACTAAATGGATTGGGATAATTTCTTAAATCAGTAATACTGAGTCCTGGCGCTGAGGTAACTATAAAGTCAATGGAAGAAACTGAGACATTATTATGCACGTCCCATGCTCTTAATGTGAGGGTGTAATTACCTTCTTCTAAATTGAAAAAGGGATAAATTACCCTACCGGAACGGAAATTATCCAAATCAGCCTGGTAAAAGTTATTCAAAACAATCGGATTAAAGGTATCGTCATTCAAAATTGCAACAATATCATGTCCAATCTGTCCGGTTGTATTAATTCCGCTTTCATCTTCAAGGAAGGCCAGAAGTAATGGATCTGGTCCGGTTTTATCCCCTGATTTGAAATCTTTGTTATTAATGTATAAACTTATTTCGGGACCCTCATTGTCAGGTGTGTAATCATCTGCCGTACCTGAAATGATAAATTGATTAAAATACCCGTTCCCATCTGTTACCCCATCATCAAAATAATAGCTGATTTTCCCAAACCCTGTATTATATGAAATATCGCGGGGTACAATAAAAGAAAAAGAAAACTCACCATTATTTACTGACGCTTTTCCACGATATAAAATCCTGTTTTGCATAGTAAAGTCTGCAACTATACTGCCTGGGTCATTACCCAATGTAGTAAAAGTGGATTTTTTATCATAAATGGTAGGATAGATAATACCATTGTAATCTGTTGCTTTTATCCCCTGACCTGTATGGATTTCGCCCTTAATCGTAACCTTTTGAAGGGCTTTCAGGGTATCGGGTACTTCCGTTGTAACAGCCTTGTATCGGGGATATGCCAATTGCATGGAAGGATCTCCCAACAGTACAAAATTTTTGAGATTCTGGCCTGAGCCACTTTGCACCTTTGCAATCCGGATAAGATCTCCGAGCCTGGGCATTTCACCATTATCCATGGGCTTGAATGCATTGCGCATAAAAGCATCATTTAGCGTAAAATTACTCTGAGCCCAGGCTAGTCGTGTAGTTGTGAATAAAGCCGCGGCTCCCCCATCAGGTTTTAAAAATATTCTGACACCCGCTGATAATTCATTTGCGTCTGGCTGATCAAAACTGCTGAACTCACAGGTTGCCGTCATAAATACCGGCAGATTATAAAAGTTACCCCAAGACAGGATATCATCAAAGGTTAATATCCTTTCGTGGGCCAGGCCCCGCACTCCGCCGTGACCAATATAATTTATCATTAACGCACCCTGGTTCACGCGGTTATTTATGGCGTTATTTACTTCAGGATACCTGGATCCTCCAGCCAAAGTTATCTGCTCATAAGCATCAAGATAAATTTTCTCAATATTAAATACCTGATGATTATTATTCATGTAATTAAAAATCTGCTCAGACTGATTAAAATGTATATTTGAGTCCTCATCATCTGCTACCAGGGTTATTATATTACGCCAATCTGCATAATTAGGTACCATCCCTGCAAAGAGCGGATTATCTGTTCCGGGTTCAAGGCCATCAATTCTTGCATCATACCGTAGTAATTTGTCAACCACAAAGCGGGCTTCATCCACCGTTCTTACAGGAAAACGACCAATGCCCAGGTCAATGGCACCCAGCGCATCAAACCCCTCTTCATCGTCGAGCAATCCAAAAAAGTCATCTGTAATAAATGAATTTGAAGGGCTTAATGAGTTGAGGGTTTGAAAGGTTGGGATAAGATTGCCTCCATACCCAAGTATATTTTTATTGTCATAGGTACCATTACCGAATAGCAAAAGATATCGGGGATACTGCCCTGTATAACTCGCCCTGTCGTAATACATTTTCATATAGTTACGAATGGCAGATATATCAGCAACACCTGAAGAAAATTCATTGTATATCTGCCGAGGGGAAACAAGCTTTACGGTTAATCCATCGTTTTCACGTCTGAATGTTGCAAGACGTTCAGCCTGCTGCCTGAATAAATCCGGTACAACAATAATAAGATCATGTACTTGCGACCCATGTATATTTTGATTGGGTAGCTGGCCTCTGAGCGTGGGCTTCAGAAAGTTATCATTATGAAATACCACAAACTCATCCAGGCTGTAAGCCTCTTTCTTAAAGTGTGCTTCATTGCCCTGGAGGGAAAATTGCTGATTCACCACGTTTAAAGGATCCGTAACATCCCATATCCTCGTACCGGGCAACATGCCCTGAATCAGGTAGCGCGCAATATTGTTCTCACCTATGACCGAAGGATTACGGAAAAACATCTGATCTCCGGTCATTATCAAAAAACGTCTGGCATTTATTGCAATGTAGTTCAACCATCCTCTTCCGCCGCTGGCTGTTCTGTTATAGCTTAGATTTAGATTGATTTGACTGGAAGAAGGGGTGAATTTCAGATTCCCAATGGTATGACGTGCAAATATACCGGTTGATAATCCCGTATTGACATTAGGAATGGAAAAATTCGCCGACTGCCCTGCAGCTTCCAGCGTGAAGCTGCTGGTAGCGGATGAACGGGCTGCAACATACAATCTTGCATTTGCCTGGTATTGTGAATTAATATTGGAAAACGTGAATGGAAAATTCCTGTTCAATGTAACATCAAACAATTCACCAAACCATAATTTACCACTGCCGATAAGATTGGTAAGATCGCGCTGATGGTAAGCATAATCATAAAAATCCGTTACAGTATGCGTTTGAGGCTCATCAGAGCTTGCCCTTGACTCTATTCGCTTACCTTCGTTTTGTCCGTAAGTTAGAAAATAACAGGTTTCATCAGAATAATAGTGCACCTGATGGGTGAATAGATCTTCTTCGGGCTGATAAGTCCATTGATGTGGTGACTGCCCGTAAAACAGGATATAATCCTGCTGCGAAAAGTTACCGCTATTGTTACCACTGATCCAAATGGCGTTTTCCTGTAAATCGGTATAGCGAAATTCGCTGTTGGCTTCCGGAAGCATCCCACCCCCATTGCCAAAAAGTTGTATGGTGGATTTATTGATCTGCGCTACATTTACACCCAGATTTGCCAGATCCTGATATGAAAGTTTGTAGATTCCTTCCTGTTCAACACAAACCCTGAACCAGTTACCGGTTGCCAAAACAGAACTTTCAGGATATTGATGAACAGGTTCATACTTTAACTTCTCATTGAATACCTGTTCATGTTTTAATTCAAATGACAAGAGTTTTTCAAAAACTCCATCTCTTTTTCTTACCGGCACAATATGAAGTCTGGACCATGACTCACCTCGGGTTGTTTCCAAATCGGTATGAATAACAAAATCGCTCTCCGAAAAACCTATACTTTCAAGTAATGCTGCTTCTTCAGAAGAGCATAATCCAATTTTTTCTGAAGAAATTGAAAACTTTGAAGAAAAATGTGGAACCTTATTTTTGATCCTGTGAACATAAACGGGAACCTGGGGTATAGAATCAGAATATAGTGCCCCCTCAAATTTTAATGCCGAAATAAAATTACTTTCATTTTTTTTATCTATAAAGGGTTCTCTCCAATGCAGGTTGATTTCAACATTTCTTTCACGACCATGTAAATCACTTAAACCAAGAGCACTTAGGGAAATAAAACAAAAAAACAGAAACCAGTATTTTTTTTTCATTTTTTCAAGTTTGAGGATAAAAGTCCGGCCACCAACAATCAACTTCTTTAAAGGTAATACCCTGCCGGCAAATTTCCTGAGGATTTATCAGAAAGAATACTAAAAATTAACGCATTTACCTAAAGATTATTATTGTTTGCGGGTTGGTAAAATTTTACATAAGTATTAACGTTTATGCAAATGAACAGAAGTTTTCCTGAGATAACAAAATTCTGATTTTTGAAACCCCCGCAACTTAAATACGTTAAATTAAGAAAGAAACATTTCTTAAAATTGTTTACTCTGTTTATAATTATGATGATCCTTTTTGGTGCAGTTAAACAAGTAAATGGGCAGGATCCTTTATTTTCTCAGTTTTATGCGAATCCGCTTTACTTAAATCCTGCGCTAGCTGGATCAGACAAGTGTACAAGATTTATTATGAATTACCGGAATCAACCTTATCCTGCATTCGGAACTTTTTCCAGCTACAGTTTTTCTGCTGATACATATGTTGATATGCTTAGCGGTGGAATTGGAATACAGGTTATGCATGATACCCAAAACGGATTGTTGGATTTCACCCAGGCAGGATTATTTTATGCTTATCATGGCAGAATTTCAAGAGAATGGTATGTGAGTTTTGGCATTCAAACCTCCTATATTAATCATCGCCTTAACTGGGACAACCTGGTTTTCCCCGACCAGTTTAATCCTGCAACCGGAAATATTATAAATACCTCTGCTGAAGTATCTCCCTCAGTTTTGAGCACCCACAACATAGATTTTTCTTCCGGAATTGTTTTCTACAATGACAATTTTTATGGTGGTTTAAGCGTTCATCATCTTACGCAACCAACAACAGAGTTCTTTGAAGGGGAAAAATTACCAGTAAAATACACCCTGCATTTGGGTTACGAATTTTCGCAGGGCAGAAGAAACTTAAGAAGGAACATACAAGAAGGTGTGAGTTTCTCACCTAATCTAATAATTCAATCGCAGGGAGGTTTTCATCGTTTGAATTACGGTATGTATGCAAATCTGGAGCCTGTAATAGCAGGAGTTTGGTTCAGGCAGAGTTTTACACACCCAAATTCACTGATTTTTTTACTGGGTTTAAAACAGGTAAATTACACTATATCTTATAGCTATGATCACTCTCTTTCAGGATTTTCGGGAATGGGAGGAGGGGCTCACGAATTAGGTGTTTCACTTAATTTAAATTGCGGGGGTCAAATTACGAAATACCGCATACTGAACTGTCCCCCATTTTAGTTATTTTTGTACGAATTCATTAAAAATTTCAATTATGACAAGGAATCCCAAGTATCTAATTCTTTTTCCGGCCTTTGTGGCCGCTGTCATTGTTTTGTCTTCCTGTGGCAGAGAAACCTCTCCAACAACAGGATGGACATATAATGATCCCCGCACCGGGGGCTTTGAAGTTCGACCCTACCAGGAGCAGGAAACCGGTCCCGGACTTGTATTCATTGAGGGTGGAACATTTGTTATGGGACGCACTGAGCAAGATGTAATGTTTGACTGGAACAATCAGCCCAGGCGCGTAACTGTTTCTTCATTTTACATGGACGAAACTGAGGTGAGAAACATTGACTATGTTGAATACCTCTACTGGCTCAGCCGTGTATTTGGTGAAACCTACCCTGAAGTTGTAAGAAAAGCGCTTCCCGATACTCTGGTTTGGCGTGAAAGGCTTGCATATAATGAGCCATATGTTTATAACTATTTACGTCATCCCGCCTACAGAGATTATCCTGTTGTAGGTGTCAGCTGGGTGCAGGCATCCGAATACGCTGCATGGAGAACCGACAGGGTAAACGAAATGTTACTTATAAGGGAAGGCATTCTTGATTGGGATCCTGACCAGTTAAACGAAAACAATTTTAACACTGAAGCTTATCTTGCCGGTCAGTATGAAGGACTGGTAAGGCAAAATATGCGCGACCTTGACCCAAGAGGAACTGGTGAACGCAGGGTAAGACGTGAAGACGGTATTTTACTGCCGGCTTATCGTTTACCCACAGAGGCAGAGTGGGAATTTGCCGCTCTTGGATTGATTGGAAATACTGTTTATGAAAGAGTCGTTGAAAGAAGGATGTATCCCTGGAATGGTAACGTTCTCAGAAGCAGTGAACGCAGAACTATGGGTACCTTTATGGCTAATTTCCAGAGAGGTCGTGGTGACCTGATGGGTGTTTCCGGTAATCTAAACGATGGCGGTGAAATTACCGTGCCGGTGTATGCTTACTGGCCCAATGATTATGGTCTCTATAACATGGCTGGTAATGTGAATGAATGGGTAGCTGATGTATTTCGCCCCCTCTCGCATGAAGATGTTGCAGATTTCAGGCCTTTCCGTGGAAATGTCTTTCAATTGCCGCTGCTAGATGAAGATGGCAATATCGCACCCAAGGATAGCCTCGGACGCATTATTTATCGTGATGTTACTGCTGAAGAAAGCGCAACAAGAAGAAATTACAGATATGCTGACAATATTAGCCACCGTGATGGTGATTTCTCTTCCAGCATATTCTTCAATGACCCTGAGAGAGCCGAAGGTGACCAGGCTGACAGGTTAATGTATGACTACGGTGTTTCATCTCTTATTAATGATGAGGCAAGGGTTTACAAAGGTGGTGGATGGAGAGACCGTGCATATTGGCTCGTACCTGGTACCAGAAGGTTTATGGATCAAAATGAAGCAACCAACGATATAGGTTTCCGCTGTGCTATGACCAGAGTAGGAAGCCCTGTGGGTTACTAAGATACAATCTGGGATTCTGTATATACAAGAAAGACCCTTCTGTAGTTTTACAGAGGGGTTTTTTTATACACTTTTCAAAATCATGCTTGAATCACTTTGATAAAAATGTATCTTCGTTGCCTGAAATACCGGATACCTGGAATTATAAGTTAAGAACTTAAGGTTTAAGAATATCAGTAATGAATAAGGAATTGAATCATATATACAGCTATATACTCAAAGGAGCTAAAATTTCAATTGACAGCAGAAACATCGACTCCGATTCTGTTTTTTTCGCATTGAAAGGACCTGTTTATGATGCAAATAAATTTGTACCGGAAGCATTGGAAAAAGGAGCATTGTTAGCTGTTGCAGATGGTGAAAACCTGCCTGATATCCCTGGTATCATTAAAGTAAATAATGTTCTTGAAACACTTCAGCAACTCGCCATACACCACAGAACCGGTTTTGACATACCTGTGATAGGAATAACAGGTACCAATGGTAAAACCACAACTAAAGAACTATTAAGCTCAGTACTTGCAAGTAAATATAATATCCTTTATACCCAGGGAAACTTTAATAACCATATAGGCCTGCCTTTAACGATTCTCTCTTTAAAAAAGGAACATGAAATAGCAGTTATTGAAATGGGTGCCAATCGTTTGGGAGACATTGAATTTCTTTGCAAAATTGCACAACCTACCTGTGGGCTGATAACTAATATTGGGAAAGCGCACATAGAGGGATTCGGTTCAGTTGACAACATTATCAAAACCAAAACAGAGCTCTACAGACATCTGAAAAATAACAATGGTTTGATATTTTTAAACGGAGATAATGAGACACTTAAAAATAAGGTAGGATCATATAAAAATGTCCTTACCTATGGACGGCAATCTCATTTCAATTTAAGTGGTGAAATTATCTCCTCCCAACCTTTTCTCAGGATTGCATTTCACAGTAATTCCGGAGAAAAACAAAACACGGAATCAGAATATATACAAAGCAAGCTAATCGGCACCTATAATTTTGAAAATATACTGGCTGCTGTTTTGATAGGTGTTCATTTCGATGTTTCAGGTTATGAAATAAAAACCGCAATAGAATCATATACTCCTAAAAACAGCCGATCCCAATATAAAGAATCCGGGAAGAATAAAATTGTCTGGGATGCATACAATGCGAACCCCACAAGCATGGCACTGGCACTGGATAACTTCAGGCAATTGAATGCCAAATCAAAGATCGTAATTTTAGGTGATATGCTGGAACTTGGATCATCTGCAGCTAAAGAACACCAGGCTATTGTAAATAACCTTAATGAAAAACCATTTGAACTTATGATTCTTGTGGGTGAAGAGTTTTATGCATGCAAACCTGCTTCAAAAAATATCCGGACCTTTAAAACCAACAAGGAAGCTGCTTCATGGCTGGAGAAAAACCCATTACATAACTACACCATCCTTGTTAAGGGCTCCAGAGGAATTGAGCTTGAGGCTCTTGAGGAATTCCTGTAATTACAGCCAGGAAAAATTTGAAACTGTAAATATGCAGCCCGATAAAAACCACGCAAATCCCATAAAAATTCAGAAACTCGAAAAAATAAATTTTGAGGATTTATTAAAAAAATGTTTTATCGATTGATGGTTTAAAGTTTCCATCAAAAATTATGAGAATTATAGATTATTTTACCTGAAAGCGCTTCTTTCCTCACGCAAATGATTTAACTTTTCAGGATCATCAGGATCCTCCATATGGGCTATATATGCTTCAATAAAACGGGGATGCTCTTTATACAAAACATTTAGTTTTTTCTCTATCGGTACAATCCAGACAAACCCAAACAACAACACATAAAATATTGACCTTTTGGTAAATTGCTGAAAAAACGTAGTATATTCCTTTTTGTATCTTGTGTAGAACAATCCTGCCAATATCAATAAAAGGTTAAGGAGTAAAGAGAAAACCGTCAAAAAGTTCATCCCACGATAAAACTCCAAAACATGAACAAGTGTAATAAAGCATAAGGAGTAAATAAAACCTGCAAGGATACTACTTGCAATTTGGGGAGTTGTAAAGGTTCTTCTTCTTTTTTTTGAAATCAGATCTTTTAGTTTTACCTCATTAAAGAGGAAAAATCCAAACCACATGTAGAAAATAGAAATCAAAACCATGAAAACTCGGAGAGTAACATGCAGTTGCATCCCCCCTAATATTCTGTAAAGAATCAGTACAAAAATTAAAACAAGGCCTGTTATCTCAACCTTTTTCATTCAACAACTGTGTTTTTACGTCTTTTGTTAAACAGAAATACCTGATTAAAAAAAAACTTTCAATAGCTTATCCAATCTGCAAATTTGCATTTTTAAAAATTAATATACAAACAAACTATCTGACTGGTTGGATTTTTTTTCAGAAAAGAGAAATTATAATCAGATTTTACCATCAATAATATTCACTTCCATTTCCAGGCTCACTCCGAATCTGTTTTCAACCGATTTTTTAATTTTTTGAGCAAGCGACAATATGGCCCGACCCGATGCATTTCCATGATTGACCAAAACCAAAGCCTGCTTGTCATGCACACCGGCATCACCTTCTCTGTGACCTTTCCAGCCGTCTTTCTCTATTAACCAGCCTGCTGCTGTTTTAATCCTTCCGGATTCAGCAGGAAATCCCGGTATTTTCGGGTAATCATTTTTAAGTTTTTGAAAGTGGCCGGCATCCAGAACCGGATTTTTGAAGAAACTTCCGGCATTGCCTATCTCAGCAGGATCAGGGAGCTTAATTCGTCTTATTCTCCTGATCGTCTCCATTACATCAGAAAGACCGGGTTGTTTTATTCCCTGTTTTTCTATCTCCTCAGATACAGAACCATAGGTTGTATTTATCACGTGTTCTTTTCTGGTTAACCTTAAAGTAACTGACATTATGAGGTATTTACCATTGCCCTTGTTTTTAAAAAAACTGTCGCGATATCCGAATTGACAATCTTCTTTGGTGAATGTTCTTATTTTACCTGTTTCCAGTTCAAGTGCCTGCAAATCTATAAATGTATCTTTGATTTCAACCCCATAAGCCCCGATATTTTGCATGGGACTGGTTCCCACATTGCCCGGAATAAGTGTTAGGTTTTCGATTCCTCCCCAGTCATTATGTACACAAAAAGATACGAAGTCTTCCCAGTTTTCTCCTGCCATTGCCTTAACATGTACATACTTATCATTCTTATCTATAAGCTCAATACCTTTTAAAGCTATTCGTATAACCAGTCCATTGAAATCGTCAATAAATAAAACATTGCTGCCCCCACCCAGAATAAAATACCTTAAATTTTCAGATTTTACCTTTTTCAGCAGTGCGGGTAGATCATTTATATCAATCAACTCGTAAAATAACTCTGATTTTACATTTATACCAAAAGTATTCAGGTGCTTTAGCGAAAAATTTTTTTTAAATTTCATGATAAAAACAGCCGGTGATTTATGCCGGCAAAGGTAGCTATTAAATCATAAACTTTGTGAATAGCCTAAAGCGAATACGCTACTGTCTGCACTTGATTTTAAGTATCTGAGCAGTTTTTGTTAACTCTTAAAAGAAATGACTTATCGGAAATTATCTTACCTGGTAAGAATAATCGATTTTTCATCCACCATTTTGCGAAGATTGATCAAAGCATATCGCATTCTACCGAGCGCAGTATTAATACTTACGTTGGTTTGCTCTGCAATTTCCTTGAAACTCATATCGGAATAATGCCGCATCTTTAATACCTGTTTTTGTTCTTCCGGCAGATATTCAATCAGAGCTTTTACATCTTTGTGTATTTGCTCGATAATGATTTTATCTTCAATGGTATGATCAAAAATCCTGAGGGTTTCAAAAATATCATATTCTTCACTGTTTTCGAGGAACGGCATCCTTTTAGACTTTCTGAAGTAATCAATGATAAGATTATGGGCAATACGCATTACCCAGGGTAAAAATTTACCTTCCTCGTTATAGGAACCTGCTTTTAAGGTATTAATAACCTTTATAAAGGTATCCTGAAAAACATCCTCAGCTACATGCTTATCCTTTACAATAAGCATTATATAAGAAAAGATTTTTCTTTGATGTCTTTTAATTAAAGCTTCTAGTGAAGAGTGGTCCCCATTAATATACAGGCGAACTAGCTCTTGATCGCTGGTTTTACGGTCATTCATAACGATGGCCTCCATGTTTTGGTTAATCAAGAGTAGTTTTTTGCTATAGGCGGTCTCCTTATATTATTAATGGGTTAAATTAAATGGATAAATAATGCACTTATTTTCAACACAAATATAATTCTTTTTTTTTACCTGATGTTCATTCAGAAAATTTTTTCATTTCAATTAATAGCATAATTAAGATAAAAATTGAAAATAAATCATCCAGTCTTCAATATTTATAAACAAATTATTAATAAACAGTGTAATATTTCACACCCTCTAAAATTAGCAAAATCCATTCCATTTTATTTAGACCCCATAATTAAACTTCACACACAATTATGAAATATATCCTGAAACCGGACATATAATTGTACATTTTCGAACATATTTCTCCCTTTCTCCTCAGAACCTGAACCTTGAAAAAATCTCAAAACCCTTGCCAGCATTGGATTGGTATAAGTATTGATATACAGTTGGCAGGAAAACATCTTTGCAAAGGATCCATAAAAACTAACAATTCAAAAATTAATATTAAAAAAAATAAACTTTATGAAAACGAAAATTACATGGTTTGCAATCGCCATAGTTATGGCAGCCAACACTTACTCCAATAATTCCAATGAGAATAAATTGAAAACACAACCAACACCAGTGAAAGAAAGCCTTGTAGAAAAACATTTCGCTAAAAGATCAGCTCAGTTAGGCAGAAAGAATATTCATTCAACCATAGGCGGTATTTTTCTTGATGAAACTTCAGATCTGAAATACATGCCGGTTAAAATTCAGAATTACGATTGGGATAGTTTCCAGGATTACTGGGTACTTGATAACCAGGAAGTCTTTTCTTATGATGAATCTGAAAGGCCTGTAAAAATTGTAAGAGAAATAACCCGGAATAATGAATTTTTAACTTATGAGAAACTTGATTATGAATGGAACAAAAACGGGCAGATAGAAAGAAAAATCATATCACTATGGTGTGAGGATCAGGAGATATGGATTCCTGATTTACAGGAAGTTTATGAGTATGATAAATTTGACAATTTGATAAACGAAACGCACAGTCAATGGTCATCTCAATTGAATGATTGGGAACCCTATTATAAATATAACATCAATTATACTTTTACTGATTTTTGCGAACCTCTTGTAGCAGAAGCCTATTACTGGTCTGCTTTTGCAGGTGATATGTGGTTACCATCATGGAGAATTGAACTTGATTATTACAGGGATCAAAGCCTGCACTCCAGAACATTCAGTATTCCTTCAGTTCTTAGCTTTGAATATGATTACCGTGAAGAATATTTTTATAATGATGACAAGGAAATCAGCAAAGTGGTTATATACTCACCTACTCCCAAAGGCTGGAATCCTGAATATAAAATAACTGATATCGATTGGTATAATTATCAGGAAGAACAACTGAATTCTTTTGTGTTTTGGACATATTTCGGCTGGAGTGGCCATGAAGATGATAAAAACCCTGAATGGCTGAAAGAATATAAAGCAATACTGGAATACCATCCTGAATTGCATTCTGAAGTCCTGTATATGGAAGAGTTTTACTGCACCTGGGAAGAGAGATGGTTCCCCTTTTACCGCGAACGTACAGTTTTTAATGAATACCTTTTTAACACAGGGTTTTATATGGAATTTTTCTGGGACAACTGGACTACAGATATTGCCATTACCAGGGATGGCGAATTTGACACTGATGGTAAGCCTTTAGATATTCGTACCAGTTTATTTGACTCATGGAATGGAGGTAAGTGGGAAAATATAAGCAGAAGGACTTTTGAGTACAAAGAAATTGAAATTCCAACATCAAGCCCTGTATTCAATGCACCCGAAGAATTGGCCAAAGTATTTCCCAACCCGGCAGTGAATCAGATTTCAATTGCATCAGAGAATAACGGACAAGAACTGACGGTCAGAATTTTTAATCTGGCAGGACAATTATTGCAAAGCCGGGAATTTAGCGCATTCAGCGGTCAGATTCAAATGGACATAAGTTCGCTTCCTTCCGGGATATACCTGGTGGATTTAACCTCAGGAACGCGCAAGCAGGTTATCAAGGTTATGAAAAAATGATTTTCTCCGAACTGTAGTTAATTCTGATTAATTGAAAGATTTTCGGAGAATAACACTATAAAACAACAGTAAATAATGAAAATTTAAGGTCAGAATTTACCCTTACCGGGAAATTCTGACCTTATACATTTATTATGGTCTCAATTAAGAAAGAATTTTGATTACATTTCATTGTTGTCCGTTAAATCAAAAATAACGAACCAGTTTTAATATGAGATTGGCTTCGCCGAACTTACGGTTCCTCACTCCACTTTGTTACGTTCGGAATGACAGTTACTTACGTTGACAGAGAAGGGGGTTGGTGGGGGGGGAACCGCCCCCCACCCCCCAAAGAAAAAAAAAAAAA
>REDJ01000099.1 GCA_007693555.1 Bacteroidota bacterium
CGCAGGCCTGGGACCTGCAATTGCTTTTTTGTACTCGGGTCCTGCCATAAATATTCTGGCTATTATTCTCACGGCAAGGATTCTGGGATTTGAACTAGGTTTAGCCCGGATAATCGGAGCTGTGGTTTTCGCTATTGTAATAGGGTTGCTAATGGCTTTCATTTTCCGTAAGGAAGAAAAAGAAAGGGCAGAGGAGGCGATGAACTTTCCCTCGCCTCCGGAAACGCGGCCCATGTGGCAAACATCTTTTCACTTTTTTGTGCTTGTTTTCATTCTGATCTTTGCCAACTGGGGAAGGCCCGATGTAGATGAAGGTGTGTGGTTCTGGCTCTGGAGCAATAAATGGACGATTACAGCCATATTCGGAGTATTGTTTATTGCATCACTTCTGTTTATTTTAAAACTCAACAGGTGGTATGTGACTTTAGCAACTGCCGCAGTAATTGTTGCCTGGTTGCTGGTGCCAGGAAATCCTTTGGTACCTTTTGTTGTCGCTTTTATCGGCCTGAGTATCATAACCGTGGCTACACCCGGCGAACCCCGCGAATGGCTGTGGTCAACCTGGGGATTTACCAAACAGATAGTCCCCCTTTTATTTGCCGGGGTTTTGGTAGCAGGATTCCTGCTGGGTTCTCCCGAAAGTGGCGAAGGTATCATTCCAAACGAATGGGTTGCCACACTGGTGGGTGGTAACTCGGTTTTTGCAAACTTGTTTGCTTCCGTTTTCGGTGCTTTTATGTATTTTGCCACTTTAACGGAAGTGCCCATAATACAAGGTTTGCTGGCAAGCGGCATGGGAAAGGGACCTGCTCTTGCGCTACTGCTGGCTGGTCCGGCGCTCTCGCTTCCCAATATGCTTGTTATTCATAGTGTGATCGGCACCAAAAAAACGGTTGTATTTATTACCCTGGTAGTGATCATGGCTACGATAAGTGGGTTGATATATGGGGCGATATAGGGTGAATTCAAATGCTGAGAAAAAAAGTTTCGAAGTCCCGCTTATGCGGGATTGAAACACGAAGGCTTGAAATCCCAAAGTATCCTGAAGATAAGCCATTCGCATTTGGGATTAAGTAAAATTTCTTTGCGTAGCTTAGCGAAATCTTTGCGACTTTGCGTTTCAATAAAAGGCCATTTGTTTTTAAACTAGAAGTTTTTGTTTTCTAGCATACTTCGAAACCGTATAATCACCAATAATCGAACTTTTTAATTCCTGTATATTCGTATTTTGAAAATTAAAGAACCATGGAAATCATCATTTTTGGAAGCGGTTGCAAAAGATGCGAACAGCTTGAACAAGCCTGCCGCGATGCCGTTACAAATCTTAATATTACTGCTGATATAAAGAAAGAGCAGGATATGAACGAAATCATAAAAAACGGAGTGCTGCTTACTCCCGGCCTTATGATCAATGGTAAACTGATGGCTAGCGGAAAAATTCCAACGCATTCGACACTGGAAAACTGGATCAGGAATGCACAATAAACCTAACACAAATTTATTTGTTACTTAAAGCGATATATTTCTCACAAAACAGGAGTTAGTCATGAACTTAATAAACGTCAGGACATTTTTTCTCTGGATCTCACGCATAGTATTCGGAGTTGTATTTATATTTTCAGGATTCGTAAAAGCCATTGACCCGCTGGGTTCGGTTTATAAATTCCAGGATTATTTCCTGGCATTCAATGCTGAGTGGCTTTTTCCCACAGCTTTGCCAATGGCAATTCTGATGAGCGGACTTGAATTTGTAATTGGTTTTACCATATTGCTGGGTATAAAAATGCGCAGGAGTGCATGGGGTGCATTGCTGTTTATGGCATTTTTTACACCCCTCACGTTATATATTGCTTTAACGGATCCTGTTCCCGACTGTGGTTGCTTTGGTGATGCATTGATTATCAGTAACTGGGAAACTTTCTGGAAGAATGTTGTAATATTTGCAGCATCCATTTTTATATTTATTCACAGGGAAAGGTTCAAACCACTCTGGACAGAAAAAAAAGACTGGTATCTTGCCGGACTTGTAGCCGTTTTCATTTTCTGGCTTTCGGTTTATTGCCTGAGAAACCTACCTATTATTGACTTTCGCCCCTGGAAGGTAGGTAATAACATCAATGAACTCGTGACTCCTACACCAGAAGTAGCTGATACCTATTTGATTTATCAGCATAAAGAAACCGGTGAACGGCAGGAATTTGCCCCTTCCGACCTGCCATGGAATGATCCTGAATTCATGGAAAACTGGGAGTTTGTCGATCAGCGAAGGGTTGTTATTCAGGAGTATAAAGAACCGGCCATCAATGACTTTGTCATTATGGATGAATTTGGAGATGATTATACGGAAGCCTACATAATGAATCCCGGTTATCAGTTTCTTGTAATAGCTTACGATGTGAACCTAACAAATAAAAGGGCTTTTGAAAGACATATCAATGAGTTTGCAATGAATGCCGAAAATCATGGTGTTTCTCTTATTGCACTTACAGGAAGTTCTTTTACCAATATTGATGCTTTCAGGCATGAAGTTCAGGCGGCTTACCCTTTCTATCAGTCTGATGAGATTGCCCTGAAAACCATAATCAGATCAAATCCCGGGCTTGTATTGCTTAAAGACGGAGTTGTGCTTGCCAAATGGCATCACAGGAATATACCGGAATTCAGCCGGGTTAGGGAAAGGTATATGAATAATAGAGAATAATACAGATATTTATTTTGAGAAAATTCGAAATTCGAATCTCGAAATCCGAACCGAGGCAAAGGTAATTCGGGGTCAAGTTAATGGGTTATTAGGGGTGATTTGAAGATTTCTGAATATGGGATGACATCCCTTGCCTGATTAAGGCCCTGCCTGACGAAGGAGATTCATTAAATTATATTTTCTAGTTCAGTTTCTGTTGATTCAGGGATGTAATCCCTTGTCAGATAAAAAAACCAAGTTAAAATAATCATTCAGGACCCACCCCCGTCCCCTCCCTGCTTACAGGGAGGGGTGTTGCGGGCAAAATAAAACAAAGGATTTATTTATTTTCAGGATTGAGAAAAATAGCCGGATTGGAAGTTTAAATGAAACTGATCATCTTTTTTTCCTGAAAAACTCCGTAAGCAATGCTGCGCATTCCTCTGCCCTGATACCTGTCTCTATTTTAGTTTTGGGATGAAGAATTTCCTGAGAAAATCTGGTAAACCCTCTCTTCTCATCCATGGCACCAATCACAATTTTGCCTATCTGTGTCCACTGACTTGCACCGGCACACATGACACAGGGCTCCAGGGTAACATAAAGGGTGCAGTCTTTCAGGTATTTTCCGCCAATAAATTCTGATGCAGCTGTAAATGCCTGCATTTCAGCGTGTGCTGTTACATCATTGAGCCTTTCGGTAAGATTATGGCCCCGGGCAATAATTTTGTCACGGCAAACAATAACTGCCCCTATGGGTATTTCATCAGCATCTTTTGCCTTATGTGCTTCCTTTAAAGCCTCGCCCATAAAATAGTCATCTGAGAAAACACTAAGAGTCATATTGTGTTTTTTAATTGTGAAGTTAACTAAATCTTATGTGTTTTGTCAGGTTTTTCCAGTTAGCTGACTCAATGGTAAGAATTTAAAACAATTCAATTAAATATTAATCATTTTTAAGTAATATTTGTTAGTAAGATATTAATTGATATTGAGGAAAGTCTGAACGTCTAATTATTGCATGTTATGCCAACAAGTGTAAAGCTTACCCAATTTGCCAGGGATACCCTCGAGGGCCTTACTGCACCGCAAAAGTTTCTGCTCCCCAAATATTTTTATGATGACAGAGGTAGTCAGATTTTTGAAAAAATCATGAGAATGCCGGAGTATTATCTTACGGCATGCGAGTATGAGATATTTTCTGAGCAGGCAGATCAGATCTGCAATGCCATTTTACCGGATAATCACAGCTTCGAACTGATCGAACTGGGTCCGGGCGATGGCTTGAAATCAAGACTTCTACTTGCAAGGCTGCAAGAGGACAATATCGACCTGAATTATCTGCCAGTTGATATATCCGGGCATGCTTTAAGTGCGTTAAAAGAAAAATTAAAAATTGAATTTCCCGGATTAAATATAAACGAATATGTTGGTGATTACTTTCAGGTCTTGAAATCAAACGATTTTTTCAATGGCAATCCCAAAACGATTTTTTTTCTTGGGAGCAATATCGGGAATTTTTACCGAAAGGAGAGGGAGTATTTTCTGAAAAGTCTTTCCGAAATAACCCGGTCCGGCGATAAATTATTGATTGGTTTTGATTTGAAAAAATCACCTGATGTTTTGCTGAAAGCCTATGATGATGAGCATGGATTTACCCGTGATTTTAATCTAAACCATCTTATTCGTATAAATAGTGAACTGGATGCAAATTTTCAACCTGAAAACTTCGAGCATCATGTCAGTTATGACCCTCTCTCTGGGGCTATGAATAGTTATCTTGTGAGTAAAAAGGAGCATAAGGTATTTATTGGAAATCTGGAAAAGGAGATTCACTTCAGTAAATGGGAACCTGTCTTTATGGAACTTTCGCAAAAGTTTGACCACAGGGATATTGAAAATATGGCAGAAAATTTCGGATTTGGTGTTTTGGAGTATTTTACAGATAGGAAAGGCTATTTTACTGATAGCCTTTGGATAAGGAAATAATTTATAAAACAGGTTAAGAAAACCATTCAAGATATTTTTTCTATAATAAATCAAATTAATAACATTTAAAAAGTATTATTATGAAAGCAATATGGAACAATCAGGTAATCGCACAAAGCGATAAGACAGTTGTGGTGGAAGGAAATCATTATTTTCCTGCAGACTCAATAAAAAAGGAATTTTTCAGTGAAAGCAACCATAACACTACATGTCCGTGGAAAGGGAAGGCGCATTATTACAATCTGGAAGTAGATGGTAAAACCAACAACAATGCGGCCTGGTATTACCCGCAGCCAAAAGATGCGGCAGCCAAAATAAAAGATATGGTGGCTTTCTGGAAAGGAGTGGAAGTCAAAGAAGATTAAATATGTTCTTTAATTTCTAATGATTTTATTTTGAAAGTAAATATAAACCTTCCATCTATGCTTAATCAACTTAACGAATTAACAACCGAACAAATAAAACATTTTTTAAAAGACCCCAATTGTCATATCATAGACGTACGTCCATCAGAGGCTTACAATGGATGGAGACTTCGCCATGAACCCAGAGGAGGACACATAAGCGGAGCCCGAAGCCTGCCGGTAAAATGGGCTGAGTACATTGACTGGATTGAGATCGTCAGGCATAAGGAGATACTTCCCCACCATAAGATAGTTCTTTACGGTAATGATGATGAGGATGTTTATAAGGTTGCAGAACGTTTCCGGGGTGCGGGTTACAGCGATTTGAATATATACCGGCATTTTTTATCGGAATGGGTTTCCGGTAATGAGTTGCCCATGGCCAGGATGGAAAGGTTTGCCAGCCTTGTTTATCCCTCATGGTTGAGCACACTTATTTCAGGAGGTGAGCCGCCTGAATATAAAAATGGGAATAATTTTGTTATCTGCCATGCTCATTACCGCAATTACAATGATTACCTGCAAGGTCATATACCCGGTGCCATAGCTTTGGATACCCTTGAACTTGAATCACCTGATACATGGAACCGACGTTCGCCCGACCAGCTGAAGTCTGCGCTTGAAAAACATGGTATTACATCAGAAACCACAGTTGTATTGTACGGGCGTTTTTCGTTCCCCAATAATGATGACCCTTTCCCGGGCAGTGCAGCCGGACAATTGGGTGCAATCCGGTGTGCGCTCATAATGATGTACGCAGGGGTCAAAGATGTCAGAATACTTAACGGAGGTATTGCAGCATGGGAAGCAGATGGTCTGCCCTTATCGACTGACATTGCAGAACCTTCTCCTGTAAATGATTTTGGAACCGCTATACCGGCAAAACCCGAACTGATAGTTGATGTTGATGAAGCAAAAAAACTCATTGAATCTGATGATGGTGATATTGTATGTACCCGCAGCTGGCCTGAATATATTGGTGAAGTGAGTGGATATAATTATATTGAGAAAAAAGGACGAATTCCGGGAGCTGTTTATGTGGATAACGGTTCTGACGCTTATCATATGGAAAATTACCAGAACCTGGATTATACTACCCGTGAGTTTGGTGAGATTATTAAAATGTGGAAAGAAAGAGGAGTTACACCTGATAAACACCTTGCTTTTTATTGTGGTACCGGCTGGCGGGGAAGTGAAGCTTTTTATAACGCATGGTTGTTGGGCTGGCCAAGGGTTGCGGTGTTTGACGGCGGTTGGTTTGAGTGGAGCAATGATCCGTCAAATCCTATTGAAAGCGGAATTCCGGAAAGTATTCAGCTTTAATTATTTCGTTTACCAGAATTCTGTTCAATTCAATATAAGTTACAATGAAAGAATTGTTTCCGGTAACAGTAAAAAGTAATAATGAAATAGCTGAAAATGCTTTTTTATTGAAGTTTCGGCGCAATTTCACTTTTACTGCGGGTCAGGTGATAAGTATTACACTGCTGAAAAATGAAGAATCCCGCCTCTATAGCATTGCCAGCGGCGAGAAGCATGAGGAAATATGGATCTTATATACCATAAAAACTGATGGAGTGCTTACACCTCAATTGGCAAAAGCAAAGGCCGGTGATACCATTTACATTTCAAAACCTTTCGGTAATTTTATCTGTAAAGAAGAAAGAGCCGTTTGGATTGCCACAGGTACAGGCATTGCACCTTTTGCTTCCATGTTCTTTTCAGGACAGTATCACAATAAGAAACTTATCCAGGGAAACCGGTCAAAACAAGGATTGTATTTCTATGAACATATTAAGGAGCAAATGTCTGAAAATTATTTGCCATGCTGCAGCCGGGAACCGGCTGATGGTTGCTTCACAGGAAGAGTGACACAATATATCGGAGAGAATGGAATTCCTGATCCCGGTATTCCTTATTATCTTTGTGGCAGTGCCGAGATGGTGGTTGATGTGAGGGATTTACTGATTAAGAAGGGAGTGCCGTTTCAAAACATTCAGGCAGAAATATTTTTTTAAAATTAAATTTCATTCTTTCATGGGAATATCAGGACATAGAGATGCCCTTTTCGGAAAAACCCTTTCGCAACTTGAAGAAATTGTGAAGGAGTTTGGAATGCCCCGTTTTACAGCAGTGCAGATTGCCGACTGGATGTATAAAAAGGATATCAGAAGCATAGATGAAATGAGCAATATTTCCAAAGCCCATCGCAATCTGCTTTCAGAAAAGTTTGACCTTGGTATATCAGAGCCGGTGAAAGTGCAAACCTCAATTGACGGTACAAAGAAGTATCTATATCGCTCATTGGCAGGTAAATTTATTGAGGCAGCATATATACCTGAGCGTAATCGCAATACCTTGTGTGTATCATCGCAGGTGGGATGCAAAATGGGCTGTTTGTTTTGTATGACCGGTAAACAGGGATTTCAGGGGCAATTGAGTGCCGGGGAGATCGTAAACCAAATACGCAGTTTGCCCGAACGAAATGAACTCACCAACATTGTTTATATGGGTATGGGCGAGCCTTTTGATAATCTTGATGGTGTGATGCAAAGCCTGGAGATACTTACCTCCGAATGGGGCCTGGGAATGAGCCCAAGGCGGATTACAGTTTCAACTATTGGAATTATACCCGCTATGAAAGTATTTCTTGAAGAAAGTAAATGTCATCTGGCTGTTAGTTTGCATTCACCATTTGAAGATGAACGCAGGAAACTGATGCCAATAGAAAATGTGTATTCACTTCCTGAGGTTCTCAGCACAATCAGGGAATTTCCATTGGGCAAACAAAGAAGAATATCTTTTGAGTACATCGTTTTTAAAGGGCTTAATCATAGCCCGAAGCATGTGAAGGAGCTTGCAAGAATTCTCAACGGTATTCGCTGCAGGATCAATCTGTTATATTTTCATCCCATACCTGACACACCCCTTGAAGCCCCTGATGAAGAAATAATCCAACAGTTCAAAATTGCATTGGAAAACAAAGGGCTTACCACTACCATCAGAAAGTCGCGTGGTCAGGATATTTATGCCGCCTGTGGCATGCTGTCAACGAAAGAACTGCAGAAAAAGGAGAAAATCAATTGATTTTTATAATTGGAAAGTTCTAAGATAAAAAAAAGCTTGCCCGATCCGGACAAGCTTTTTTATGGGGTTTTACATTATTATTCTTCTTCATCTTCCAGCCATGTTCTCACATTTTTAGAGACCTCATTCATCTTAGAACGCGCCTTGCCTAATGATTCACTGGCTTTGCCAACTATATCATTCCATTGTTCAATTGAAGCTTCTTCTACATTTTTTAACTCCTGGGCAAGCAAATCCTTTTGTGCTTTTAATTCGGTACGTGCCTCTTTTAAGTTTTCTTCCAGTTCTCCACTGGCTTCTTCTATTTGCCCCTCAACGTAGTTAATACGTTCCTGGATCTCATTCTTGTACCTGTTAATGTTTTGAATGGTGGTTTGCTTTGCTTCTTTTAGCTGTTCTTTTTGTGCTCTGTTCTGGCCTCCACCACATGACACTAAAAACATAGCAAAGACAATCATAACTATCACCGGATAGTTCCCTGAACTAATTCTTAATAATGTTTTCATCTTTTGTAGGTGTTTGTGTTTGAAAAAATATATTTGAAAAAACCCAATTATATCCTCTTGGGATTGGTAGATTATACAAATAAGCTAACCTCAAAAAGGTTTTGCAAGACTCAGATGACTTTTTGATTTTTAGGAACCTGATACGAAAATAAGAAAAATATATGGCTCAGAAAAATAAAATTACCATCAGGGAAAAGTTTTATGCTTTTTGTTTGGGATAAAGATTCTGATTGCTTCAGATGTGATCTATACAGCTATTCATATTTAATTGCTGATGCAGGGTTCTGCATTGCAGCCCTTGTTGAAAGCGTCAATACGGTTGCTGCTGCAATTAAAACTATGATCAGTAAAGTAGTGAATATATGAGGTATTCCTATAGAAATTCGGTATGCATAATTACTCAGCCATCTGTCCATGAAAGACCACGTAAAGGGTAGTGCAATAATGGCTGCCACCAGTATCCACCTCATGAAACTTTTAAGTAACATCATGTTGATTTGTAATACACTTCCGCCCAGTACCTTTCGTATGCTGATTTCTTTTCTTTTCTGGTTTACCATGAATGATGTAAGGCCGAAAAGTCCCAGACAGGAAATAAGGATGCACAAAAAAGCAAACGCCATAAATATTCTCATGGTGTTATTTTCTGTACGATATTGCCGTGCAAGCAGGTCACTCATAAAAAATGCCTGGAAGTAATAACCCGGGAAGAATTGCTCAAATTCTTTTTCAATTTTTGTCATCAGACCGGCATGGTCTGATGTGCGGTATCTCAGATTGATAACAGGCATTTCGCCAGTTCTCCAGATAAAAATTGCAGGTTCAATGGCACTTCTTAAAGAGTAGTAATGATAATCTTCTATTACGCCAATCACAGTAAAATAATCGTATTCCTCATCATCTGTATTTACAATTTGTTTCCCGATTGGGTTTTCCCATCCCAGTGCCCGTTGGGTAGCACGGTTAATGATCATGGTTTGCCTTGGATCTGTTCCATAATCATGGCTGAAGTTGCGTCCTACGGTTATGGGAATTTCCATGGCAGGGAAAAAATCCGGGTCAACATATCCATAGCGCACCATAAGACTTACAGGGATGGAATCTGCGGTAGTTATCGTGCTTTGCCGGCCTGCTACTCCGTTGTGCCCACTGGAAATGCCGGCAGCTGTTACCTCAGGAATATTCATAAGCCGGTTTCGGAAACCCCTTATTTGCTCGTAATCAGATGTTTGCCTGTTAATGACAGTTATGACGTTATCAGAGTTATATCCCAGATTCCTATTTTCCATGTGGTTAACCTGATGTAGTATTATAGCAGTTGAAAGAATCATACCGGTGGAGATTACAAACTGAAATATCACCAGTACTTTTCGAAGTATAGCTGATTTGGGTTTGCCCGATCCATTGCCTGCCCTGAGCACATGTGCCGGTTGAAATCTGGACAGGTACAATGCAGGGTAAAATCCGGATACCATACCCACCACCAGCAGAACTGCGAGCAGGCCTGCACTGAAAAGATAGTTTCCGGTGAAATCTATTTTCAGATCTGTATCAAGCAAAGCATTGTATTGTGGAAGGATAAGTTCTATTACGCCCAAAGCAATGACGATAGATGCAAAAGTAATTAGCATAGATTCTCCAATGAATTGAAAGGCAAGCTTGTTGCGTCCTGCTCCCATTACTTTTCGCAATCCCACTTCCCTGGCTCTTTTGGCAGAGTTTGCAGTGGCAAGATTAATGAAATTAATACATGCTATGGCCAGAATTAACAATGCAACAATGCTGAAAATATAAACATTGCTTATACTTCCTTCATGAGTCCGCATATGAAATTTAATATGCCCTGAGCGTAAAAATATATCACCGACTTCCTGCAGATAAAATGTATTTCTCATTATACCCTGGGTGCTTTCATCTTCATACAGACTTATCTGCTTTGCATTGATAAGGTCTTCTATTTCTAAGGGATGAACATCAGGATTTGCAACCACATATGTTGTTAAAGTGTTATTTCCAAAATGAAACAAATAGGGAGTATTGGGATCTATGGTTTCAAATGAAAGTAAAATATTGAAGTTCAAATGTGTATTGATGTGTTCATTTTCAAAAACACCTGAAATTATATAAGTTTCATCAGCTGTTCTGAAACTTTTGCCTATCACATCTGCAGTGTTAAAGAATCTTTCTGCTGTTTGCCTGCTGATAACTGCCTGGTTAGGACGAGCAAGCATGTTACCGGGTTCTCCTCCATGCAGAATGGGATACCCCATATGTTGTAAGACTTTTCCTTCAGAAAAATAAGATGATGTTTCGCGAAATACTTTGTCTTCTACTTCAATGATTATACTGTGTGCATTCATTACCCTGAAGCTTTCTTCTACCTGGGGAATATTTTCTTCAATATAAGGTTTCCAGGCCGCACTTGTTATTGATACATACTGAAATTCAAGTCCTTCGGGCTCTTGTACTCCCACCAGCCTGAAAGTGCGGTCAGGATGAGGTAAGTGTCTGTCGTAGCTAAGCTGTTCCTGAAGGTATAATGCTATAAGCATGAAAGCAGCAATACCGGTTGTAAGTCCTATGAGATTTATTACAGCAAAGGAGATATTTTTGCTTAAAAAGCGGAGTGCGGTTTTTAAATAATTTTTAATCATACCCCTTGAATTATTTGTTTTCCTGTATGAATAAACCTAAAAGCATACCATTTTATTTTACAGGCTGATATTCAAATTCTTAAAGTTTGAAATAACGTTTCGCAAAACAACATTATGTTCATAAATGTGCAAAGGTGTGCGCTATTGAACAGGTAATTAACTGTTATTTATTTGTTTTTTGTGAGAGAGGATATATGCATTTACTCTATCATTAAAACCTTTCTGGATTTTTTTTGTAATAGGATGGTATGCATCAAAATCCAGCTCATCAATGCGGTTAACAGGAAGTACTTTACGGGATGTGCCTGTAATAAAAGCCGCCTCCATAATCACAACAGAACGGGCAGGAATCTTTTGTTCTTTCAGGGATATTTTCAGGTTATTGCAAACTTCAAAGATATGTTTCCGGGTTATGCCGGGTAATACGTCCTGCAGCGGTGCTGTAATGACTTCATCATTTCGTATAAAAAAAACATTCGACCTGCTTCCTTCGGTAATACACCCGTCATTGTCTACAAGTAAGGTTTCATATACGTCGCGCTGCTCTTTCATGAGATTGGTGGCATGGCGTAATTTTACATCCATAATCTTCGCATTGGGGTTGTGCCTGATCCCTATAAAAAGGGCAACTGCAACTCCATTCAGATACTGCTCTTCTGAGGGGTAATTATGTTCTGTAATATAAATTTTAAATAAATTCCCCTTTTCCGGAACGTGATATAATACAATCTTCATGTTTCCGAACCCGAAATTATTAGCTTCAATCACTTTATAAACCTGCCGGTAAACTTCTTCAATTGAAAAACCATGACATTTTTTTGAAAGGTTACAGGTTTCTTCCAGCCTGGCAAGATGGTCTTCCAGAAAAAGTGCTATACCGTCAATGACGCGAAATGCTTCATAAATATAATGGGGAGTGGAAAGAAATGAAGAATCAAAGTGTTTGGTATCGCTTAATTTGCCGTTTTGAGAAAAGAATCTTCCTATACATTCTTGCATAAAACCAAATTTTCGGCAAACCTAAAGAATTATTCCCAATTTATTCTCACAATAATTTCATTTCGCCTGTTCCAGAATCTGTAGGGGCTGTTATATCCCAGAAATCTGAAGTTACCAACGGATTGTATCTGGTTATCGCGCAGGTATTTCATCAGTTTCTCAGTTTCTTCCTTTATTTTTTCGTCATTGGCATAGCCCCCGAATGTGAGTGCTGCAACATACTCAGGTGAGCTTTCCTGCAAGGTTATTTCCCTGTTAGCAGGTTCAGGCAGATCTTCAAAGCTGTATTCTGAAGGCATAACAAAACTCATGCTTGAACCTTCCTGCCCAATATCCATATGCACAGGGGCAGTCATTGCAATTTTTTTCCCTTCTGAATTGTCTCCGAAAATATATCCCGCCAGGGTACGGAAGCCTGGTGAACTCAGCTCGCGGTATGAATTTGCCTGAGTATGCACAGTCGCCAGTAGTGCCGGCGGATAATGTCTTACTTCGAAACCAGGAAATTTTTGAACCAGAGTATATTTTTGATGCTCGGTTTGAGCATTTGCAGAGGTTGATGACATAATGACCGATATTAAAACGATAAAAAATCTATACATAGCTTTTTTCTCCAGGGGTATTTGTTTTTTTGAAATTAAACTATTAACATTCTTGTGGATTAGTTGTTTGTTAAAATTTGAATGTTTTGTTTTTTTATTTTCCGGAACCCATTTGTAATAATATTTACATATAAACATATATGCCTGTATTTCAGGCATATAAATTTGTTTTTTTCAGAAAAAAAAACGTATCTTTATCTTTCCTCCCCTTTTTTTATTATTAAGTTATTAAGGTTTTTATCAGAATATAATTGAGCTAATTCATAGGGTTTTCGCTTGCAAAAAAAACTTGCATTAATCAGTATTTTATAAAAACAGTTTGTTCTAAATGTTTTATGAATTCTCCCCACAATTGTGGGATTAGTTCATTAATTACTGAGCATTCGGGGCTCATTTAGGTTTCACAAAATATTTTGGGCTATGAAAAGTAGGAACTTAGGTAAGGTAAAAGTTTTCATATTTTTAATGATCTGTCAGCTTTTAGGGACTGAGTTATCGGGACAGGTGCCACAAAGAATTTCTTATCAGGCTGTAATAAGGGATGCCAATAATGAACTGGTTATCCAGCAGCAGATTAGAATACGAATAAACATCCTTCAGGGCTCAGTTGAAGGAACTGCAGTGTACACAGAGATCCAGTTTCCGGAAACCAATGCCAATGGTTTGATAAGTATCGAAATAGGAGATGGAACAGGTCTTGATTTGATAGATTGGTCTGAAGGGCCATACTTTATAAAAACAGAGATAGATCCTGAAGGAGGTACAAATTACAATATTATTGGGATATCCCAGATATTGAGCGTACCATATGCATTATATGCTTTGCAAAGTGGTACACCGGGACCTGAAGGACCACCAGGACCTGCCGGTCCGCCGGGAGAACAGGGTCCGGTTGGTCCACCCGGGGAACAGGGGCCAATTGGTCCTCCTGGAGCAGAAGGACCGCCGGGTCCCGAAGGGCCACCCGGAAGCATTCCCCCGGGAACCAGTCCGGGCGAAATGATGTACTGGGATGGTACTCAATGGTTGTTTATTTCACCCGGAATAACCGGTCAAACACTAACTTTTTGTAATGGAATACCAATATGGGGCCCATGTAACGGTCAGCTGACTGTTACAACCGCTCCTGTTACCGATATAACCCACAATAGCGCAGTTTCAGGAGGAAATGTAATGCAGGACGGTGGTATTCCCGTAACAGCAAGGGGAGTGGTGTGGCATACATTACCCAATCCTGATTTGAATACGAATACCGGATTTTCAACAGACGGCCAGGGAACAGGAACTTTTATCAGCAATATTTTAAATCTCACTCCTCTGACCTCCTATTACGTGAGAGCATATGCCACCAATGCCGAAGGAACAGCCTACGGAAACCAAAGGTCTTTTCAAACTATTCCGGAGAATGGTAACGGAAATGGTGATGGTTTGCCATGCCCGGGTTTTCCCACTGTTTCAGATGCAGATGGTAATTTATATAATACTGTTAAGATAGGAAATCAATGCTGGATTAAAGAAAATCTCCGTACCAGTAAATACAGCAATGGAAACCCTATTCTAACAGGGCTAAGTGAATCGGAATGGCAAAATACAACATCAGGTGCATATGCCATTTTTGATCACGAGCATCCCATGGCCGAAGGGATTGATTCACCTGAACAAATGGCCAGCCTATACGGAAAGCTTTACAATTGGCATGCTGTTAATGACAGCCGCGGATTATGTCCTGCAGGATGGCATGTGCCGACAGATTCCGAATGGAATACATTAACGACTTATGTAGGGTCGATTAACAGCAGCAATATTGGCAATCAGCTGAAATCCTGTCGTCAGTTAAATTCTCCACTGGGTGAAGAATGTGATGTAACGGATCACCCTATGTGGTACGAGCATTCTACACATCATGGAACTGATGATTTTGGATTTTTGGGTTATCCTGCAGGTATGCGTGAATATCTGGGTGGCACCTTTAGTTTTCTTGGCTTTAGCGGATACTGGTGGAGTTCTACTCAGGATGACTCTGGCTTTTATGCCTGGTACAGAGATTTGTTTTTTAACTCCGGCAGCATGCAAAGCACATTAAGTTTTAAAAATATTGGGATTTCTGTCAGATGTATAAAAGATTGAAATTACCATAAGACATATAGCTTTTATGGTGTTTCTCTTTTTTTTGTTTTGCAATTGATTATGCCACTAAAAAAATCAGATTAGACTTCAATAATCTAATCTGATTTTTTTTATTCAGAATGAACTATGATGACAATTATTTAATTACACACTTTTACGTCCAAATGAACAACGTAATAAGGATAATGAGGAACTTCCACAACCAGTTCATTTCCTTTGTAAGTAGTGAATAACCCGGCAGGCGGCCTTGTTGAAGGCAGGTTGTCTTCATTATAGCCTTGAATTTTTACGGGTTCAGAAACATCACGTAGCATCATATTTTCTCCCAGTTCAATGGTCAGCGTAACATATACATCATTATCACAACGACCGATAGTAATGTATGCACCTTCAATCAGTTCCTGACCTGCATAAATGGGATGCATAATTTCAACAGAATTGTCGATATAATACCACCAGGCGGGTCCACCACCGGGTTCAGAACCTCCGAAAGCAGTTTCCGGTGTCCATGTGCAATCATCATAAACTTCTTCAAAAGTCAGGATTTTTAAACCACCCAGACCTGTAGCTACAAAAACATAGTTACCGGCTGATTTTACAAAATTTGATGACAGTGGTCCTCCAAAATCAAAATAGCCGTATTCTATAAACTCATTTTCTGATTGTCCTGCCACCCTGATGCCTGCTCCTCCATCTGCAATAAACAGAAGCTCGTTGAATGAAACTGAATTGCTGACAAAATCTTCAGCATCCATCCCTTCAGGGGCAATAGGCTTGCTTAATGTTTGAATTACGGATAAATCATTGGGATTTAAAATGTAAACACCACCTCTGTTTACTGCAGCAAACAAGTGACAGTCAGTTATGTCAAGGTCTGCTTTAGATCCGGTTTGCAGATAGCCGGATGGGATAGCTGTACTGCCACCGGTTAAATTAAAAATACCGGAAGATGTGAGAATAAAAATATCATCATGAACAGCAACTGAGCGTGCATCAGTGAATTCAAAATAATCCGTAACCCCTGTTATATCAATCAATGATAAACCACCGGTATCTCCACTCACAACATGAATAAGGTCATCACTCACCTTCATACTCATTGCAGAAAAAGACAATAAACTATGAATACCAGTAGAATCCTTGTCCATATCATAAAAACCATAATATGCCCCTTCTGCATTTTGTCCGGCTATTACAACAAGCCCGTCATACCAGCCAACTGTATTTACATCTTTGTCATCAAACTCAACTGTGTGTATAATCAATGGATTTGCCGGATTTGTAATATCTATAATATCAATTGCTCCCAGGTGCTGACTGCCACGCATGTTATAGGAAACGAAGGCCCAATTACCCACAATTTCAACATGGGTTGCCTGAACAACCTGATCATCAACAACGGGTGCATCAACTTCGGCTACAAGTGTAAATTCATATCCAATAATTTCGCCAGGGTCCGTTTTGAGTCCAAATCCCGGAACCACCGGAATTTTTTGATTCTTCAGGCTTATCCTTGGGTGAACAGGGTCACTGGAAATATATTCAGTTTCAGCGTCTTTCTGACACCCTGAGAATATTAATACAAGTCCTAAAGCTAACAATGTAATTCTTTTCATCTTTTTAAAATTTGTCGGATAAATATGAAAAATAATTTATTCTGTATACAAAATTAAGTAAATTATCGAATAAAATATAAGGTTTTATCTGTTTTTATCAAAAATAATATTAATAAAATCGAATTGATAATTTTCCTCAGTTCTGATAAATAGGAACTCTGTCTCTAAATGCAATATTCCCAAAACTCTAACCAGTATCAATCCCTAATTGTTTCCCTTGTGAGCTCTATTTTTCTCAAAAAAATCATTGCGTAAAGTTATTTACAAATGACTAATTAATCCTAAGAAATATTTTATTTAAACAAAATATTATTGCTTTTTATAGATTTTTAGGAATATGCTCAGTCGCTGCTGCATATCAGTTTTTTAAAAAGATTTTGTTTTCATTTCCGACAATTTCAATTAACTCTGAACGATGGATGCAAGCTTTCATAATAGTGTCCTAAAACGGTTACTTATGTACGCCTATGGACAATAATGGACAATCTGAGTTCTTCTTATGGGTTTTATTACTTCTCAATATTATTTTTTTCGCCTGATTAATAGGGCATTAAGGGGAGTGGTTCGGTTTGTGATATTAAATCTGGAAATAATTCTTAGAAATTCGGATCAGGAATCATTCAAAATAAACCAACAAAACTTATTTTTATAGATCTATTTTATGCAAGAATTCATTTCAGGATTTTGGTTTTGTATTAAAACTTAACCATGGTTGTTTTCCATTTTTTTATTTGTTACTTCAAAAAAACTTCATTTTGTGTCCTGGTTAAACCATAGATATTCAATAAAAAATAAAAATGAACTGGAATTATTTTAAAATTGCCTGGCGGGTACTTTTGAAAAACAGAACCCATACAATTATAAATATTGCCGGCCTTGGATTGGGTTTCTCGGTATCCGTTCTTATCATGATTTTTGTTTATCATCAGCTAAGCTATGATGAATTCCACAAAAACGCCCACCGCACATACCGAATCACGCTTGATGGATCATTTGCCGATGGAAAAAGCCTTTCTGCTTCCTTTAGCAGCGGAGATATTGCACAGTATATAGCTGATGAAGTGCCCGAGGCTGAAGAGGTTTGCCGTATCTTCAGAGTTGGAATTACGGAAGTGATCTATGAAGACAAGCGGTTTACCAACGATAAGGTTTTCTGGGTTGATGAAAACTTCTTCAGCATATTCAATTTCCCTGTGTTAAAAGGTAACCCTGATAAAGTATTTGCTGAACCATTTAGTGCAGTCATTACAAAGAGCATGTCGGAAAAGTATTTTTCTGACCATGATCCCATTGGTAAAACTTTAACCATCAGGGGAGATCATTACAGGATCACCGGACTAATGGAAGATCCTCCGGCCAACTCCCATTTGCAGTTCGATATACTTGCATCTTTTCATAGCTTGGTAAGGCCCGGATTTAATATTATTGAGATGCATGGTGTCTCTTTTCCTACATACATTTTGAAAAGAGAGGGTGCCGATACGGATGTTTTAAGAGAAAAAGTTACGGCAGTGGCTGATCATTATTTTAATGAAAGGTTCCAACCCATAGGCATGTCAGGAACACACGGGTTGCAGCGCCTGGACAGGATTTATCTTCATTCCGGGTTTAGCTTTGAATACGCAAAGACAGGGGATATAAGACATGTTTATATTTTTTCGTTTCTGGCTCTGGCAGTAATTGTCATTGCTATATTCAACTTCATTAACCTGGTAACGGCGCAATCTGAAAAGCGAATGCGCGAAATTGGTATCCGCAAGGTAATGGGAGCTTTTCGGAAGGATCTGATCCTGCAGTTTATCGGGGAGTCGGTGTTGATTGCCATTTTCGCTTTCATCCTGTCGCTGATGCTTAACGAATTGCTTATCGGTCAGTTTTCATCGTTGCTTGGTGACACTTTGAGACTGGATTACTGGTATCATCCGGGTATGCTCCTCATGGTTATTTTATTGGCGCTGGTGACCGGGATTGTGGCAGGAATGTATCCTGCACTTTATCTTTCTGGATTTCAGCCTATAGTAGTTCTTAAAGGATTAACCAAAAACACTGTTGCCAGCCGGTTTATACGCAAGGTTCTGGTTATTTTTCAGTTTACCATTTCCATCTTCCTTATTACCAGTGTATTTCTCCTTAATCGTCAGGTATCCTATATGCAAAACAAAGACCTTGGGTTCGATCGCGAAAATATTGTTTCGGTGAGAGGACTTACCCAAACCATACGCAATGCTTATCCTGCACTGAAAGCTGAATTGTTGCAGAACCCTGCCATAACGCATGTAACAGCCTCACATGATGTGCCCGGTGAAAATATTAGTCTTCAGAACAGCCGCAGAGCATCGGACCCTCCACAAACGGCAGTAATGATGTATGAGAGCTATATACAACATGACTACCTGGAGACATTTGGAATCAGGCTTGTCAAGGGACGTGATTTTGATCCGGAAATGATGACCGATACATCAGCAATAATTCTAAATGAAGCCGCAGTAAGAGCACTTGGGCTTGAAAAACCCATCGGAGAAGATATCGTTATCTGGCAGCATTCCGGTAGGGTAATTGGTGTGGTATCTGATTTTAACTTTCAGTCGTTGCACAATGAAATAGATCCAATGGCATTTACCATGTGGGAAAGATATTTCTCCAGAATTAGTATTCGAATGCTTCCCGGTAATAGTCGTGAGACAATGGACTGGATTAGACAGAGATTTGAAAATGCCGACCCCAACTACACTTTTGAATATTTTTTTGTGGATGATTTATTTGTGCAGATGTACGATCAGGAAGAGCATTTGAATCGGCTCACACTCGCAGCAGCCCTGATAGCCATTATTATTTCTTTCATGGGATTATTTGCGCTGACCTCTTTTACAATTCAAAAGAAAATCAAGGAGATAGCAATAAGGAAAACGTTGGGTGCCACCTTACCCCAGATACTTGTACTTTTGTTTCGCGATATGTGGCGCTGGACAGTGGTAGCCTGCCTGATTGCATGGCCTCTGTCGGCATGGGTGATTAGCCTCTGGCAGGAGAATTTTGCCTTCAGGATCAACATGGTCGATTACTGGTATCTTTTCCTTTTGTCCGGCTTACTTGCCGCCCTGGTAGGAACCGCTGCAACCTTCTCACAGGCCTGGATGGCGTCGAGAACCAATCCGGTTGACAGTATGAGGACAGAGTGATTTAATACTTGAAGCTGGGCATTATGTTAAAGCTAAGCGGAAATTGTATTTCCGCTTTTATCATTTCTATTCAATTTAAAATTTTCAAACGCCACTGGTTGTTCCTTCATTAAAAAAAAAGCCCGGCACATAGCGGGCTTCCTCGTGATTCCGCCAGGATTCGAACCTGGGACCCACAGCTTAGAAGGCTGTTGCTCTATCCAGCTGAGCTACGGAACCGTTCCTTTGTTTGGGGGTACAAAAGTACAAATTATATTTTATATGCCAAGATGAAATTTTGAAAGATGGAAGACTCAACAGGGCAATTCCTCCTTTCAAGGGGGCTGAGGGGATGTAGAATCAAAAATTGAATTCTGTTTAAATCCCTGTAACCTCAAGCAATCTGTTAAATATAATCTTTTCCGGGCTAACCTTTACCTGAATGGGAATGATTTCCACACCCTTGCTGTATGCCTGGCGAAGCAATTGAGCATACATAGGGTCAATATCTTCCGCTGGGGCAAAGGCATTTACATCTATCCGCTGAACCACGTAAAGCATAACTGCTCTTATTCCGTTTTGCTTAAGTTCCATTAGGGTTTGCAGATGTTTCTGGCCGCGGGTGGTCACTGCATCGGGGAACAGTGCAAGTTCACCTTCTTTAAGAGTAACATTTTTTACTTCCACAAAGCAGGTTTCGTTGGGTTTAGTAGCCATGATATCCAGGCGGCTGTTGTTGTATTTAACCTCTCTGCGGATTTCAGAAAAACCCTCCAGACCCGGAATGATATTACTTTTCATAAACTCAAAGGCCAGCCGGTTGGGAACCGATGTATTAATACCCACCCAGTTGTCGTTAATCTTTATCATTTCCCAGGTGAAACGGGTTTTACGTTTAGGATCTGTTACGGGAGATAAGTAT
>REDJ01000174.1 GCA_007693555.1 Bacteroidota bacterium
GAAGATCCTGCTTTTTTCCAGGTTTTGTCACTAAACACCCAAATGCAGATTTCCGCAGTGGATGTGATTAAGGATATTCCTTCATATTCAGCCAATGGTATTCAGGTGAGTGATTCTAATATTTTTATTACTTCCGGTGATAATGGAGGTATTACCATTTTTGACCGAAACTATAATCTTGTGAAGTCAGAAGAGATATTTGACGCACGTTCTGTTGCCTCAAATTCTGATCAGGCCTTTATCCTTTCCGGTCAACCAGGAACCATTAATGTTTTTGATTTGAACTCTTCTGATTTTGTTGCCAACTATACCATCGGAGGGGCAAATACTCCTTATTCCAAATCAGAAATTTCCGTAAACGATTCTTATATTTTTGCTGCCCTCAACGAGGAGGGAGTAAGGATGATGGAACTTGACGGAACCATAAAACAGCATATCCCCAAACCTGAAACCCCTGTAGGAGCAGATGATGAGAATCATGTCACCAACAGTGTTTCGCTCAATAATTCACTGATTTTTATGGGTAATGGTGAATCGGGTATTGCTGTAGGTGAAATAATAGAAGAACTCAACGACCAGGTGGTAATTCACGGAACCATGGCTTTTAATGACATGGGGTCGGCAAACTTTGTCCAGTCGCGCGACAGCATTATTTTTGTTGCAAGCGGACTGGGTGGCCTTAAGATCCTTTCCATAAGCATTGATGAAGGTATTCCTGATGATATCATTCCGGGAGAACCTTGCCCGACACTCATGGATGCCATCACTCTTATGTTCCCTGAAGGTCAGAATGCAATGAATCTTCACCCTTACTTATTTGAGGAAGGCGTTACCCTGAATGTAACAGTTGAAGAAGAAACTCCGGTTTATGTTAAATTTATCTGGGAAGGTGCAGGCTGGAAAAATACTTTCGGTTATTATGCCTATCCTGCTGATAATCCTCCTTCCAGCATCGAAGAACTTGAGAAATATGTTGTGTTTCCCAATGCTTCGATGGTTGGCAGTGGTGGTGGACTGGAACCTGGCGATATGGTTCAGCTGGGCAATGAACCGTTCCCTGCCAATACTGTTATAGGTTTTTACCTGGTTGCACAAGGCTGGGCAAACGGACAAATGGTTGATGGGGTATACACCCACTATACCAATATTGACTTTAATAACAATAATAATCAGCAACATCTCCTATTTATCGAGAATGGTTGCGAAGATCTGGTGCTTACTTTCGAAGATATTATGCTACCGGGTGGTGATAAAGATTTCAATGATATTATTCTTGTGATCAAGGATAATGATGAAAATTTCCCCAATACAAAATTCAATGTGGATGGAATTATTACCTTATCAGAAGATGATATGTAAAACTAAATCCTAAAAAGAAAAGCCGGAACTGACGTTAGCAGTTCCGGCTTTTTTTATTCTTCTAATTGAAATTTATAATTTAATGCTGCTTAGTGCAGGATAATGTTGCTTTAAAAAATAAAATGACCCGAATAATACGCTGCTGTAAAACAGATCTCCCAGCAATGATGAATGGAAAAAAGGTATTGCCATAGTATAGCTTTGCATTAAGCCGCTGAAAGTTTGCGGATAAAAAGGACTTCCTGCCCATACAGCAAAATTGGTTATAAGGAAGAAAAGCACTGATGATGCAACTGCACCGCCTAGCACTGTGGCTACTTTGATGTTATTACGCATAAGGTTTCCCAGCAGAACTACTAGTGCGAAGCTTACATAAACAGGAATCATGAATCCGTGAAACCCAATGAGCAGGTCGCTGATAAACAAAGCAAAAAGCGGAACGAAAAAAGCCAGCCATTTGCGACCCAGATGCGCGCCACCAAATAAAGCGATGGCGGCAATGGGGGTAAAATTAGGATAATGGGGAACCAGTCGCATAACAGCAGCAAAAAGTATAATCCCGGTAATTACAAGTACCTTTGGAGTAAAGATTTTTTTCAGATCCATGATTAATATTTTTATTTATAATTATCTGCCCAAATCGTGAGCAAAAGTAAAAAATCATTTCCATTTTTAACAGCAGAAAAATAATTTTGTTCTTTGTTAGTTCATTTATTCCAATAAAAAGTAATTCCTATGCTCGTTATTGCTGATTATTTCTTTACGATTTTTCATTTACTATTGATTTTGTTTAATCTAACAGGCTGGATATGGAAACCATTGAGGAAAATTCATCTGATTGTCATTTCATTAACTTTGGCTTCATGGTTTATTTTAGGAATCTGGTATGGATGGGGGTATTGCCCTTTTACCGACTGGCACTGGCAGGTATTGCGCGAGCTTGGTTATACTGGTCTTCCCACTTCATATGTAAGTTTTCTCGTGACCAGGATTTCGGGTTATACACCACCTGCCGACTGGGTAGATGGTCTTACTTTAGGGTTTGCCTTGCTGGCTTTTATTATTTCACTGAAAGTAAATTTTTCAAAAACAAAAGTCGGGTAAATATTAGGTAACAATTGAAACGTCATTATTAAAAGTTAAAACTTTATATTTACCTTTAAAAATTCTCAATTTATAATATACAAAACCATGAAATATCCTGTATATCTGGAAAATGACCCTTACCTTCAGCCGTTTGCCGAGGCCATTATAGGACGTCTTAAACGCGCAGAAAGTAAAGAAAAGGAATTGCTGGGAGAAAAAAACAGCCTGGAGGAGTTTGCCGTAGGTTTTATGTATTATGGCTTGCAAAAGCAAAATGAAAACTGGATTTTGCGCGAATGGGCTCCCAATGCCACCCGGATTTACCTGGTTGGTGAGTTTTCAGAATGGCAAACCAGGGATGAATTTTCATTTCAGAAAAAAGAAAATGGAAACTGGGAACTTGAGTTACCGTTAAAAACATTAAAGCATCTTGACTTATACAAACTGCATATGTGCTGGGAAGGCGGCAGCGAAGACCGCCTTCCTGCATGGGCCCGCCGTGTGGTTCAGGATGAACAAACGCATGTTTTCAATGCACAGGTTTGGGATCCGCCAAAGCCCTACAAGTGGCAAAATCAATCTCCTGAAAAGACAAAAGACTTTGTACCGCTCGTGTATGAAGCGCATGTAGGTATGGCCACTGAAGAATACAAAGTGGGTTCCTTTAATGAGTTCAGGAAGAATGTTTTACCCGGCATCAAAAAATCGGGTTACAATACAATCCAGTTAATGGCTATTCAGGAACACCCGTATTACGGTTCGTTCGGGTATCATGTTAGCAGCTTTTTCGCTGCATCTTCCCGCTTTGGCACTCCCGATGACCTGAAGGCACTGATTGATGCTGCCCATGGGATGGGAATTTTTGTGGTAATGGATATTGTGCATTCTCATGCCGTAAAAAATGAAGTGGAAGGGATCAGCAGGTATGATGGTACTTTATACCAATTCTTTCATGAGGGATCTCGCGGCGATCATCCCGCCTGGGACAGTCGATGCTTTGATTACGGAAAAAACGAAGTGTTACACTTCCTGCTTTCCAACTGCAAATTCTGGCTTACAGAATATCAGTTTGATGGATATCGTTTTGATGGTATTACGAGCATGCTTTACAATGATCACGGACTGGGAACCGCATTCACAGAATATCAGCAATATTATAATGGCAACCAGGACGATGATGCTATTGCGTATATCAAACTGGCCAATAAACTCATTCATCAGGTTAATCCGGATGCCATAAGCATTGCCGAAGAAATGAGTGGTATGCCAGGCCTGGCAACACCTGCTGAACAGGGCGGATATGGTTTTGACTATCGCCTGGCAATGGGAATACCCGATTTCTGGATAAAAACAATTAAAGAAACCCGGCTTGAGTTCTGGAATGTGGGCGATATGTATCACAACCTTTCAAATAAACGGTCTGACGAGAAAACCATTCACTATGCCGAATCACATGATCAGGCTCTTGTGGGAGATAAGACCATCATTTTCTGGCTCATGGATAAGGAAATGTACTTCAATATGCATGTTAACCATCAGAATATTATTGTGGATAACGGAATTGCGCTGCACAAAATGATACGCTTGCTTACGCTTGCCACTGCCGGTAATGGTTATCTTAATTTTATGGGGAATGAGTTTGGCCATCCTGAATGGATCGATTTCCCCGGAAGGCACAACAACTGGTCTTACCACTATGCCCGTCGTCAATGGAG
The DNA here is from genome assembly GCA_007693555.1 of Bacteroidota bacterium. Classification (GTDB taxonomy): domain Bacteria; phylum Bacteroidota; class Bacteroidia; order Bacteroidales; family UBA7960; genus SKVR01. The sequence goes on from REDJ01000174.1 coordinate 4,161, forward strand.
CCTGGCAAAAAATGAAGAATTGCGTTATCGTTTCCTTGATAGTTTTGATAAAGAGATGATAGGATTTTTTAAACGTAAAAAAATAATTCAAAAGCATGTGGGCTACCCCAGAGTGCAAAATACAACCGATCAGGTTTTGATCTTTGAAAGAGGTAAGTATCTGTTTGTCTTTAACTTTAATCCATTTCAATCTTTTACTGATTATGCCTTTGAGGTTACCCGGGGGAAATATCAGGTGGTGCTTGATACTGATAATCCTGCCTTTGGTGGTTATGCAAGACAGGATGTTGAATATATACATGAGACCCATGAAAATGCATTTGGTAATCCGGCTCTGCGTTTATATATTCCTTCACTTACGGCTTTTGTACTCGAAAAAAAATAAGATTATGGAACTCAAAATTACTCAAAGAATCAAAGCAAGTCCCGAAGAGGTCTACAGGGCCCTAACCAATCCTTTTACCATACAGCTATGGACA
>REDJ01000194.1 GCA_007693555.1 Bacteroidota bacterium
AGTGAACAAGCATTGGGCCACCTGTATAAATTTCTTCAAAATTTGCCGTCAAGGTAATATTTTCTGCAGGCATGGAGAAGCTGTAGGTGCTTTCTGTTGAGACTTCATTCTGTCCATCTGTCCAGTTAACAAATACAAAGCCGGCAATCGGCTCAGCTGTGAGACTGATCACAGTACCTTCTTCGTAATCACCGGCTTCGGTTCCAGATATTGTACCGGCACCCGATGGAGAAATCTGCAGCGTAAGCATGTAAGTGGGATTTACCACAGCAAATATTTCGGATGTAGCATCTTCAAGTTCATCTGCTGAAACAGTTAGGGAAATATCTTCTGCAATATCATAGGTAATACCTGTGATGGTAACTGAAGTGCTTCCTGCATCAATTGTTCCGGTTAGATTACCACCCAAAGTACCGTTTCCGGATGCCAGGCTTACCGTTACACCGATAGCTGTTTCTACTACTGCCGGATCCCCGTTTTCATCACGGGCCTGCACCTGGATGCTGAATTCCTCTCCTGCAACTACCGGATTTCCGGCATTAATGGAAGTAATGGCAAGTTGTGTAGCAGCATCACCTATTATTTGTGCTCCGGTTAGACTGATGTTGTCGAAGCGATGGTTACCACTAGTATTATCAGCTCCTTCGCCAACAAACAAAATCCTGAATTGCAGATCAGGGTTATTCTGTGCTTCTTCTATGGCTGTTAAATCGGCATTTATCAGCATCCAGCCATTATAATAAGCATCGGTATTCAGCTCCGTTACATTATAGGCATCACCCAGTTGAATCCAATCATCTCCTCCATTGACAGAATAGTATAATTCCTGTTGTGCTGCCCCATTGGATGTACGGGTGGTGGCAAATGTAAAATAAAGATCCTCAAACCCTGTTGATGGAACCTCAATAATGAGTTCGCGGGTATTAGCCGGATTTCTGACCCTAAGCACAGCACCCTGATCGGGTTCCTGGCCTATTTGCAGGTTCAGGTTAGAAACAGGGTCCTGTGTCCTGTGGGTTCTGTCATCCATGTAACCTGCACCTTCTCCCGGATAAGTGATCCGGGCTGAAAGGCCATTGGCTGAAAAATCCGATTCAACCTCTTGTGGGTCATTTTGGCCTAAGTCTAAATCGTTAAAATGCCAGTAATGCAACAAATCAGACGATAGCTGCAGGACAAAAACTGCTACAATGCTTTTGTCTTCACCAGGCATTGCAAAGGTATAAGGATTATCCTGCGACAGCTCTACTCCTTCAGCATCGGTCCACTTTTCAAATATAAAACCATTTGATGCCTCTGCGGTTAAAGTTACAGATTCACTTTCAGCGTATTCACCCTGTTCATTGCCACTGATAATTCCTCCGCCGGGCGGGGAAGCCCAAACGTGTAAAGCATAGACTGGTGCCAGTACATCAAAGCTTTCCGATACTCCATCCTCAAGGCTGGTTGCACTTGCCCTGATCTGAACAGACTCTGCCACATCGTAGGTAAGGTCAGTAAACTCAACCGATGATTCACCCTCTGCAAGAGAAAGGGTTGTTGTTCCCGCAAGATTCCCTGTAGCACCATCCTCCATGCTTAACTCAATTTCAATAGCTGATAAAGCAGCGACCTCATCCCCGGTTTCGTTTTGAAGTTCAACAATAACAGAAAACGATTGCCCCTGAATAACATCTTCACCACCATTGATATCGGCAATAGCCAATTGGTGAGGTTGGGTATCAGGAAGCTCATTCACCGTAACGGTATAGGTAGCTTCATCATCATTTTCTGCTGTAACAGTATAGGTTACTTCCACTGTAAAATCTTGCGCAACGCCTGATTCAGGGTCAATGGATGCCCCATTGTGAATAATGCTTGGTACCAGTCCGTTTCTTTCTGTACCGAAAGGAACATTTACAGTAATGTTTAAACCTTCAATGATCCCTTCCACAGTGGGTTCAAGATCTTCAAAAGCAAAATAGGTGATGGCATTGGTGCTTCCAACCTTTTGCTCTGCAAGGGCAAATGTTCCACCCTGAGTGAAAGAATCCTCAGTTTTTACAGACCCATTAACAATAGTACCTCCCAGGCTAAACCATTCATCACTGTCAGATTTTACAATGCGCAACAGATCCGGGTCCAATTGCGCATCTTCCGTATCATAAGGAAGCATTATATGGGCATTTTCCACATTGGCCCCAAGATTCAGTTCAAAAAAGTAATCGGTATAAACTTGTTCAATGTCAGACGGGAAAGGTAATCCCGGGTCAGTAGTTGAAATATACAGGGAATGCAATTCTTTCTCTTCAACGTCGGCATTATGCTGTACCTGCATCGTTACCGGCAGAAAGTTGCCATTTATACCCAAGGGATAAAAGATGTCTGTTGCATCAAGATTATCAGAAAGATAGGCCATGGTGCCGGATATAAAATTGTTCTCGTTATAGCCATTTATGGTTGCCCCCTCATGAAGTATCAAAAGAGCGTTTTCTGAGACTTCTATCCCTCCGCCAAACTCCAGGTATTCTTCAATGGTCAGGTTTGCATCAAGGGTAAGGCCATTGCTTACTATCAAATTGCCTGCATTTAACTCAAAGGCACTTTCGATTTTTTGGTCACTTCCTTCAAGTGCTATAGTATTTATATCGTCTATGGTACCGCTGAAGCCTTCTTCGATAAGAATGTCGCCCAAAACAACAAGGGCATTGTTATATAAACGGATTCTTCCATCTGCCCCTGCTTCCACAATAAAATTTCCATTAATGACCAGCTCGTTTGTTGATCCGGATCGGAGTCTGAATTCTCCATCTGTATTGGCAACACGAATGATCAGGTTATTTAGCTCTGCAACAATATTATCATTTACGTTTGTTCGTTCCCGCAAATTAAAATTATTGTTTGCCCCTGATCCTTTTACAATTCCTTCTTCATCGCCTGCCAGGATAAGTGTTCCCGTAAAACTATATGAATCACCATCTCCGGCAATGTTTACGCTATTTCCTGCATAGATAGTAATACCATTGTCTGCAAAAGATGCTCCTGTTGCGATGTCAAAAATCATCTGATTGTCAGAAGAAATTGTGCTGCCCTCCTCAAAAGTGATACTCCCGGTATTTTTTTCAAAGGTCATGTCATAGCCACGCAAAACGTTATTTCCTGTATTGATGTGCTGATCACCGGCACCATTGAAAACTAAATTGTAAAGAGCTGCCCCCCTGGCATCTGGCATAACCAGATTACCCGATAATGTCAGGTTTCCAGCAATACGGATTACTCCATCATCACTAAAAACCGGGTTGGAATTTTCAATGGTAAGATTAAAATAGTCGTTATACTGAATATTTACAGCATCATTGGAATAAACCACGGCAGATCCGGTCTTTAATTCATCTAATATGGGTTGTTCTGCATGTTGCATAACCAGTTTCCCATTATTTTCAACTGAAGTAGTGGCAGTAAATGCTGCATTGGCAATGAGTTCCGTTTCGCTGTCACCATCACCAACTATCACAAGGGCATTCTCGCCACTTACTGTCCAACTTTCAGCAAGTGTTACCAGTGTGGTATTTGTAACAATAAATTTCTGATTGGCACTGTTGAAATCTGCTGGATTGGTGCCGCTTCCGTCGGTTTCTGAACCCCAGCTGGTTAATTCGGCAAGGCTGCCCGTACCGTTGTAGTAAAAATCGGTAAGACTAATTTCATGACCGGTAATAGAGATATTATCTATGGCAAAGCTGGGTCTGAAATCATTATTATCCGATGTTAAATCCCCGGAAATATCTCTCATAAGCCATCTTAATTGCACAACTTCCTCATTGTTAGCTTCAGGAGGTAAAGTCACAGAAACTTGCTGAATGTTTTGTCCTTCAAAGCCTTCTTCTTGTGTTTGGTCATCAGGGTTACGATACGCAGTATTTGACACATTGATAAAATCTCCCACCGTCCCAACTCTATATTGTAAGCCCACTTCGCTAATGACATTATCCTCATGAGCTCCGGCAAGATTCCGTATAGTCATTACATCGTAAGTAATTGATATTTCTTCATAACCCTGGGTGTTGATAGCAAGGGCTAACATATTATTTCCCCCGGTGGTACTTCTAAAACCTATCTTCTGGTTAAAGTTAAAAACATTATTTCCTAAAGAAGCAGCAGTGCCTCCGGGCTCTAGGCCCCGATTACCGGTGGCAGGAACCAAAACAAATTCTGTTCCTGGTGCTGCATTATTTATCCTCCAGCCCTGGATCCCCTCAGGCCAGGATGTAGAACTGTGCTCCAAAGCTGAGAAATCCTCAGTATAGGGCAAAGTTTGCGGCGTTGGGTTGGTTTGTGACAATAAGAGAGAACTTATTATCAGAAATCCCAGTATGGTAATAAAATTTTTCATAAGCTTCTATTTTTAGTTAGCAATTAAACTCTATTTTGATTATTTGGTGTTCAACAGGATATCTCTCCTGAAATTTTCTTTCAATTCATAATACTCTATTTACGTTTTAAATCATATAAAATTAATTAATATTAAATATTAATCCATATTAAGAAATCATTAAAACAAACCAAAAACTCCATCCGGAGTAATTCCAAGATACCGGAACCAGGTTTCGCCTGCAATAATATTCAGAACCCAGCCGATGACCATAAGTG